>JBBRCR010000283.1:0-10935 GCA_038204695.1 Opitutales bacterium | reverse complement strand
GGAGGCGGATTTTCAGGAATTCCTGCGGGCGCTCGAGCAAAACGCGCTGGGCGGCCATCGCATCGTGTACAACCTGGCGCTGCAGCAACCCACCGACTACTTCATCGACCTGAATTTTCAGAGTGCGCGCGGCACGACGTTGCAGATGCCGTCGGTGTTCAAAGATGTGATACGCGACCTGATCGCGAATGCGCGGAAGTACACCGCGCCCGGCGGCCAGATCCTGGCGGCGGTCCACTCCGGCCCGGAAGGCCTGCGCTGCGTGGTGCAGGACACCGGCCGCGGCATACCCTCCGATGAGATTTTGGACGTGTTCCAGGGTGGGCGCCGGGCCCGCAATGTGGCCGACCGGCGCACGATGGGTGGAGGCTACGGGCTGACGAAAGCCGCCCTGGTCACCAAACAGTTTGGTGGCCGGCTCTGGATCGACTCGGAAGTGGGGCGCGGCACGAAGGTGCGGATCTGGCTGCCGCCAAATACAACGCCGCCGACCTCCGCGTTCGCGCGACAGTTCGAAAGGGCGTAGCTGCGACCGGAGCCGTGGCGGCGAGCGCCAACGAGTGGGCGGGGAAGACGCATAAGACGGGGAAGACATGGAAGACGGAGAAGACCCAATCCACTCGCTGGCGCTCGCAGCCACTAACGACCCGATCACTTGCTGGCGGCCACTAATGATCCGATCACCGGCTGCGCACTTTTTGCCAATGTCACCCATCGGCAGGTAGGCGAGGCACCCATCCGTCCCGCGGGTCGTGGTACTCACAAATGGGGGCTATACCCCCACGTCAGACGAGCCCGGATGCGCTTAAATCAAGCATGCTTCATGATTTTGCGCGGTGGACGGGTGTTTGTCGAAGCAGCCTCGCAGCCTGCTGGCTGCTGCTCGTAACGGCGATGCTCCCGGCGGCGCAGGCGCTCAAGCCGGGCGTGGCGGCCCCTGCCGGCTTTCGCGAGGACCGGATCATCGTGCGAATGGCGGACAAAGCGAATCCGGGCGCCGTCCAGCGGTTGCATGCGAACATGGGCACGGCCGTCACGCGAAAATTTGTCCATGCTCGCGGCGGCGACGTGGTCAAGCTGCCTCGCGGCCTCAGTATTGAGAAGGCACTCGCTGCCTTTCGACGCAGCGGATTGGTGGAGTATGCCGAACCGGACTTTCTACTCCGCCCGCTTTTTTCGCCGAACGATTTCCATTATCAGAACCGGGACCAGTGGAATCTCCACAACACGGGAATTTATGGCGGAGTGGTTGGAGCCGACGTCATGGCCGAGGCCGCCTGGGACATCCAACGGGAGGCGCCGAATATCATCGTGGCAATCGTCGACACCGGCATCCGCTACACGCATGAGGATCTCGCGCCCAACATGTGGGTGAATCCGGGGGAAAATGGACTCGATTCCTGGGGACGCGACAAACGCACCAATGGCGTGGACGACGATGGCAACGGCTACGTCGACGATGTCCATGGAGCCAACGTCCTCACCGGCAGCGGCAACCCAAACGATGATTGGGGCCACGGCACGCATGTCGCCGGCATCGTCGGAGCCGTTGGCAATAATTCTGTCGGCATCGCGGGCATCGCCTGGCGGGTGAAGCTGATGGCGGTGAAGTTCATCGACGCGGATGGGAATTACAGCGTTTCCGACGCCATCACCGCGCTCGATTACGCCCGGCGGAATGGCGCCAGGATCGTCACGGCGAGTTGGGGGAACTACGCCTTCAACTCAACCGCGTTTCGCGACGCGATGGCCGCGCTGCGTGCTGCCGGAATCATCGTCACGGCCGCCGCCGGAAACGATAACAACAACAACGACCTGACGCCGCTGTATCCAGCGAGCTACACGTTCGACAACATCGTGGCCGTCGCCGCGACCAATCGCCTCGACGAGCGCGCCGGCTATTCCAACTACGGCGCCACGAGCGTGCATTTGGGTGCGCCAGGCTCACCCGTTTTCTCAACCTGGGCCGACACCGATCGCGGCTACCGCTATTACGAAGGCACCTCGATGGCCGCCCCACATGTGGCGGGCGCATGCGCGCTGCTGTGGACGCGTTTCCCCAGCGAGACACACCAACAGATTCTCCAGCGGGTTCTTTCGACGGTCGATCCGCTTTCTTCGCTGAACGGCCGGACCAGGACCAACGGCCGGCTAAACGTCGCCGCGGCGCTCGCGTCCGGGTCCACGCCCCCTCCCCCTCCCCCGCCCGCGGCTCCCGCCGCACCAAGCGGGTTGACCGCCACGACCGCATCGTCGTCGACCATCAACCTCGCGTGGACCGACAACTCGTCATCGGAAACCGGATTCGAGATCCAACGCTCCACGGATAATGTGAATTTCGCCGCCGCTGGATCCGTCGGTGCCAACGCCACCACGACAACCGCAGGCGGACTGAACGTCTCGACGACATACTATTTCCGCGTGCGCGCGGTCAAGGATTCGACCACCTCGACTTTTTCCAACACGGCCAGCGCGACCACCGCGGCAGCGAGTCTGCCACCGCCATCGGGCACCTGGCAATCGAGCGATATCGGCTCCGTCGCGGTGGCCGGGAGCGTGAGCGAATCCGGCGGCACCGTCGCTCTCACCGGCTCGGGCGCGGATATTTGGGATGGAGCGGACGAATTCCGTTACCGCTATCAAAGCTGGACCGGCGACGGCGAAATCATCGCACGCTTAGCGAGCCTGACCTACACACACGGGTGGGCAAAGGCCGGCGTCATGTTCCGCGAAACTCTCGGCGCCAGTTCGCGCCACGCGCTCATGTGTGTTTCCGCCGGCAATGGCGCGGCCCTGCAATACCGCTCCACAACGGGCGGCGCGAGCAGTTCCATCGCCGGCGCGTGGGGCGGAACCGTGCCCCGCTGGGTCCGACTCGTCCGGTCCGGCTCGACCATCACCGGCTACGAATCCACCAATGGATCCTCATGGTCACAGGTTGGCACCGTCACGCTGAACCTTCCCTCGACGATTTACGTGGGGCTTGCGGTCACCAGCCACAACGACGGCGCACTGTGCACGGCGAACTTCGATCAGATTGCGCTTTCGGGTGGCGGCAGCACGACCCCTCCGCCGCCCGCCGCGCCGACGGCGCCAAGCGCACTCACTGCGAGTGCGGTTTCGTCGAGCCAGATCGACCTGGGTTGGGCGGACAATTCCAGCAACGAAACCGGTTTTCAACTCGAGCGATCCACGGACCTGGTGAACTACACGGTGGTGGTGCTCACGGGCGCAAACGTGGTTCGCTATTCCGACACGGGCCGCAGCGCGTCGACGACTTACTATTACCGTGTTCGTGCCGTCGCCGGGACGGAAGTTTCCGCGTATTCGAACGTGGCGGCGGCGATGACATTGTCGGGTGGCACGTCGAGCGGATGGTCGCAGGCCGACATAGGTGCTGTGGGCATCGCGGGCTCGAACAGTACGAGCGGAAACACCGTGACGGTGCGCGGGTCCGGCAGCGATGTGTGGGGCACCGCCGATACGTTCCGATTTGTTTATCAGCCGATCGCCGGCGACTGCGTGGTCGAAGCCCAGGTTTCCTCGATAACCAATACCAATGGATGGGCCAAGGCCGGCGTGATGATTCGGGAGTCGCTGGCCGCGAATGGCCGCAACGTATTTGCTTTCCTGACACCGCAAAATGGCGTGGCAGTGCAGGCGCGGCCGGTGGCGGGCGGAACGACCGTCTCGAATCGTGGTTCCTGGTGGGTGACCACACCGTATTGGGTGAGACTGGTCCGCGCGGGCGGTCGAATCACCGCGTTCGAGTCGAGCAACGGCGTGAACTGGAGCCAGGTGATGGCGTACGATGTGGCGCTAAACGCGTCGGTTTACGTCGGACTCGCGGTCTCATCGCATGATAACGCGCAGCTGAACACGACGGTGTTCGCCAATCCCGCGATTCGGTGAGCGGCGCGGAGTGTCGCCGCCGGCAGAAGGCGGCGGGCGCGTCCGTGTCATCCGCGGTCGAGCAACCGGACTCCCTCTTCGGACGCCGGTACCCGCGGTTCGGCGCGGTCAATCGGGCGCGATTCTGCGCGACACCCGGCCGTCGTATCATCACAAACGCACGCGATCGCTTCACCGATCCACGAGCGCATGCGACGAACCCTCAAACAGCCAGTGGTGAACGCATGGTGCGCCGCACTGCTCGCGTTCGCGTCACCGCGGTTGGCGGCGGCGGAAACACATTTCGCGGTCGGGGTGGCGAAAATCGATATTACACCCGATTACCCGATTCGCCTCAGCGGATACCTCGCGCGCAAAACCGAGGACCGGAGCCGAATCAGATTTGCGGTGATTGGGCCGGCTACGCGCAGGAGTATCTCGAAGTCGCGCATCCGGGCGCCGTGGCCATCACGGTCATCGGGTGCGGTGCGGATTCCAATCCGGCGCCGCGACTGGGTGTTGAACTCGCGCAACAACACGGTCGAACGATCGCGACTGCCGTCACCGCAGTATTAAACCAAAGGCTCGCTCCGCTGCGCCAGCCACTCGTCTGTGGGTGACCGCTTATGCGAACGCCGTCCCGTGCTATTCGAGGCGCATCTGGCGGGAAGGCGGTTAAGAAGGCGGAAAGGCCATGATTTACTACGACCTGCCGACGCGGCTCACGGAGCAAACAGAGGACTTGATCATTGGATCCGTGCACACGTTGAGGCCGAGGGATTTTCTCGCTGGATCGAGTCGCGAGGTTCCGGCCGCGGCAAATTCGAAGCGGTAGGCGCGGATCTTTCAGTTCGGCGTCCGCCGCCTCATGACTAGCCCGGAAAATTCACAGCTCCTATGACTAACATCCCACACGCTGGGGCAGCCGCAGGGAGTGGCGCCGGTCTTTTACAGGCGTCCCGCCAGTCGGAGACTGGCGCTACGGGCGAAAACGCGCGCACAGGGTGTGAAATTTCCCGGCTCGCGGACTTGGCTGACGTGTGAATCGATTGGCGTCGTTTTCGTTTGTCAGGCGTCGCCCGACTCGTTTCTTTCGCGCGCAGTTCCACGGCGTCACCCGCCGCTCCCCAGCTTTTCCGCGCTCGCACGTTGTTCCCGTTCGTCGCGCGGGGCCCGCCTACCCAAGGCGCAGCGCACCGCCCGTCGTGCGCGCCCTTCCCTTTCGTTCCGCTCCCGCTGGTTGCCGCTCCGACCGATGGCCCTACGCCACCCGGCCGACCGGCGCGCCACCCGGCTGGCGCGGGCGTACGCTTCATCCCCCTCATACATGAGCCAGCCAATCCAATTCCTGCTCGGCGCGGGCGAAATGCCCACGCACTGGTATAACTTGCTCGCGGACTTTCCGGAGCCGTTGCCGCCGCCGCTCCACCCCGGCACGCGTGAACCCGTAACTCCGGATCTGATGACGGCGATCTTTCCGGAAAATCTCGTGGCGCAGGAAATGAGCGCCGAGCGGGCGATTGAAATCCCCCAAGAGGTGCAGGACGTGTACGCTTTGTACCGCCCCACCCCACTGTTGCGCGCCGTGCGACTCGAGAAAGCGCTGCAGACGCCGGCCCATATTTATTACAAGTACGAGGGCGTCAGTCCTGCGGGCAGCCACAAGCCCAACACCGCGATCCCGCAGGCGTACTACAACAAGCTCGCCGGTACGAAACGGCTCGCGACGGAGACGGGCGCCGGCCAGTGGGGTTCCTCGCTCGCCATGGCATGCCGCGTGTTTGGTCTGGAATGCACGGTCTACATGGTGAAGGTGAGCTTCCACCAGAAACCTTACCGCAAGCTGCTCATGCAGGCGTACGGGGCGACGGTCCATCCCAGCCCGAGCGAGCACACCGAGTTTGGCCGCAAGATGCTGGCCGCCGATCCGCACAGCAACGGCAGCCTGGGACTCGCGATCAGCGAAGCGATCGAGGATACGGTCAAAACCCCGAACACCAAGTACGCGCTCGGCAGCGTGCTCAACCACGTCTGCCTCCACCAGTCGGTCATCGGACTCGAGACCATTCGGCAGATGGAAATGGCGGGCGAGGAACCGGACATCATCCTTGGATGCGCCGGCGGCGGCAGCAACTTCGCCGGAATCGCATTCCCCTTCGTGCGGCGGAAAATCACCGAAGGAAAGAAATACCGCATCGTCGCGGTCGAGCCGGCGTCGTGTCCGTCGCTCACCAAGGGTGAACTGCGTTACGACTTCGGCGACGTCGCTGAAACGACGCCGCTGCTGATGATGTACACCCTGGGCCATCAGTTCATGCCGCCGAGTATTCATGCTGGCGGACTGCGGTATCACGGCATGGCGCCGATGGTGAGCCATTGCCTGAAGCTCGGCTTGATCGAAGCGGTCGCGTATCAGCAGTTGAAGGTATTCGAAGCCGGCGTCCTCTTCGCCCGCACCGAAGGATTACTGCCCGCGCCCGAGTCAGCACACGCGATTGCCGCCGCCGTCGACGAGGCGATCCGGTGTCGGGAGGAAGGAAAGAAGCGCGTCATTCTTTTCAACCTCAGCGGCAACGGCCTGCTCGACCTCACCGCGTATGAAAGCTTCCTCGGCGGCAGGATGAAGGACGTCGGCAACGGCGGTGACAGTTAGGCGACCGCAGCGCCTATTCATCTTCACTTGGCGCCATCTTGCTCATGGTCGCGGGTGGCGCGCAGCATCATGTCACGAGTGGGTGAACGACGAGTCGCCACAGCGACGTGGTGGGATGCGGGCCGTTCTGATTACGATCGCTGCTCCGCGTCAGTAGCCGCAGGAAGATCCATGCGGCGGCAACGTTTGCGCGTTGTCGTCGCTGCGCGGCTTTCCGAACGTGCGAACTCGTCCAGCTTTTTTTGGTTCAATGTTCACCGCTGATGCGGTGGCGTGGCAGAACCAAAGCCCCATTTTTTTGCATGAACGCCTATATCGTTGAGGTGCTTGATATCGTCGGCCGCCGGAATGCCGGTGAGCCGGAGTTTCTCCAGGCTGCGCACGAAGTGCTCGCCTCCCTCGATCCCATGGTCGAGAGGCATCGTAAATATCGCGACGCCCGCATGCTCGAGCGGATCGTCGAACCCGAGCGCCAGATCGTTTTTCGCGTGGCGTGGCAGGATGACCTGGGCCGGGTGCAGGTGAACCGCGGTTTCCGGGTGCAGTACAACAGCGCGATCGGACCGTACAAAGGAGGGCTGCGATTTCATCCGAGCGTCAATCTCGGCATCCTGAAATTCCTCGGCTTCGAGCAGACGTTCAAGAACGCCCTCACCACGTTGCCCATGGGTGGCGCCAAGGGCGGCTCGGATTTCGATCCCAAGGGCAAGTCCGACGCCGAGGTGATGCGCTTCTGCCAGAGCTTCATGACCGAGCTGTTCCGTCACATCGGTCCGGATACAGATGTGCCAGCCGGCGACATCGGGGTGGGCGGTCGTGAAATCGGGTTCCTGTTCGGCCAGTACAAGCGGTTGCGGAACGAATTCTCCGGGGTGTTGACGGGCAAGGGACTCAAGTGGGGTGGTTCGCTCATCCGCCCGGAAGCGACGGGCTATGGCGCCGTCTACTTCGCCGAGGAAATGCTGAAGACGCGCAACGACAGCCTCAGTGGCAAGGTATGCACGGTGTCCGGGTCCGGCAATGTTGCGCAGTACACGATCGAGAAACTGCTCCAGCTCGGGGCGAAGGCAGTGACGCTCTCCGACTCCGAAGGCACGATTCACGATCCGGCCGGCATCGATGCGGAAAAACTCGCGTGGGTGATGCAACTCAAGAACGTGCGCCGCGGCCGGATCCGCGAGTACACCGAGAAGTTTGGCGGCTCCTACCTCGCGGGCCAGCGGCCCTGGTCCGTGCCATGCAACTGCGCGTTTCCGAGCGCCACGCAAAACGAAATCGACGGCACTGATGCCGCCGCCCTGCTGAAGAACGGCTGCATCCTCGTTTCCGAGGGCGCGAACATGCCCTCCACGCCAGAGGCGGTGGACGCCTATCTCGCCGCAAAAATCCTCTATGGGCCCGGCAAGGCGGCCAACGCGGGCGGCGTCGCCACGTCCGGGCTCGAGATGTCGCAAAATTCGATGCGGCTCAGCTGGTCGCGTGAAGAGGTCGACCAGCGATTGCACCGGATCATGGTCGATATCCATGCCAACTGCTGTGCGACCGCCCAGGAATATGGCGCCCCCGGCAATTATGTGCTGGGCGCCAACATCGCCGGCTTCACGAAGGTAGCCGACGCGATGCTCGACCAGGGCCTCGTGTAGGCGGAGAGCGAGACCGGCGCCTCATCCGGGCAATGCAGGTTGACGGTGGAACCGGTGGGTTTGCGCGTGCGGCGGAGTCGATCCTGGGTGGCCCGCAGGATTGGGCCCGCACGCTCGCGTTTCCGGAACGGCGGCTTTTCCACCGCCGTTTGCGGGCGTGGTCCGGGATTCGGGGGCGGGAAAGCCGCCGTTCCAGGCGATAGTCCTTTACGAACGAATAATGCTGCGGTCGAAATCAAGCGGACCCCACCACTGCTCTCATGCCAAACCGATCCAAAGCCTCCCACGCGAACGCGCAGACGGCCGTCACCACCGGCTTGCCGGGTTTGGACCGCGTCCTGCACGGCATCGAACCGGGCGACAACATCGTGTGGGAGGTCGGGTCCATCGATGACTATCGTGAGTTGATCGCGCCGTACGCGGCGGCCGCCCATGCAGCCGGCCGGCACCTGGTATATTTCCGCTTCGCGGAGCACGCGGCGCTCCTTCCGGAGGGCATCGCGACGGAGACGCACCAGTTCGATTGCGCCACGGGATTCGAACCCTTCGTACGGCACATCCATGCCGCCATCGAAAAGGCCGGCCGGGGCGCGATGTATGTTTTTGATTGTCTCACGCATCTCGCCGACACGTGGGGCTCCGACCAAAGCCTCGGCAATTTTTTCCTTCTGACCTGTCCGCGACTCCGCGATTTGGATACGGTCACTTACTTCGCTTTGATGCGGGATCGGCACTCGAGCTACGCGATGGAGGCGATTCGCAAGACGACTCAGTTCATGCTCGATGTGTTCCGGCTGGATGGCCGGCTCTACGTGCGCCCCGTGAAGGTGCAGCACCGCTCGCGCGAGGCGATGAACACGATTCATGTGCGCCATGACGCCGCGTTCCTGCCGGTGCGGGACAGCGCGGTCCTCGCGCAGATTCTCTCCCGCACGCAGTGGCCGCGGTTGCAGACCGACCGGCGGATCGGACACTGGCGGCGGCTGTTCAACGAGGCGCAGCGCACGGCCCAGGAGTGGCGCGAAGGCATCGGTGATCCCGAGCGCAATGCCGACACGCTTCGCCGGGTGCGTTGGGCCCTGCGCGTCCACCGCTCCGGCATCGCGCCGCTCGTTGAACGCTATCTCACGTTGGATGATTTTCTGGCGATTCGCGACCGGATGATCGGCATCGGCTCGGTCGGCGGCAAGGCCCTCGGGATGGTGGTCGCGCGCGCGATCCTGCGCGAACACGATCCCGATCTCGCGGGCCGGCTGGAGGCGCATGACTCGTTCTTCGTCGGCGCGGAGGTGTTCATCACCTTCCTCGTCCAAAACGGAGTCTGGTGGCTGCGGGAGCAGCAAAAGAACACCGAGACCTTTTTGCAGGGACTCTCGGAGGGCCGCACGCGCATTCTGGCCGGCCGTTTTCCCGAAAACATCCTCGAGCAGTTCCATGGGCTGATCGATTATTTCGGCGAATCGCCCTACATCGTGCGGTCGAGTTCCATTTTGGAGGATGCGCGCGGCAACGCCTTTTCCGGCAAATACGAAAGCGTGTTTGTCGTGAATCGCGGCACGCGCGAGGAGCGGATGCAGGCGCTGCTCGATGCCGTGCGCCGCGTCTACGCCAGCATCCTCGATGAGGAGGCGCTGCGTTACCGGCGGCGACGCGGGTTGCTCGACAGCGAGGAACGGATGGCGCTGCTCATCATGCGCGTCTCCGGCGCTCCCCACGGCCGCTATTACTACCCGCAGGCCGCCGGCGTCGGCCTGTCGTACAACCCGTTCGTCTGGCACCCCGACATCGACCCGCATGCCGGGGTGCTGCGGCTTGTATTTGGTTTGGGCACACGAGCGGTTGATCGGTGCGACGACGACTACACCCGCCTCGTCGCCCTCAACGCGCCCGCCCGCCGGCCCGAGGCAAGCTTCGAGGAAGTGCGCGATCACTCGCAGCGGCGGATGGATTGTCTCGATCTGCGCGAGGGAAACTTCGTCTCGTTGCCGCTGGCCGAGGTCATCTCCGAACGGCCGGAATTTCCGCTGGATTATTACCTCACGCCCACGGAAGCGGAGGGATATCCGTGCATCACCTTCGACCGGTTGCTCACAGACACGCCGGTCGCGGCGGATCTGCGGCGGATGCTCGACGTGCTCGAACGCGCTTACGATCACCCGGTGGACATCGAGTTCACGCTGAATTTTCACGCTGACGGCACTTACCGGATACACCTTCTCCAATGTCGCACGTTCCAAGTCAGGCGCGAAGCCGCGGGAATGACGGCGCCGATGCAGGGCACGCCCACCCGTCTGCTCGCCGCCCACGGAGCGGTGATTGGTGTCAGCCGCGAGCAGCCGCTCAGCCGGATCATCTACATCGTGCGCGATACCTACGCGCAGTTGCGAGAGCGGGAGCGCTACGCGGTGGCCCGCCTGATTGGGCGGCTGAATCAGCTGCACCCCGCGGAAGATCGAGGACTCATGCTGATTGGCCCCGGACGCTGGGGAACGCACAGTCCCGCCCTGGGCATCCCGGTTTCGTTTGCCGAAATCAGCCGCGCGTCGGTCATTTGCGAAGTGGTCGCCATGCACGAACGGCTGATCCCGGACGTTTCGCTTGGCACTCACTTCTTCAATGATCTCGTCGAACACGACATGCTCTACATCGCCCATTTTCCGCGGCGGACGGAAAATTTCCTCGATGAAAACTGGTTCCAGACGGCGCCAAGCCGGCTGCTTGAACTGGAGCCCACCGCCGGTGCGATGA
>JBBRCR010000282.1:0-10953 GCA_038204695.1 Opitutales bacterium | reverse complement strand
AAACGCGCGCACAGGGTGTGAAATTTCCCGTCCAGAGGCACGCCGGCGACCTTTTCGCTCGTCGCGAAACTGCTGGGCGGGGCGGCCCGGCGCTTGCTGGCCGGCTATTTGTCCGAATCGCTGCGGACCACCACTCCCTTGGCGAAAACCACTTCGATCTCCTCCGGGGTTTCGCCGCGTCGGATGCCGCCAACGCCCGTGCCGACACTGACTCCGCCGACGCCGCCGCCAAGCGACACCCCCGTGTTGCCCAAGGCCGAACCGAGGCCGCCGCTCTTGCGGTAAATCCAGACCTCGTCCTCGCCCGCCTTCGCGGAGCGCGCGACGACCTGGGTGGGCTTGCCGAGTGCCATCTCCACCTGTTCAGCGGTCATCCCTTTGCGCGCCTTGCCTTGAAGCACGGCCTCCTGCACCTCGAGCGGCCATGACTCGTAACGCGCGCGGTCGGCATCGATTCGCGACAGGGGCGAGGTCGAGCACGCCGCGAACAAAATCCCCGCGAAGACCAGAGCCGACAGGCGGGCGAAGGGAGATCGAGAGGCGTTCACGTCGTGCTTCGACGAACAAGGGCGCGATTTGTTGCATGAAATCGGGCCGCTTTTTTTGCGTATCACGAACCAGTTGCCTCCCGGCCAAGCAGCGCCGCGTCTCTCACCGGCGAAGTTCGCAACGAGCCGGCAATCGCGCATCACGGGATCGCGCACCGCTCGGCAGCCGGAATAGTCCCACCTGATTTTTCGGCCGGATTGACCGCCAACTCCCTTGCAACCCAAGAGCCCCCGCGGATTGGCCTTTCCTGCACCCGCGCGGCCGGGTTTTCTCCCATCCGTGAAATCGCGTCTGTTTGCTGGTTCGTCTCTGCTGATCGCGTTCTTGGCCGGCGTCAGTTCCGCCCGGTCCGCCGAGGTGCCGGAGCGTGGTTCAGCTGCCGTTGCGTTGCCGGCCGCCGTGCTCGAACTGCTTGGGCGCGCTTTGCACCCGATCGTGGCCGCCACGCCGGAAGAACTCGGTCGACTTCGGGCCGCGTATGCCGGCGGGGCGGGGCACGAGGTCGTGTCGGCGGTGGTGAAGGCCGCCGATCGGCGGATCGAACGGCCGGTGGAGTTTCCCGTGCGGGGTGGCCAGCATAATTCGTGGTATCAGTGCAACGCGTGCCAGATCGGACTGAAAACGATGGATGCCACTCACCCTAGGTGTCCGCGGTGCGCGACTGTGTATAGTGGCCCGCCCTATGATGACGTTCTCTTTTCCGGAGTGCATCGGCGCAATCTTGATGACATGGCGGGCGCGGCCTGGGCATACGCGGTGACGGGGCGGGAGAAGTATGCCGCCTTTTCGCGGGCGGTGCTCCTCGGGTATGCCCAGCGCTACCGCGCGTATTTATATCATGATTCCCAGCTCAGAACGGGCGCCACCGCCAGCCGCTCCGGCGGCCACTTGTTTGAACAGACGCTGAACGAAGCCTCCGACTTGGCGGGGACCATCGCCCCCGCCTATGATCTTATATACGACTCCGCCGCGCTGACCGCGGACGATCATGAGGCTATTCGTGAACAGTTGCTGAGGCCGATGCTGGAGAACCTGGCCAAGCACAAGGCGGGCAAGAGCAACTGGCAGACGTGGCACAACGCGGCGATGCTGTGGGGCGGCGCTGTCTTGCGGAACGCAACGTGGGTGCGCCGGGCGGTGGAAGACCCGGAGAATGGGTTCGGCCGGCAGATGCAGGTGTCGGTCTCTGATGAAGGCATGTGGTACGAAAACAGCTGGGGATATCACTTCTACACGCTCAGTGCGCTGGTGAAGACGGCCGAGGCGGCGAGGCGGCTCGGTTTCGATCTTTGGAGAGACCCGGTGCTCAAGAAGATGTTTTATCTTCCAGTGGCGTACGCAATGCCGGATGGGTCGCTGCCTCGGTTGGGCGACGATTCCGGTACGCGGCTCGAGCGCTCGGGACGTCTGTTTGAGTCCGCGTATCAGGCTTATGGTGACGCGGCGCTCTTGGCGCTGCTGCCGGCGGAGCCCACCTGGGATTCGGTGATGGCGGGTCGCGTGACGTCTGAGGGCCCGCGACTCGTGCCGGCGCAGGAGAGCGGGCTGTTTCCCGGTGCGGGGCATGCCATTCTGCGGACGAGGGGCGAACCCGGTCTGGTCGCGGCGCTCACGTTTGGTCCGTACGGCGGCTCCCACGGGCATTTCGACAAGTTGAGTTTCGTCTTTTTTGGATTTAAACGCGAATTGGGCGTGGATCCGGGGCGCGCTCGCAGCCAGGCGTACCGGCTCCCGATCCATCAGCATTGGTACAAGGCGACGATTGGTCACAATGCAGTGGTTGTTGACGGTGTGTCACAGAAGCCGGCCACCGGAAAACTGGAAAGCTATGCCGCAAATGCGTCCTGGGCGGCGGTGGTTGCCCGCTGCGACGATGCCTATCCCGGCGTCGCAAACCGGCGCGTGCTCGTTCTCGCGCCGTCGTATCTGCTGGTTTACGATGAACTCGACTCATCGCAGGAGCACCGTTTCGACTGGCTTTATCACAGCCGCGGTTCGGCCGCGGTGGGTGATTTCGCTGACGCGAGCGAACCCGCGGGCGAGGAGCAGCCGGGATGGAAATACATCGAGCGCGTGCGCTGCGGCATGACGGATGATGCCGTGCGCGTGCGTTTCGTCGATGAAGGGGTGACGACCCATCTCACCTTGGCGGCGGCCGGCGGCAGCGAGGTAAGGACGGGAGACGGCGTGGGCGGCTCGGTGCTCGAGCGCGTGCCGTTGGCGATGGTGACGCGCCGCGGCTCATGGGCGCGTTTCGCTGCGACCCTCGAGCCGGTGCGCACGGGCCAGGAGCCGATGGTAACTTCAGTTTCGATGGAGGAAAACGCTGCTCTGACGCGCATCACGGTGCAATGCGCCGGCCATCGCGATGTATTTGTCGTCGATGCCCGCGGGATGCTTTCGGTATCATCGGACGAAACCGCCGTGCTCCTGACGAAATAGGAAGGTGTCGGACGGAGCAGGGATACAGCGGGCTCGGTTCCGGCATGGGGTGGAAGCCACATCGCCGCGGGCCGTGCCATCGATGCGTCGCTTTGTGGTCGGTCGACGCGGCATGCGATAAGGGACAGGTTGATCAGCCATTCGATAAGGGACAGGTTGATCAGCAAATTCCGGCTGACGCAACCCGGTTGCGTTCCGACCACGATTCCCGGGATGGATTACCTCTCGGTCCCATCGGGGAGGAGCACGGCCACAATTTGCCCGTCCCTATCGACTCGCCTGCATGTGCCGCACCTCGGCGGCCTGCCGTTTAAGGGACAGGCTAATTCGACTTTTCGGGTCAACTTTCCAGTAAGGGACAGGCTCATTAGACATTTCACGGGAGACGTGTTGCTCGCAGAGCCCGAATCCGCTGACGCCACAGGAACGCGTTCCGGCGGTCGCCCACGCGCAGAGCGCCTTCCCCAATTCAATCGGGGGAACGTGGTCGGCCATTTAACCTGTCCCTTTCCGATCCACTGAATTCGCCCGGCGGATGCGTCGAACCCAAAATTAACCTGTCCCTATCCGATCCACCGCTCGCCACGATCAACCTGTCCCTTTAGCGCCACTTTCGGTGCGGCTTCGAGACAACGCCTTCTCAGGGAATTCCTTCAGGGGAACTCTTTGAACCATGCGAGCTGCGGCCAATCGCCTTCGGCGTTGCTTTGCGGCTTTCCCGGAGTCGATCGCCCGCGCTCAATCGTCGTGCGCATCAACCGACCGAGCCGCTGAACGACTTCGGGATTCGCCGCGGCCACATTCCTTGTCTCGGCCGGGTCAGACACGAGATTGTACAGCTGAAACGGAGGCAGTCCCGTGAAGTCATCGGGTTTGGCCTGCGTCCAAGGCGAAGGCGAACGACTGGGCGGACTCCAGCCGCCAGAACCGGGACAAAGGATCAGCTTCCAGTTGCCTTGCCGGATTGCGAATTCGCCATCGGCCGAGTGATGTACGAGAGAGTCGCGTCGACTCGGCGGCGCAGGCTGACCGCGCAACAGTGCCAGCAGGCTCGAACTGTCCACTGCCACATTATCGGGGAGCTTCGCCTGAAATAACTCCGCGAAGGTGGCGAACAGGTCCAGGTGCCCAACCAAATCGGCTCGTCGCGACCCGGGAGGCGTTATCCCGGGCCAGCGTGCGATGAACGGCACATGATGCCCTCCCTCGAACGCATCAGACTTGGTTCCGCGAAACCCTGCGCTCGAATCGTGGCCGAAGTTTTGCAGCCGCGGAATGTTGCCCGCCGGCGCATAACCGTTGTCCGTCGTAAAGATCACGAGGGTCGAGCGCGCAAGGCCGTGGCGGTCGAGTGCATCGAGAATCGCCCCCACGTCGGCATCGATCTGAAGGACGAAGTCACCATACGGGGTTGGCGTTTTCCCCGCGAACGCCGCCGTTGGCAGCGTTGGCGTGTGCGGCGCGGCCAGTGCCAGGTAAACGAAGAAAGACTTTCCGTCCCGCGCGGCCGCCCGCTCCTGGAGATAACCGATGGTTTTCGCGGTGAGTCGCGGCTGCACGTCCTCCATTCGAAAATCGCCGCCGATCGGCCCCGCCCTCCAGAGTCGCGGGGCCGGACTATCACTCACGGTTCCCGACGGCGGTTGCGCGACGTGATCATTTTCCAGCCACACGTAGGGAGGCATGTCGAGCGAGGCGCTAAGTCCAAAGAAACGATCGAAGCCATGTGCGAGCGGACCGCCACCAAATGGTTTCGTGTAGTCGATGTCTTCCGGGGCAGTGCCGGTACGGGCGAAATCGAGCCCGAGATGCCATTTGCCGAACATTGCGGTCGCGTAACCGTGCATGCGCAAGAATCCAGGCAACGTGAGCCGGCCCGGCTCAATCAGGCTCGGACTGTATCCATTGAGGACGCCTTTCTTGAGTTTGCTCCGCCACGAGTGCCGCCCCGTCACCAGCGTGTAGCGCGTGGGCGTGCACAACCCTGACGACGAATGCGCGTCCGTGAAAACCATTCCTTCGCGCGCCAGGCGATCGAGATGCGGCGTGCGCCAGATGCTCTTCGGATTCAGGTACGAAACGTCGCCCACGCCCATGTCATCAGCCAGGATCAGGACAATGTTCGGTCGGTTCGACTCGGCCCCCAGCGAACACGCGGGCGAGAGCAGAATCAGAGCGGCAAACGCAATCGGCCAAAGGGAAACGCCCGCGACTGTGGCGATGCCTGTAACGAGGCGGTGCGGTGCAAACGAAGAAAGTGGCGTCATCATAGCGGCGAGTTTGGGGTAAGCTAAAACGCGCCGATTTGCCAACCGTCATGTCTGGCGGCGGCAGGCGCCAGTCCTGGACGGGCCCGCGACGCGGCACTTGTCGAAAGGAGTCGAGGTATCTCCACTCGCGGGCGCTCGCAGCCACGGAGCGCTCAAAGCCACCGTGAAACTCCGCGCACGCGCCTGGCGCATGGCTCCCGCGCTACGCCAGCAGTCCCGGCACGAGTTTCCCGTGTACATCGGTCAGCCGGAACTCGCGGCCTTGGTAGCGATACGTCAGCCGCTGGTGGTCCAGCCCGAGCAGGTGGAGCACGGTCGCGTTGAAATCATGCACGTGTACCGGATCTTTCACTACATGGTAGCCGAGGTCGTCCGTCTGGCCAAACGTGATCCCGCGCTTCACGCCGCCGCCGGCCACCCACATCGTGAAGGCGTCCTTGTGGTGATCGCGCCCCGGCTTGGTCGATGTCCCGCTGCCCGAATCGACCTGCGACATGGGCGTGCGACCAAACTCACCGCCCCAGATCACGAGCGTGTCGTCAAGCAAGCCGCGCTGCTTCAGATCCATCACCAACGCGGCCATGCCCTGGTCGACGTCCCTGCATTTCCGCGGAAGCCGGTTCGCCAGATCGGCGTGATGATCCCAATCCGCATCGTAAAGCTGGACCATGCGGACGCCGCGCTCGATCAGTCGGCGCGCCAGCAGACAGTTGTTGGCAAACGAAGCCTTGCCCGGCTGCGCGCCGTACAACTCCAGCGTCGCCGGGGATTCCTTCGAAATGTCCATCAGTTCGGGCACGGAAGTCTGCATCCGAAACGCCATTTCGTATTGGCTGATTCGCGTCGCGATTTCGGGATCGCCGACCTCCGCCAGCTGGGCCTGGTTGAGTTGCTGGACTGTATCCAAAACGCGGCGACGGTCAGTGCCGGAGTGACCCTCCGGATTATTGAGAAACAGCACGGGTTCGCCACTGGAGCGAAACTGCACGCCCTGATGCAGGCTCGGCAGGAAGCCCGACGACCACAGACTCGTGCCGGCGCCGGCGAGCGGGCCGGACAACATCACGACGTACGCCGGCAGATCCTCGTTTTCCGAGCCGAGCCCGTAGGTGACCCATGAACCAAAGCTTGGACGACCGAGTCGCCCGAAGCCCGTATGGAGGAAAAGTTGGGCGGGCGCGTGGTTGAACTCGTCCGTCTGGAGCGATTTCACGATCGCGATCTCGTCTGCGACCTTGGCGAGGTTGGGCAGCAACTCCGACATTTCCGCGCCGCTGCGTCCGTGCCGTTGAAACACGTACTTCGACGCCGCAATGTTCGGATGACCCCGCAGAAACGCGAAGCGCTTCCCTTGGATGAAGTCGTCAGGACAGGGCTTGCCGTCGTATTTCAGCAACCCGGGTTTATGGTCGAACAGGTCCAGTTGCGACGGCGCGCCGACCATGTGCAGGTAAATGACACGTTGGGCCCGCGCGGGAAAATGCGGCGGTCGCGGCGCGTGCGGGTTGTTCCGCGCGGCGTTTGTCCCGGCGCCAAAGAGACTCTCGGTCAGCAGCGACCCGAGCGCCATCGCGCCGAGCCCCAGTCCCGAACGTCGGAGAAACGTGCGTCGCGTGACATTCTGCCAGTGTTCTTCCCAGAGATTCATGCGTCAGCCTTTGGTGATCATTTCGTCGAGATTCAGCAGGGCGGTGGCGACCGCGTGCCACGCCGCGAGTTCACTTGCGCTGAGTGGCGGCGGCACGTTGGCCTTGCCGATCAGCTCGCGTGCCGCCGCTGGATCCTTCGTGTAAGCAGCGGACTGCTGCGCAAGGAGGCCGGCCAGCGCCGCGATTTCCTGGGCGTTTGGCTGCCGCGCGAGGCAGAGCTGGAACGCATGGCGGAGCCGGTTTTCCGTGATTGCATCCGGCCGCTCCGTCAACACGCGGCGGGCGAGCGCCAGGGCGGCTTCGACATACACCGGATCATTGAGCAAGGTGAGCGCTTGCAAAGGCGTGTTCGAACGGGAACGCCTGACGGTGCAGGCGATGCGCGCGGTCGCGTCGAAGTTAATGAAACTCGGATAAGGCGAGCTGCGTTTCCAGACCGTATAGATGCCGCGGCGCCAGGCATCTTCGCCCGAACTGACGTCGTAGGTGACGCGATCCCCGCCGACCTTGTTTTCCCATAATCCGGCGGGCTGATACGGGCGGACGGGTGGGCCGCCCGGTTTGAGACTGAGAAGACCGGCCACCGCGAGGGTGTTGTCGCGAATCGTTTCCGCATCGAGCCGGAAGCGTGGCCCCCGCGCGTAGAGCTTGTTTTGGTCGTCTCGCGCGAGCAGTTCGGGGGTGAGCCGCGAGGTTTGCCGATACGTCGCTGAGAGCACGATGAGCTTGTGGATGTGTTTCATGCTCCAGCCGTGCTCCATAAATTCGACCGCGAGCCAGTCGAGCAATTCGGGATGAGTCGGCGGCTCGCCCTTGAGGCCGAAGTCCTCGGGCGTGCTGACGATGCCACGGCCAAAGAACTCGGCCCACCAGCGGTTCACCGTGACGCGCGCGACGAGCGGATTTTCGCGCGCGACGAGCCACCGGGCGAGATCGAGCCGGTGGGGCCGCGGGGCGCGACCAGCGTTCGAGGACGAATCTCGAGGGGGCGAGCCGCGCGCGATGTTCAACGGATGAAGTGCCGCGGGCGTGGCCGGGCCGACCGGCTCGCCCGGGTCGAGAAAGCTCCCGCGTTTGAGCACGGCGGCGGGCCGCGGCTGATCGAGCTCGCGCATCACGAGCGTCTCCGGGCCACGGATACGGGCGAGCTCCTGGCTGGCTTTGGTTTTTTCCTGCTGCAAATTCTCCATCGTCTGGTCTTGCGCGAGAAAGCCGCGGGCGAGCGCGGCGGTTTGCGCCGCTGTGCGCGTGGCGGCGGCGATTTGAAGGATGGCGGCGATTTCTGCGGGCACGGAGGGCGTCGCGGCATCGCCGGTCAGCGCGGAAAGGCGGACCCGGCCGATGGTGCGTCCGACGCCCGAATTCTGGACCAGGGTGAAGGTCAGCGTGAGGCCCTTCGGATCGCCCAGTGGCTTTTCGATTCGGAAAGTTGCCCAGTGATCGCGGTGAAACTGGGTGCCGATGGCCCAGCCGCTGCGCGCATCGTTGTCCGGTTTCAGGAGGTTCTCGACCGCGAATTTGCTTTGTGAATACGAAGCGCTGGCTTGGACGAGCTTCACCGGGTGGGCGGTCTGGCCGGTCGGCGCCGCGGTGATCTGAAGATTGTTCAGCACGAAATTCGGCCGGGCGGCGTCGCCCCGTCCGGGGCCGCTGCCGGGCAGCGATGGGTCGGCGAGCGCTTCCAATTTGAACCCCGTGATGTCCGTTAGCGTAGTGTGAATCTTTATCGTGTAGGTATCGCGATCCGGAGCCTCGTCCACGAGCAGGACTGATTCATCGGGCAGGATGTTGTGAGCGGAGCCGCCGGTCGACTCGAATTCGGCGGGGTGGAGCGGGTGGGTTTGGCTGGCGGAGGCGAGCGCGTTGGCGGTGGATTTTTCCCATGCCGGCAGGTCGCCCAGTCGTTGCGAGCTTGCGGTGGCGATTTTCTCATCGAGTTCGCGAATCCGAGCTTGCAGCGACTGGCGCTGCTGCTCGGCGGCGGAGTCGGGGAGTTCGAGGTAGGGCCCGGTGAATTTCAGCGATGCCATCGCTTTGGGCGTCGTGAAATCGGTTTCGCGGGTGGTGTTGTTGAAGAACGCGAAGAGCTGGTAATACTCCTTTTGGGTGAACGGATCGTATTTGTGATTGTGACACTGCGCGCATTCCAGGGTCGACCCGAGCCAGACGGCGGCGGTGGTGTTCACGCGATCGAAAACCTGGTTGACGCGGCCTTCCTCCTGATCGGTGCCGGCCTCGACGTTGGTGGGTGCCGCGCGGTGAAAGCCGGTCGCGATGAGTGGATCCAAATTTCGCGCTGTGAGTGTCGGACGGGGAGATTGGCTGCTCGCTGGTCGCTGCACGCTGGTAGGGCCGGAACTCTTGTGGTTGACGTCGATCCTCTGATTTCCGGCCACTGATTTCCTGGTGTCGGTTTCCGCCTTCTGTTTCTTGGAAGCTGAGCGTTTGCTGACGGGTTCCGGCGTGGCTTTGTTAACTTCCTTCCGGCGTCCGACGTTTGACGTCGCGCCTCGGGGTTCGAGCGTCTGTCGTCCGCCGTCCGCCGTCAGTTGTGTGGCGCCCGACCGCTGAGTTTCCGGCAGCAGGTCGCCGGCGATTTGCCAGATGGAAAACTGATCGAAGGGCATGTCGGCGTTCATGGCCCGAATGACCCAATCGCGATAGGGCCAAAGGGGTCGCAAGTCATCGCGCTGGAAACCGTGCGAGTCGGCGTAACGCGCCAGATCGAGCCAGGGGCGGGCCCAGCGTTCGCCGTACTGTGGGGACGAGAGCAACCGATCCACGACGCGCTCCTGGGCGCTGTCGGACAGGTCGGAGACGAACGCGTCGATTTCCTGCGGGGTGGGTGGCAGCCCGATCAGGTCGAGGGAGACGCGTCGGAGCCAGCGCGGTTTGTCGAGTTCGGGGGAAGGCGTGAGTTTTTCGCGTGCGAGTCGGGCGAGGATGAAGTTGTCGATCGGATTGCGAACGGGGATTTGCGGATTTCGGATGGCGGGTGGCGTGCTGCGGACCGGGACTACATAAGCCCAGTGGCGAACGTTCTCGGGCCAGAGTGCGCCTTCGTCGATCCACCGCTTGAGGAGGTTTACATTGGCCGCGGAGAGCCGGTCGGCCTTTTGGGGCATGACATCGTTTTCGTTATCGGTGGTGATCCGCTGGATGAGCTGGCTTTTACTGCTGGCGCCGCGCACGAGGGCTGGTTCACCGGATTCGCCACCCTTGAGCGCGGCTTCGGGGGACGTGAGGCGGAGCCCGCCTTTGTTTTTCTCCAAGCCGTGGCAATCGTAGCAGTGGCTCGCGAGGATGGGTTGGATATCGCGGGTGAAGTCGACCCGCGGTGCTGCCGTCTGGGCAAATGCCCAGGAGGGAGCAACGAGGAGGCAGCCGAACAAGGATAGCGGGGCGCGGAACGACACGGGTGGGGAAGTGGGGCCGAACCGGGGCGTGCGGCCAGACGACAGTGTTTGCGGCGAGCGGATTCTGCCAAGCGGAAATCGTAAAATCCCACGCCGCCAAGGGCGCCGGCAATAAGGGACAGGTCGAAACTTGGGGTTGTAGAACGGGTTCCTCAGATGGGGGGCACAAGGCCCTCGACGGACCTCAGCGCTCAATGGTCGATTAGGGTGAGGTTGATTCTCGCGGGCCGGGCGTTCTCATCCGGCTCACGTGTTCACAATCGGGCATCCCTCATGGGCCACTTGCCGAGACTGAATGTGGTGAGCACACGGTCTGTGCCCGCGAGGCCGGCCGAGCCGTAGCCTACAATGCCGAGGGACGGTCGCTCGCTTTCCGCGCCGTCAGCCGATCGTGCTCTGACGCAATCCGCGGAGTGTCGCCAAATCTCCCCAGTCGGTCCACGAGGGCAGCGGCCGGGGCGACGTGCTCCTGCAGCGGCCAGTTTTCTGACGGTATGCGGCCAATTGCACTTGCACGAAGGCAGTGCCGCCGAGCACGGCGCCATCGGTGAAATAGCGGATGCGGCAGCGGAGGAGCGTGGCCAGCGGCAGCTTGCCCCCTTCGGCGATAACGCGCTCAAACTCGGC
>JBBRCR010000281.1:0-11021 GCA_038204695.1 Opitutales bacterium | reverse complement strand
CCCGCCCGTCATGCGTCTGCCCGTCCTCCTGTCGGTTCTTCCCTCCTTCGTCCTGGGCGCAAGCGCGGCCGGGACCGCGGTGCCGTTTCCCGTCACGATTCGCGTCGACGCCGCCCCGCCGGGCGCGCCGCTGAAGCCGATCTACCGGTTTTTTGGGGCGGACGAGCCAAACTACGCCACGATGAAGGACGGCCGGAAGCTGCTGCGAGAAATGGGCGAACTGGGAGAGCCCGCTGAATATTTCCGCGCGCATCATCTGCTCGTCACCGGTGACGGCACGCCCGCGCTGAAATGGGGCAGCACCAACGCCTACACGGAGGACGTGAGCGGCCATCCGATCTACAACTGGACCATCCTGGATCGGATCTTCGACGCGTATCTCGCGGGCGGAGTGAAGCCGTATGCGCAAATTGGATTCATGCCGCAGGCCCTGTCGACGCGGCCCGATCCCTATCAGCACGGCTGGCGGCCCGGCTTCCCCTACCCGGAGGTCTACACGGGCTGGGCCTATCCACCGAAGGACTACACGAAGTGGGGTGAGCTCGTCTTCCAATGGGTGAAGCATTGCGTCGAGCGTTACGGCGCCGCTGAAGTCGGGCAGTGGTACTGGCAGGTGTGGAACGAGCCGAACATCGCGTACTGGAAAGGCACGCCCCAGGAGTTTCACCGGCTGCACGACGTGGCGATCGATGCCGTACGGCGGGCAATGCCCACGGCGCGAGTCGGCGGACCGGACACCGCCGGCGACGGCGGCAAATTCATGGATGACTTCATCGAACACTGCCTCCGGGGCACGAACTACGCGACCGGACGGATCGGGACCCCGCTCGACTTCATCTCGTTTCACGCGAAGGGCACGACACCCGTGTATGTCGACGGCCATGTGCGGATGGGGATCGGTGGCCAGTTGCGGACGATCGATACCGGGTTCGCGCGGGTGGCGAGCCACCCCGAGCTCAAGCCAAAACCCATTGTGATTGGCGAATCCGATCCCGATGGCTGCGCCGCCTGCCAGGGGGCGCATCTCGGGTATCGCAATGGCACAATGTATTCGAGCTACACCGCGGCATCATTCGCGCGGAAACACCTGCTGGCGGAAAAGCACGGCGTGAATCTGGAGGGCGCCACGACGTGGGCATTCGAGTTCGAGGACCAGCCGTATTTCGCCGGGTTTCGCGCCATGGCCAGCAACGGACTCACGCTGCCCGTCTTCAATGTTCATCGCATGATGGCAAAGATGAGCGGCCGGCGAATCGAGGCGCGGAGTTCCGGCGATCCGGGCGTCGAAACCATCATCCGCTCGGGCGTTCGGGGCCTACCCGATGTCGCCGCCCTGGCCAGCCTGGACCCGCCCCGACGCCAGGCGGCCGTGCTGGTCTGGCATTATCATGATGATGATCTACCGGGCCCGGACGCCGCCGTTGAGCTCACGGTCAACGGGCTTCCCGCTGCCGCCACCGCGGCCAGACTCGTTCATTACCGCGTCGATCGCGAGCACAGCAACGCCTACACTGCATGGCAGAAACTGGGCGCACCCGTCGCGCCCTCCCGACCGCAGTACGCGCAGCTCGAGCAGGCCAGCCAGCTCGCGCGGCTGGCCGGCGGGCCGGAGATCATCGCACCCGAGCAGGGCGTGGTGGCTCTGAAATTTTCACTGCCGCGCCAAGCCGTGTCGCTGCTGGTACTGAGTTGGTGAGGGTACCGCTGGCGGCGCCCGTATCCCAGCCGCCCCTACTCCGCCCGGCCGGCGCGACCCACCCCGGTGGCGCCGCCGCCCGCGCCGGCCGCCGATGCCAGCACCGGCTTGGCCGTGGCGCGCACCCACGCCGACTTGAACATGCGCATGGCGTGTTCCCGCAGATCGTCGAGCAATGTATAGAACAACGGCACCACCAGCAGCGTGAGCAGCGTCGATGCGAAAAGTCCGCCGATCATCGTGCGGCCGAGCGGCGCGTAGGGCATGCCGATCATCTTGGAATTGCCCACGGCCATCGGCAACAGTCCGAACATGGTCGTGAGCGTCGTCATCAGGATCGGCCGGAAGCGCGCACGGCCCGCCTCCACCAGCGCATCGAACCGCGCCTTTCCTTCGCTGCGCAGCCGGTTGGTCATGTCGACCAGCACGATGGCGTTGTTCACCACCACACCGATCAGAATCAGCGCGCCGATCATCGCCATCCGATCGAACGGCGTCTTGGTCAGATAAAGCGTCCAGTACACGCCCAGAAACGAGAACGGCACCGCAATGATGACCGCGAGCGGCAGCACAACCGACTCGAATAACATGCCCATCAGCAGGAACACAAAAACGACGGCGAGCGCGACGGCGAAGCTCATCGCTTTTTCGTTCTCCGCCATCTGGCTGAAGTAGCTGCCCTTGTCCCAGCGGTAGCCGCGCGGCAATTCGAACCCGGCCATCGCCTGGTCGACCGCCTCGAACAGCTTGCGGGCGTCGGCGCGGGGTGCGCGGGCCACGATCCGCAGGATCGTCTGGCGGCTCTCGCGCTGGATCTGCCCGAGGGTGCGCGCGACACTGAGGTCGGCGAGGCTTTCCAGCGGCACCTCCACCCCGGTGTCCGTGAGGAAGGTCATCGTACGCACATCATCAATACGCTGGCGATCCGCTTCGCCGAGTTGCGCCCACACTCGCAGTTCGCGGCCGTCGGGTGCGTTGTAGCGCCCCACTTCCAACCCGCGCACCGCGTTGCTGATGTTGCTCGAAACCCCCTGTGGGTTGACGCCCATCTGGCGGGCCCGATCGCGATCGATTTGGATGCGCAACTCCTGGCCACCCCGCTCGAGGTCGATGTCCACGGACAACAGCCCCGGAATGGTTCGCAGCCGGCGCACCGCCTCTTCGCCCAAAGTCATCAAGGTGCCGGTGTCCTCACCGTAAAGGCTGAGCGACATGCCCGGATCCATCGAACTCGAGCTGCCGCGTTGCTGGGAGCGCATGTTGATGCCCGCCGGCAGCAGGAAGCGCCGCCGGAAATCCGTTTCGATCTCGTCGCGGTCCATGTTGGTCGGCGGCGGCGGCAGACCGAACGCAGACGCGACCCAAAGGGCGGTATCGGTGCGCCGCAGCGAGTCCCACGCCTGCTCGTACCACTGGGTATTCGGGTCGGGACGCAGCCTCAGCTGCACGCGGCCGTTGTT
The DNA here is from genome assembly GCA_038204695.1 of Opitutales bacterium. Classification (GTDB taxonomy): domain Bacteria; phylum Verrucomicrobiota; class Verrucomicrobiia; order Opitutales; family Opitutaceae; genus ER46. The sequence goes on along the minus strand of JBBRCR010000281.1, from coordinate 7,865 downwards.
GTAGCTGAAGCGCGTCTCGTGCCGCTCGAGATTGTACCGCTGCCGGTTCTCATCGAGGACCTTCTCGACCTGGGCGAAAAACACCTCCGCCGCTTCAATCGTGCCGCCACTCGGCAGGTCGAAATAAAACCACATCGAGGTGCCGCTCGACCCGCTGCTCATGCTGCCCGGGCCCGGCCGCTGCAAATTGTCGCGCGCATACGGGAGGGTCAGCATCGCGGCGGCGACGATAATCGCGGCATCGAGCCGGCGGGTCAGCACCCACCGCAAGGCCCGCGCGTATGTCTCCCGCGCCCAGACGATGAACCGCAGCTCGGGATGCTGCGTCCCGCGGGTCATCCGCTGCGCCGCGAGCGGCACAAACACCAGCGCGATGAGCAGCGACGCCAGCAATGAAATGATCACCGGCACCCCGACCCGCTTGAGCCAGAACGCGATTTCACCGCCTTTGCTCATCAGCATGAGCGGCAGGAACACCACGATCGACGTGAAGGTCGACATCACCACCGCCAGGCCCACTTCACCCGCCCCGGTGATGGATGCCTCGGTGGCCGGGAGCCCCTCCTGCCGCCGGCGATATATGTTTTCCACGATGACGATCGCGTTGTCTACGACCATGCCGACGGCCAGCAGCAGCCCCATCATGGTCGCTATATTCAGCGACCAGTCCATGAAGTATAAGACCACGATCGTAAACAGCAGCGACAGCGGGATCGATAGCGTCAGAATCGCCGTCATCCGCGGCGCGCGGAGGAAGATATAAATAATCAGCGCGGCAAAAATCCCGCCCCACTTCCCGGAATCCAGCAGGTTGTCGATCGCCTTGCGGACCGTGGCGCCCTGGTCGGAAAACACCTCGAACGACATCCCGGTGAGCTGCGGCATCGCCCGCAGTGTTTCCAGGGTCGCCCGGACCTCGCGGCTGATTCGCTCGATGTTGCCCGTCGAATCGCGGGTGATTTGCACGCCGATCGCGGGCTTGCCGTCCACGCGGTAGGCCATTTCGCGCCGTGGCATCCGGAAGTTGACCGTCGCGACATCCTTCAGCCGCAGGCGTCGCTGCGGATCAATGATCAGCGACCCAATCTCCTCGACCGACGTGAAGCGGCCCAGCGAGCGGACGTAGATCTTCCGACCACCTTCGAAAACATAGCCGCCGGACAACGCGAAGTTCTGGTTGCGCAGATTCTGCAACATCGACGACACCTCGACCCGATGGCTGCGCAGCAACTCGTCCTTCAGATCCACATGCACCGTGCGCGATTGGATTCCGTATATGTCGACATTGCCGACGCCCTCGATCCGTTGCAGGGCCGGCTTGACGAAATTCTCCAGCCGATACGCGGGGTCGTCCATGCCGGGCGGAATCGTCGCGACGAGGTTCATCATCGCCTCGTCGTTCTGGTCCCAGCGGCGGACATAGATGCGGTCGACGTCGTCGGGCAGGAGCGGTTTCACGCGGTCCATCCGATCGCTGAGCATGGCGTACGCGTCGCGCAGCTTCGTTCCGGTTTGGAACTGCACCCGGACGTAGCAATGGCCGTTGCCGGAGTAACTCGTCAGCCGCTGCACATTGGGCACCGTGCCGATGATGTCCTCGATTTTCCGGGTGATCTTCTCTTCCACGTCGCGCGGCGAGGCGTTGCGATAATCGACATAGATATTGAGCGTGTTGCCCTCCATCCCCTCCGGATACATCGCGATCGGGATCCGTCGGTACGAGATGTACCCGACGACGATAATCGTGAGGAGAAGCATCAACACCGTCACCGGCCGGGTGACGGAGAAGCGCGGAATCGCGAAGGCGGCGGGCTCGCGGTGTTTCATGGCACGACGCTCGGGCCAAAGGCAAAAGTGGACGGGCTCACTTGGCAACGGGCTCCGGCTCGCCTGCCGGGACAGGCTCCGCCGCGCGCGGTTTGTCTGCCACCGGCACAATCTCCGAACCGGGCGCATCGGATTGGATTTCAGTCGGCCCGCGTTTGCCCGGGAAGAGGTAATACAGCGTCGGAATCACCACCAGCGTGAGCAGCGTGGAGGCGCTCAGCCCAACGATCACGGTGATGGCCATGGGCGCGCGGATTTCCGCGCCTTCGCCGAGACCCAGCGCCATCGGGAACAGACCGAGGACCGTCGTGAGCGTCGTCATGAGAATCGGCCGGAGCCGCGCGCGGCCCGCCTCGGCGATTGCCACGGTCAGTTCGAGCCCGCGGTCGCGCAGCGTGTTGATGTAATCGATCAACACGATGGCGTTGTTGACCACGATCCCGGCCAGGATGATCAAGCCGAGAAACACCATGATGCTGATCGGAATGCCGCCCAGCCACAACGCCACCGCGACGCCAATGAGCGCGAGCGGCACCGTCATCATGATCAACAGCGGGTGCACGAGCGACTCGAACTGGCTCGCCATCACTATATAGACGAGAAACAGCGCGAGGGCGAACGCGAGCAGCAGGCTGTTCAACGACGTCTTCATCTCTTTGTTCTGCCCCGCTATATTGAAGCTAAAACCGGCCGGCATGCTCATGTCACTCATGACGGCCACGATTTCCGCCGAAACGGTCGCGAGGTCGGCGTTCCGGATGTTGGCCGTGATCAGGGCGGTGCGCTGCTGATCCACGCGGCGAATTTCGCTTGGGCCATCGTTAATCGTGAGGTCCGCGACCGTCGAAAGCGGGATGGCGATGCCGCTGCCGGGATTGACGATCAACCCGCGCAACTCCGCGATGCCCAGCCGGTCCTCCTCGCGCAGCCGCACGACGATATCGATCATCTGGTCGTCCTTGCGGAACTGGGTCGCGATTCGGCCCTGCACCTTGTTGCGCACGAGATCGGCGACGGTGCGCAGCGACAGCCCGTACTCGGCGAGCCGGTCCCGCTTGTAGACAATTTGAATTTCGGGATGTCCGGTTTGCAGCGTCGAACGCACGTCGACCAGGCCGGGCACCGAGTCGGCGAGCAACTGCTCGGCCTCACGGCTGACGCGTTTCAACGTCACGAGCTCGTGTCCGCGAATCTCGACCTCGATGGGATTTCGAAAACTGAACAACGCCGGATAGGAAACCTCGATTTTCGCCTCCGGGATATTGTGGAATGCCGCGCGAATCCGATCGATCAGTCCGGTCTCGACCACGGCCGTCAACCCCGGCAGCAGGCGGACCGTGAGTCGCGCGGTGTGCTCGCCCGCCTGACTCGACGTCATGCTGGTTTGCTGCGCCCCCACCGTGAGCGCCGTCCGCTCCACCTCCTCCTGCTCCAGCACGAACTCGTCGATCTGCGCGACGACCTCGGCCGTGCGCTCGAGCGGCGTGCCGATGGGCAGCGTCAAATCCAGATTGAATTCGCCCTGGTGGACCTGCGGGATGAGATCCTTGCCAATGCGCGGCAGGACAAACAACCAGCACAGCGCGAAACTCACGACGGCAACGCCGAGCACAAAGAAACGATGACGCAAGGCACCGCGGATCAGGAGCGGATACCCGCGCTGGAGTCGCTGGTAACCATTTTCAAACCAGTTTAAACCGGAACTCGTCAAGGGAGACAACAGCAAGGTGATCGCCCGCGTCAGGCCCACCCCCAGCAAGGCTACGGCGAGCACCACACACAGCACGATGCTGCCGGCGCCCCGCAGCACCACCGCCGCCGCAAACCGGACCAGGAGAAATCCCACCGCAACGGCCGCGAGTCCCAGTGCGTATCCGGGCCACCACCACGGCTGGGCGTTCAACCAGCGCGCAAAATCGGGGTCGAGCTGCGACTGCAAACCGAAAGGGGAACGCACCACGAGGACCACCAGCGCCACCATCGACGGCACGATCAACACCACAATCCAATGCCACTTCCGTGCCACGAGCCAGCGCGAGACGGTTGAGATTCCCTCCCCGAGATAAGGCACGCCACCAAAACTCAGCAGCCCTGGCCAGACCCGCTCACCGCGGATTCCCCAAAGCACATCCGCGCACATCCAACTCTCGAATCGGGTCCATCCGTGGCTTGCGGTCCATTCGCGCAATTTCCGCCGTGTGCCGCCGCCGGCCGCCGGCGATTGCGTCGGCTGGCCGAGCACCCTTTCCAGCAACCATACCAACGGGTAAAGCGCCACCATCACCAGCGCGGTCACCGCCTTGACGGCTGCCGCCATGATTACCACCAGGGCCCAGCTGAGCCTCACGGCCATCCGGCACAGGACGCCGGCCAATTCGCGCCAGCGCGAATCAGGGTGCGCCGGAAACTGCAGAAAATCACTCGTGGCGATCCGCGACTTGTTCGCGCCTTCGACCGCTGGCCCGAATCGCCGCGACGCCAGCATCGGAATCAAGAAGAGCGCCGTCGCCAGCGACGCGAGCAGCGAAAATACCACGGTCAGCGCCATGTCGCCGAACACCTGGCCGGCCACGCCTTCCACGAACACGATCGGGAAAAACACCGCCACGGTCGTAAGGGTCGATGCAACCACCGCCATGCCCACCTCCTGCGTGCCGCGCACCACACCGGTCAGCAAGTCGTCGCCCTCCTCCCGACATCGAAAGATGCTTTCGAGCACGACGATCCCGTTATCCACCAGCATGCCCACGCCGAGCGCGAGACCGCCGAGTGAGATGATGTTCAGCGACACATCCGCCATCAGCATGGGAGCGAACGTAGCCACGATCGAAATGGGGATGCCGAGCGCGATGATGATCGTCTGGCCCACGTTCCGGAGGAAAAGATAGAGAACAACGACCGCAATGAGCGCACCGGAGATCGCGTTGCTCTTCACCTCGTCGATCGACTTGCTGATGAACACCGACTGGTCGGAGAGCAGTTCGAGTTTCGCGCCGGCAGGCAGCTGAAACACGAGGAAATCGGTCATTTTTCGGTGGTTCAGCAACTGGTTCGGATCGTTCGACGAACCGATGAACGACGGCGCACCGCCGCGACCACCCAGGAGCGACTTCAACGGGTTGCTCGATCCACTGGAACGACCGCCACCCAAGCTCACCTTGGATTTGACGCGACTCTTGGGTTGCACGCCCGCCTGCGCGTCCAAGGCCGCCACATACGCCCGCTGCTCCGGCGTGCCGAAGATCGCGGTGCGCACCGTCTCGGCGACGACGACAACGTTGGCGTCGGCCTCCTTGAACACTTCGATTTCAACGCTCTCCTCGCCGTTGACCCGCGTGAGTATTTCGCGGTCCTTGTGAAAACGCGTGATCGTCGCGACGTCGCGCAGCCGCACATCCACCGTGCCCATCCGCGAGATGATCAGCGCGCCGATTTCCTCGAGGGAGCGGAATTCGTTCAGCGTGCGGATGACGTATTCGGTCTGGCCCTCGCGCAGATTGCCGCCGGAGAGGTTCACGTTGCCTGCCGCGAGTCGCTGGCCGATTTGGGTGATGTCGAGCTTCAGCGTGGACAGCCTGCTTTCATCGAGCGCGACCAGGAATTCCTCCTCGAGTCCGCCCTTCACCTGGATCGCGGCCACGCCGGGCAGCGCCTCCAGCTTCCGCTTGATTTCGTTTTCACCCATGAACCGCAGTTCGTAGAGCGACTGCGGGCCGGCGAATCCAAGCCGGATGATTGGGTCGAGCGATGGATCGTAATGCAGGAGCAACGGGCGCTGCGCGCCCTCGGGCAGCCGGATGCGGTCGATTTTTTCCCGGACCTCCTGCGCCACCAGGTTCATGTCGGTCTTCCACTGGAACTCCAAAATGACGTCCGACTGGCCAGCCTTGGAGATGGAGCTGATCGAGACGAGTTTCGGGATGATCCCGAGTTGCTGCTCCAGCGGCCGCGAAACGATGTTCTCCATTTCCTCCGGCGCGGTGCCGGGATAAACCGTGCGCACGGTCAGCGTCGGATAACTCATGTCCGGCATGAGCGTGAGCGCGAGCCGCTGGTAGGAGACGGCGCCAAACACGCACACGGCGATTACCACCATGAGAATCGCGACCGGACGTTTTACGGTGAAAGCGTAGAACGAATCGTCGGGACGAAAGTTGCGGGGCGCACTCATCTGGCGGGAACGCGATCGCCGCGTCGCACGAAACACCTTGCAGTCACGAGAGGGCACCCGCACCTGCCGGCGGGCAAATCCGGGCCGCCACTCTCCGACGCACGCCGGAGGCCCGCATTTCCGGGGGCGGCGAGTGAGTGTCTGTGACTCACGGCGTAATCAGCAGCGATGAACGACAAGAGCATTCACTCTTCACCCGGCTTGCCGGACTCCGCCCGGGCAGTCGCCTGCGTCTTGGTCTCCGCAGCCGGCAGTCCCGCTGGGGTTGTTTCGGGAGCCGCCACCTGGGCGGAACTGACCGTCCGCACGAACGAGCCGTCTTTCAGTCCGTTCTGGCCGAGCACGACGACGGGTGTGCCGACCTCAAAACCGGTCAGTACTTCGATATTCTGCGGATCCTCGTAGCCAACGCTGAGCTTCCGCTTGACCGCCCGATCGTTGACGACGGCATAAACGTAGCGCTCGCCGCCTTCATAGACGACCGCGCGCTTCGGCACCAACAGCGCGTCCGCACGCGTGTCGGTGATGATGCGGACGCCGACAAACAATCCGGGAGGCAGGTCGGTGGGCTTCTCACCGCGCACCCCAACGGTCACTCGAAACGTACCGCTCTTGGGGTCGATGACGGGGCTGATGCGCTTCACCCAACCCTTGAAGGTACGGTCCGGCAGAAATTCAGATGAAACGACCGCGGGCTGGTTTTCGGCGACGACCGGCAGGTAGCGGCCGGGGATGTAAACGCGGGCCACGATGTCGTCGAGTTTCACCATGGAGAAGAGTTTCGTGTTGTTGCCGACGCGCGCACCGACCTGCGTTTCCCGCATCGCGATCACGCCCGCAAACGGAGCGCGCACCGTTGCATACGACAGCCTGATCTTGGCGCGTTCGAGCCGGAGCCGCGCCTGCTCGAGCTGATACGCCTGGTTTTCGTAGTCCTGCTTGTTGATGAGGCTCCGGTTGTACAAGTCTTCGAGCCGGTCGAAATTCTTCTGCAGGTGGACGAAGTTTGCCGTGCCCTCGTCGACGTCGACACGCAACTCGCGATCTTCGATCTTCAGGAGCGCCTCACCCTCTTTGACGATCTTGCCTTCCTCTACGAGCAGCGCCTCCACCTGCCCGGAGGTCTGCGGATAAATATCAACGACTGACTCGGTCTCGAGCGTCGAGTTGAAGCTGAGAAACGCCGCGATCGGCCCGCGCGTCACGGGCGCAATCTCGACCGGAACCGCTTCCGCGGCGGCCTGGCGGGCCCGGTCACGTTCCGCTTCCGCAGAACGCCTGCTGGCACCACTGCTGGTCTTTGCACTGCCCGGTGCCGGCTGCCCGGGTTTGGCCGTGCTCGCGGCCCCGGTCGTACCAGGTGGTGGCGTCGTGCCCGGGGCGGGTGTCGCCGTGGTTGTCTTGGCCGGCGGCGCATCAACCGAGGGCTTGCAGCCGGTAAACAATAGACCAGCGGCGCTTACGGCCACGAAACACAGATGGATGAGGCGCGCTCGGCGCTCGAAAGCAATGCGATGTAACACAGGCAACGAAATCGGGTGGTAACGTTTAAAAAATGAGACCGGGAGTTCTCCTTCAACCAGTACCTCAGGTCAAAGGTTTCTCCCGCGGTTATTCTTAGTCATTCGAGGCCCGGCCGATGCCGACCACGAATGGCTGCAGACCGGAGCAATGACGGACGAGGATGGCAAACGTTACTCACCGGATCGGTTCGGAATTTGCACAGGGGTGCATCTCCGAGTTGACGCCAGTGGAAAGTATTTTTGATCGGACTGATTTTTGGGCTGACCTATTTCGGTGCAGTCTGCTCCAGGTGTTGGGAATGGGAGAGCAGCGCTACATCCAGGGCCGATTGGTCGGGGAAACA
>JBBRCR010000280.1:0-11126 GCA_038204695.1 Opitutales bacterium | reverse complement strand
CGGCTGGCCCGTCATCGGGCTGGCGATGTTCGCCGCCAACATCTCGACCGTCCACCTCGTGAGCCTCGCCGAGGCCGCCTACAAGTTCGGTCTCGTCTTCGGCAACTTCGAGTGGATGGCCGGCTTCACCCTCGTCCTGCTTTCGCTGTTCTTCGCCCCGCTCTACCTCCGCTCGAAGGTCGCCACGCTCCCCGATTTCCTCGAACGCCGCTTCAACCGCGGCTGCCGCGACATCCTCTCCATCGTCTCGCTCTTCTCCGCGATCGTCATCCACATGGGCGTCGCACTCTACACGGCCGCCTGGGTGCTGCGCGGCATCCTCGGCCTCGCTCCCGGCGCGACCATCCTCGGCATCGATGCCCTGATGCTGTTCATCATTGTCCTCGGCGTCCTCACCGGCCTCTACACCATGCTCGGCGGCCTGCTCGCGGTGGTGTGGACCGAGAGCGTGCAGACCGTCCTGCTGCTCGTCGGCGCCGTCGTCGTCACCGTCGTCGGCTACCTCAAGGTGGGCGGTTGGAGCACGCTCGCCCAGACGCTCGCCAGCCACCCGCACCCGCTTTCGGCCGTACCCGATAGCGGCGTCAACTGGGGCACGGGCAACTTCCTCCACATGGCGCGCGACTCCAGCGATCCCTCCGGGCTCGCCTGGTACTCGATCCTGCTCGGCTATCCCGTGCTCGGCATCTGGTACTGGTGCTGCGACCAGACGATTGTGCAGCGCGTGCTCGCCGCGAAGGACGAGAAGAACGCCCGGCTCGGTCCGCTCTTCTGCGCATTCCTGAAGATTCTCCCGGTGTTCTTCTTCGTGCTGCCCGGCGTGATCTGCGTCGGCCTGGTGCAGCAGGGCGCATTCGGCGGCGCCGCCCCGCAGAACGCCGCGGACACCTACACGTTTCTCATCACGCACCTGCTGCCCGTCGGCCTCAAGGGCCTCGTCGCCGCCGCCATGCTCGCCGCCGCCATGCAGACGTGCTCCGCCGCGCTCAACTCCACCGCCACGCTCGTCGCCTACGACCTTTTCAAGCGCCACCGCCCGACGATCAGCGACGCCTCCCTGGTCCGTATCGGAAAAATCACGACGGTCGCCGGCACCGGGCTCGCGATCGTGGCCTCGCCGCTCTTCGGGCACTATACGACGATCTTCGAAGGCATCAACAAGCTCATCTCCTACGTCGCCCCGCCGATCACCTGCGTGTTTCTGCTCGGTGTGTTCTGGAAGAAAGCCTCCGGCAAGTCCGCCTTCATCACGCTCGTGGCCGGCATGGCGCTCGGCGCCCTGACGTTCGTCCTCGACTTCACCGGCGCCTACCGCGGCGACTTCATGCTCATCGCGTTCCTGCTCCTCGTCGCCTGTCTCGGCATCATGGTCGTGACGACCTGGCTCTACCCCGAGCCGCTGAAGGCGGAAGCCGTGCCGCTCGTCTGGGAGGACTGGCGCGAACCGCTCCGCGGCGACGCCGGCGGCCACGGCCTCGGCAACTACCGCGTGCTTTCCGTCGTGGTCCTCGTCGTCTTTGCCGTGCTCTATGTGGCCTTCCGATGACTAAAACCCCGCGATGACCCCCAACGACACGAAGGCACCGGGAAGTCCCCCTCCGTCAGCTCCGAACCTCTGTGTCTCCGCGCCTCTGTGGTTCAAGGTGTTTGCCCCCTCATGAAAAGTCTCATTTCGCTTCTTTTCGCTTCCGTCGCCCTCCTTCTCGCCGGTTGCGCCACCGCCTCCCGCGAGCCGCAGCGCTTCGCGTGGGTCACCGGCCTCAAGCCCGAAAAGGCCGCGCACTACCGCCAGCTCCACGCCAATCCGTGGCCCGGCGTGAACCGGATGATCAAATCCTGCAACATCCAGAACTTCTCGATCCACGAGCGCGAAATCGAGGGCAATCTCTACCTCTTCGCCTACCTCGAATACACGGGCTCTGACTTTGCCGCCGACATGGCCCGCATGGCCGCCGACCCCGAGACCCAACGCTGGTGGCAGGAAACCGATCCCTGCCAAAGCCCGCTTCCGGACGCGGCCGCCGCCAAGAAAATCTGGGCCGATACCAGGGAACTCTACTTCCTCCGGTGAACCGCCGTCTCGAAGACAAAGTCGCCCTCGTCACCGGCGGGGCCGCCGGCATCGGTGCCGCCATCGTGCGACGCTTCGTCGCCGAGGGCGCCCGCGTGCTGGTTGGCGATCGCGACCAACCCCGCGGCTCCAGCCTCTGCGCCGAGCTCGGCGCCGCCACCGCGTTTCAAGGGCTCGACGTCGCGGATGCCGGTTCCTTCGCCGCCGCCATCGCCCGCACCGTCGCGCTCTGGGGGCGGCTCGACATCCTGGTCAACAACGCCGGCATCGCCCTCCCCGCCGCCGCCGTGCAGGACACCTCGCTCGACGAGTTCGAACAACTGCTCGAGGTGAACCTGCGCAGCGTCTTCCTCGGCTGCAAACTCGCGTATCCACACCTCAAGCACTCGCGCGGCTGCGTGCTCAACCTCTCCAGCATGGCGGGCGTCACCGGCCAGGAACGCCACGCCATCTACGGCGCGACCAAGGGCGCCATCAACGCCCTCACCAAGTGCACCGCCGTCGACTGGGGCCGCGACGGCATCCGCATCAACGCCCTCTGCCCGGCCGGCGTCCGCACCGAGACGCTGCGCCAGTGGATGAAGGCCCAGCCGGACGCCGCCGTCATCGAATCCTACCTCAGTCAGATTCACGCCCTCGGCTACTGCCCCGAGCCGGAGGAGGTTGCCATCGTCGCCGCCTTCCTCTGCAGCGACGAGGCGAAATTCATCACCGGCTACGTCATGCCCGTCAGCGGCGGCAGCGAATGCGGCTACAACGTCCACGCCCCGGTCTCCCTCGCCGATCCCCAGTCGTGACCCGCTCCCCTTGTTTTCCGCTCCCCCTCTCTCCGTCGCCCAGTCTTCCCCCATGCTGTCCCGCATCTCCACCCGCGACGCCCGCTTCCCGCTCACCGGCGGCCACGGCAGCGATGCCATTCACCGCGAGCCCGTCTACTCCTACGCGGCCACGCTTCTGCAGGATGATCGCGGACGCACGGGCACCGGGCTCGCGTTTACGCTCGGCGCCGGCAACGAGCTCGTCTGCGCCGCCGCGCAATTCTACGCGGGCCAGCTCGCCGGTCTCTCCATCGAGGAAATCATGGCCAACTTCGGGGCCCGCCAGCGCGCCCTGGCCGACGAACAGCAGTTCCGCTGGCTCGGCCCGCACAAGGGCGTCGTGCAACTCGCCCTCGCCTCTGTCACCAACGCCTGCTGGGACCTTTGGGCCAAGTCGCGCGGCGTCCCGCTCTGGCGCCTCCTGCTCGACCTCACGCCCGAACAAATCGTGGCCACCCTCGACCTCTCCTATCTCGAGGATGAACTCACCGCCTGCGACGCCCTGCAGATCCTGCGCGACCACGCCTCCAGCCGCGGCCAGCGCGAGAGCGTTCTCCGCACAGGTTACCCGGGCTACGACACCTCCGTCGGCTGGTTCAACTACCCCGACGAACAGGTTCGCGAAAACTGCCGCCGCGCCGTCGCCGCCGGCTTCACCGCGCTAAAACTCAAGGTCGGCTCCGCCGATCCCGAACGCGATCTCCGCCGCGCCCATCTCGTCCGCGAGGCCGCCGGTCCGCAGGTGCGCGTCATGCTCGACGCCAACCAGCAGTGGACGCTCCCGCAGGCGCTGGCCCTCTGCCCGCGTTTCCGGCCAATCGATCCGTTCTGGATCGAGGAGCCGACACACCCCGACGACGTCCGCGGCCACGTCACCCTCGCCGCCGCGATCGCTCCGCTGAAACTCGCGCTCGGCGAGCACGTGCCCAACCGGATCGTATTCAAGAACTACTTACAGGCGCGGTGCGCCGGCTTCGTCCAGGTCGACGCCGTGCGGGTCGCCGGGGTGAGCGAGTTCCTCGCCGTCAGCCTGCTCGCCCGCACGTTCGGCGTGCCCGTCGTGCCGCACGTCGGCGACATGGGCCAGCTGCACCAGCACCTCGTCCTCTTCAATCATATCGCACTGGGCAACGAGGTCGTGTTCCTCGAGCACATCCCGCACCTGCGGTCGCATTTCGTGCACCCAGCCGACGTGCGCGACGGCGTCTACCGCACGCCTCAGGAACCCGGCGCCAGCTGCGACCTGAAACCGTGATCGCCGTCGTCCAATCCCTGTCTCCCGCGAAGCCGCGGAGGCGCGAAGGGCCAACCTCTCCGCGGAACGGTCCGGATTCTTCGCGGCATCGCGTCTTCGCGTGAGCCCCCTCGGCCCGGACCCTCTCACTCTCACGTTCCCTTTCCACGCTCACTCTCCATGACTTCCCGCGAACGCATCCTCGCCGCCATCGAGCACCGTGAACCCGATCGCGTCCCGGTCGATCTCGGCGCCACGCCGAGTTCCGGGATCTCCGCCGTCGCCTACGGCAACCTCAAGCGGCACCTCGGGATCACCTCCGGCCACACGCGAATCTACGATGTCGTCCAGCAGCTCGCCCAGCCCGAGGACGTCATCCTCGACCGCTTCGGCATCGATGTGATCGACCTCGGCCGCACGTTCAACACCGACGACGCCGCGTGGTACGACATCCGTCTCACCGACGGACAACCCGCCCAGTACCCGGCGTGGTTTCATCCCGAGCCGCAGCCCGACGGTTCGTTCATCGCGCGCCATCCGGATGGCACCGACATCGCGCACATGCCGGCCCGCAGCGAGTTCTTTGACCAAAGCTATTTTCCCTATCTCGACGACTATCCGTCCGACCTGGACGACCTCGATTCCGCCATGGGCAAGATCCTCTGGGCCGCCCTTGCGCACAGCCCGTGGGACCACGTCGGCGATCCCGGATTCTGGGACACCCTGCGCGCCAAGGCGCTCGCCCTCCGCGCCTCCTCCGATCGCGCGTTGATGGTCGTGGTCGGCTGCAATCTCTTAGAATGGGGCACGTTTCTCCGCCGCATCGACGGCTTTCTCTGCGACCTCGCCGCCGAGCCGGAAAAGGTCGAGGCGCTGCTCGACGCCCTCATGGTGCGCCACCTCGCGACCCTCGAAAAGGTCTGCCGCGCCGTCGGCGACATCGCGGATGTCTGCCGCTTCGGCGACGACCTCGGCACGAATGGCGGACCGTTCATGTCGCCGACCATGTACGGTCGGTATTTTCAGCCGCGCCATGCGCAGCTCTGCGCCTACGTGCACCGCCACAGCCGCATGAAGACCTTCCTGCACTCCTGCGGTTCGATCCACGCGCTCCTCCCCGGTCTCATCGCCGCGGGTTTCGACGTGATTAATCCTGTCCAGACCAATTGCCGCGACATGGAGCCGGAGCGCCTCAAGCGCGAGTTCGGACGTGACATTTGCTTCTGGGGCGGCGGTTGCGATACCCGCCACGTGCTCCCGCACTGCACGCCGGCCGAGGTGAAGCGCGATGTGCGCGCGCGGCTCGAGGTCTTCACGTCCGGCGGCGGTTTCGTCTTCAATACCATCCACAACATCCTGCCCGACGTGCCGCCGCAGAACATTGTCGCCATGTACGAGGCCATCGCCGAGTTCAACGGGTGGCTCCCGGGGGTGAATGGATGAGACAGATGGCTCGAATCATGCAAGAAATCCAAGCCATGAAAACCACCACCCGCGCCTTCACCGCCCTCCTGCCCCTGCGGAGGACATCGCCCGGTCCCGGAAGCAGTTCCCTGAAATCACGGAAGCCCGCGTGATCCTGATGGCGATGCTGTATCACCTCGACCTCGGCGTGGGCCGCGTGGTCGACACGCTGAAGAAGGAAGGCATGTGGGAGAACACGCTGCTGTTTTTCCTCACCGACAACGGCGGCGCGCCGGCGATGCAGGCCGTTGACACGCCGCTGCGCGGGGCCAAGGGGCAGAACTACGAGGGCGGCATCCGCACGCCGTTCATCGTGTCGTGGCCGGCGGCGTTCAAGGGAGGCCGGAGCATCGCCACGCCGATCACGTCGCTCGACATTTTGCCGACCGGAGCCGGCGCTGGCGGATGGACGGGATGCCGCGGAAATTGATCTGGGTTGCCGGAACGGGAGCCGACCCACGCGAAGCGCGTGGGACGACGGCCGCGGCAACGTCGGCATTTTTGCCGTGAACACGCAGCGCCGGGAGGCGGTCGTCAACGTCCCCGCGCCCGGCCCCGGCCCCTGGCGCGCCACGTTCTACACCGGCGCGAAACCAGGGCGCACCCAGGCGGTTTCTGCCGGCCAGAACTTCGCATGGTCTCTGGCGCCCGGGCGACCCGAAGCCATCGTGTTCACCGCCGGCGAATGAGTGCCGGCGAATAGTCCCAATTATCGCCGCTACATACATCGGCCCGCGGGGGAATATGATTCCACCGCAGACATTTCCCCACTGTACGTCATCGCTGATTAATCCGCCTCTTCCAGCCCTCTGTATCCAGCAACGGAACGCCGTGAAACGGAATATCATGCCCCTACGAATGTCTTCGCACCGACTCCTGCTAACGGTTTTCACCGCGGTCGCGCTCCAGTTCGCACCGCATCGACTGCCCGCCGCGGACGACGTCGACCGTCTGCGAAGAGAAAACGCGGAACTCCGCCAGCGACTCGAGAGTGTCGAGCGCGATCTGGCTGCGATTAAGAACCTGCTGGGGACAACGCCCTCCGCCGGCACGGCAACGATGGCACCGGCTCGCGTGGCGGCCACCCAGCCCACCGCCGCGCCGGCCTTCACGCCCGCGGAGACGGAGAAACTCAAATCGCTGGCCGGGATGAAGGGCAAACCGGCGCGATCCACCATCGACCTCAGCTTCTACGGGTATGTCAAACTCGACGGGTCCTATGACGACTCGCGGTTGTCGCTGGGCAATTTCGCGCGGTGGGCCGATACGGAAAGCGTGCTCAGGGACGACGACCATTTCAACCTGACGGCGAACCAGACGCGGATGGGCGTCGACGCCACCGGCCCGACCTCCGAGGACTTTCAGGCCACCGGTAAGATCGAAATGGATCTATATGGAGCCGGCACCGGCGAAAACAAACCCGAGCCGATGCTGCGCCATGCCTATGTGCGGATGGACTGGCCGAAGCAGAAATTCGCCGTCCTGGCCGGCCAGACCTGGGACATCATCTCGCCGCTTTTCCCGACTACGGTGAATTACAGTGTCGCCTGGTGGCAGGGCAACATCGGCTATCGCCGTCCCCAACTGCGGCTGGTCAAGAGCGTGGATCTGGCCGACAAGGTGGAATTGAAACTCGACGGCGGCGTCACCCGCACGATCACCGGGCGAAAGGCGTTCTTCCGCGAGGCGAATGATCCCGACACCGGCGCCGATGCCGGGATGCCGACGTTCGCGGGCCGCGCGGGCGTGACATTCCCGGTTGGCGCGGGGCAGATGGGAGCGTTCGGAATCTCCGGAAACCAGGGAACCGAGGAGTTGCACCGGACGGACCTGAGCGGACATGACAAGTATAACGTCTGGTCGCTGAATGCCGATTTGCGGCTTCCGCTCAGTTCGACGCTCCTTCTTCAGGCGGAAGCGTTCACCGGCAGCGCGCTGGACGCGCACCTCGGCGGAATCGGCCAGGGCTTCAATGCCACCCTCAACCGCGAAGTGGATGCGGTGGGCGGCTGGGCGGCCGTCACCTTCAGCCCGTCGGCGCAGTGGCAGTTCAATTTTGGGGCCAGTGTGGATGACCCGGACGACGACGATCTGACGGGGAGCACGGACTCGTCGCGGGATGCCCGCACGAAAAACACGCTTTTCTTTGGCAACGCGCTCTATTCGCTCAACGCCCAGGTTCAACTGGCGCTCGAGTTTTCGTGGCTCCGGACGACCTACAAGGTTCTGGAGCCCGGCGAAGGCTGGCGCCAGCAGTTCGCGGTTACCTATAAATTCTAAAACCCACACCCATGGCTGGACTCGATTTCAAAGCCCCGGAATCACGGGAGCAGGAGGATGCTTCGGTCGTTGCGCACAACACGCGCATCGGGCTGCTTTTGTTCGCGGTTTACGTGGCTTTTTATGCCGGTTTCATGGCGCTGAGTGCGTTCTGGCCGGCCGTGATGGGAACGCCCGTCCTCGCGGGCGCCAATCTGGCCGTCGTGTACGGCTTCGCGCTCATCGTGGCCGCCATTGTGCTCGCCCTGATCTACATGCGGATTTGCCGCAAATCCAAATAGCGCCGCCATGATCCACGAATCATCCCTCACGGCCGTTCTGGTGTTCATGCTGTTCGCCGGAATTGTCCTCGCGATCAGCTTCTATCTCGGTTCCCGGGCCAAGTCGGCCAGCGGCTATTTCGCCGCGGGCGGTGGCATTCACTGGGCCGTCAACGGCATCGCCTTCGCCGGCGATTATCTTTCCGCCGCGTCCTTCCTTGGGATCTGCGGCATGATCGCGTTTTTCGGATACGACGGTTTCCTCTACTCCATCGGTTATCTGGCCGGCTGGATTGTGGCGCTCTTCATCGTCGCCGAACCGCTGAAGCGGCTGGGACGCTTCACGTTCGCCGACGCGCTCGATAACAAGTTCAACTCGCGCGGGATCAAGCTCGCGGCCGCCATCAGCACCCTCGTGGTGAGCTGCTTCTATCTCATCCCGCAGATGGTCGGCGCCGGCGCCCTGGTGCAGCCGCTGCTTGGGTTTCCCCATTATGTCGGGGTCATCGTGGTCGGACTGATTGTCACCTTGATTGTCACGACCGCCGGGATGGTTTCGACCACGTGGGTCCAGTTCATCAAGGGATCCCTCCTGGTCGCGCTGTGCGCCTGTATCACCGTCATGATCCTGGTTCGCGGCGTGACTACCAAACCCACCGACGCCAACGGCCAGGAACTGCCGGTGGCCCGGCGCGACGTGCCCGCCGCCCAAGTCACCGGCGCGCCAGGGGCGGTTGTTGTCCCGGCGGAAGGTGGTTGGGCGGGCCAGCCCTACGTTCGGGTCCGGAACGCCAATGGCATCGTGTCGGTGTGGCGCCAGGAAGCCGACGGCCTGTTCTCGGAAGCCCAGAGCATCACCACCCGGGCCGACGGGGCGAAACTGGTCAATGGGTTGCCGCGCGGCAAGGGACCCGGCGAGGGCGATCTGCAACCCGTCGGCTATGCCTCCAAACTCCCCGGCGGAGTGGAGAAGACCGGCCCGCTGGGCCCGTTCGCCTTCCTGCGGACGATGCAGCAGAGCGAAGTCATCCTGTGGAACTCGGACCGGATCACCGAGCCGGGCGGTGGCGTCACCACCGTATATTATCAAAAGCCGACGTCCGGCGCTGATTTCATGACCCCCGGATCCAGCCCGACCTTCCGGAAAGTGCGCGGCGAGAAATTTACCGACAAGCTGGATTTTCTCTCGCTCATGCTGGCCCTCTTCTGCGGTACCGCCTCGCTTCCGCATATCCTGATTCGCTATTATACAGTCAAGGACCAGGTCAGCGCCCGGAAGAGCACCATCGTGGGCATCGCGGCCATCGGTTTCTTCTACGTGCTCACGCTCTATCTCGGGCTGGGTGCAATGACCAGCGGCACCCTCGATGTCACCGACTCCAACATGTCGGCGCCGCTCCTCGCCCGCAGTTTCAACGAACTGCTCTTTGCGATGATCTCGGCGGTGGCGTTCACCACCGTGCTGGGCACCGTCAGCGGGTTGATCATGGCGGCCAGCGGCGCGGTGGCGCACGACCTGATGACCAACTTTCTGAAACTCAATCTGGACGATTATCAAAAGGTCCGCGCGGCCAAGTTCGCGGCCGTGGGGGTCGGGCTGATCGCGATCTGCCTCGGAATCCTGTTTGCCCGGATGAACGTGAATTTCCTCGTCGGCTGGGCCTTTAACATCGCGGCCTCAGCCAATCTGCCCGCCTTGGTGATGCTGCTCTTCTGGAAGCGCACCACCAAACAGGGGATCACCGCGGCCATCACCGTGGGCATGGTTTCCTCGCTGGCCTGGATCCTGTTGAGCGCACAGGCGTTCAAGGATGTCTACGGGCTCGATCCGGACCGCGCGCTGGTTCCCTTCAGCCAGCCGGCAATCGTCACGATTCCCCTCGGGTTCATCGTTTTGATCGTGGTGTCGCTGCTGACCCCCCGACGGGAGAGCGATCCACGGATGCCGGCGGCAGAATCCGGGCGAAAGGTGACTGTATAGCCGTTACGGATTGCTCGGGTCAGCGGGGCAAATCAGCACCTTCTTCTCTTCCGTGTCCCAGATCGCCAGCCGGCGCGACGGCGCGTCAATCTGATCGTCCAGCGCGAAAAACCGCGTGCCGCCAATCGTCGCCTGGTGCGCGCGGTGAAAATGGCCGAACACCCACGCCTGGGGCCGATATTCCAGTTGCTCCCACAGCCGGCCCAGTTCCACTTCGCCACAATCGTCGACCGGGCCGGGATCGAAACCCGCCCCCTGGACGTGCAGGCCCACGGTGTGTTCGTGCTCGGACGACGCCCGCAATCCGATGCCGATCCCGGCGGGGCAGGAATGAGTCACGATCAGCTCGCAGCGCTCGCGATTGAACAACGCCGCCGCGCGTTCCCGCTGCCGCTGCAGAATATAGTTCGGAAATCCTGATCGTACATTATGGCGCTGCGGCCGATCCACGTGCAGCGCGCCGCCGAGGAATCCCACGTGCGACCCCCCCAGCGCGACCACCGATGGGCGCGGCTGATAAACCAGATTCAGCTCCTGCTGCCAGGCGCGGGGCGCCCCGAGCAACACCGCACGATGGAGCCAGGCGTGATCCTCGTGATTGCCGTCGATCGCATGCACCGGCAGCGGGAACCGCAGCCGCTCCTGCCGCAACCCGCGCAGACCGTCGCGGGTGAACCCAAAGTCGCCCACCTGGATCGCCGCATCGATCCGATAGTTTACCTGCGCCTCCCGCAACGCGGCGGCGAGCTGCCCATACCGACCGTGGATGTCGCCAACGATCAGGACGCGCATGAGGGCCCCTTCCGGAACATTGCGGTCGCGCGTGCCGGCACGCGCGAAATGTGCCCTTCGCTCCGCATCAGGTCGTCCGCGCGAAGTCCGTTTCCATCCGCGCCTGGAAAACGGCGATGTCGGCGAAGATTTTCTTCAGCATCGAGCGCTCGAGTTGGGTCAGTTCTCCCAGGTCGATTGCGTTATCCGGCGGGAGCCCCCGCTGCACCTGCGAGGCCTGGTGCGT
>JBBRCR010000279.1:0-11143 GCA_038204695.1 Opitutales bacterium | reverse complement strand
TCGGCTTCTCTTTGCTACTTACATGGCGGAGAGGGTGGGATTCGAACCCACGGTGCCTTTCGACACTCCTGATTTCGAGTCAGGTGCTATAGACCACTCTGCCACCTCTCCGTGGTGCCGCCCCGGCACTCGCGTGCCGATGGACAAGACGCGAGAACGTAGGGCGACCCGCGGAAAACGAAAGCCGAAAATCGCGAATGCACTCCACCCGCGATCACCCCCCTGGGCTCCCCCGGCGACTGGCCTTGACGTCTCGAAACCACGCGGAGACGCGCGCCACGTCAAACCGGGCCGCATCAGCCGCCTCACATCCGCGCCCGGGCATTCGCACTCGCCATGAAATTCTCGTGCGCGGAACTCGCGTGGCCCCGATGCCGCGGCGGCAGCACATACTGCCCATTCGACAGCAGCACGCGCGTGTTGGCGGTGTCGCGCAGCTCCGTGGCGAACAGCTCCTCCACCACCCAACGTCGCAACTCCGGCGCGTCGATCGGAAAAAGCACTTCCACCCGCCGGAAGAAATTGCGCGGCATCCAGTCCGCACTCCCGGCCAGAATCACCGGCTTGCCCCCGTCGTTCTCGAAATAAAACACGCGCGCATGCTCCAAAAAACGCCCGACGATGCTGCGCACACGGATGTTCTCGCTCAAACCCGCCCCGCCCGGCACCAGGCAACACGCGCCCCGCACAATCAGGTCAATCTGCACCCCCGCCTTCGACGCCGCGTACAGCGCGTCAATCGTCTCGTGATCCACCAGCGCGTTCATCTTGGCCATGATCCGCGCCGGCCGCCCCGCGGCGGCGTGACGCGCTTCACGCAGGATCGCCGCGCGCGTGCGGCGGTGCAGATCAAAGGGCGCCACGCACAGATGCCGGAACCGGGGCGAGCGGCCAAAGCCCGTCAGCGTGTTGAACAGCTGCGCCGCGTCGCGCGTGATGTTGGTTCGCGCCGTGAAGTAACTGAGATCCGTGTACAATCGCGCGGTCCGCGGGTTGTAATTACCGGTGCCCAGATGGACGTAATGCACCAGCCGCCGGCCTTCCCGCCGCACGACCAGACACATCTTGCAGTGCGTCTTGTGTCCAATCAGCCCATACACGACGTGCACGCCCGCCTCCTCCAGCTGTTTCGCCCACTGGATGTTGTTCGCTTCGTCGAAACGCGCCTTCAACTCGACCAGGGCCGTGACCTGCTTTCCGTTCTGGGAGGCCTCGATCAGCGCGCGCACCAGGGGCGAGTCGCCGCTCGTCCGATAGAAGGTCTGCTTGATCGCGAACACATGCGGGTCCCGCGCGGCCTGCTCCGCAAAATCGACGACGGGGGCAAACGCATCGTACGGGTGGTGCAGCAGCACGTCCTGCGCGCGCAGCGTTTCGAAGATGCGGGCGGGTTCATGCAGCGGCGACACGTTCGCGGGGAGAAACGGCCGGTGCTTCAGATCGGGGCGGTCGAGGTCGGCGAGGCTTTCGAGGCGGAGGAGATTCAGCGGGCCGTGCAGCCGAAAGGCGTATCGAGGAGACAATGACAGATGCGTGCAGAGCTGGCGGAACAGCGAGTCGTCCACGCTCGACTCGATTTCCAGCCGCACGGCGGCACCACGGCGGAGGTTGCGCAGCTCGTCCTCGATCTTCTTCAACAGATTGGCCGATTCCTCCTCGTCGATGTAGAGGTCGCTGTTGCGCGTCACCCGAAACGCGTGGGCGCCGGTGACGCGGTATCCGGAAAACAACTCGCCGGCAAAAAGCTTGATGATCTCGCTGAGAAAAATAAGCCGCACCGGCCCGCGCGCGGGGGCCAGGCTGACGATGCGCGGGAGGATTCGGGGGACCGGCAGAATGGCGAGCGACTGCTCCAGCGCCGGGGTGGCGGGATTGTCGAGCGCCACGACGACGTTGAGCGTCTTGTTGCCGAGCTGGGGAAACGGATGCGCCTGGTCGATGGCGAGCGGCGTGAGGACAGGGTAAACCTGGTGCCGGAAATAGGTGCGCACCCAGGCGAGTTCCCGCGCGTTGAGATCCGCGGCGGAGCGAAAGCGAATGCCCTCGGCCGCGAGCGCCGGCACGAGCTGCTGGTGCCAGCAGTGATATTGATCCTCGAGCAACCCGTCGACGGTCGTGCGAATTCGCCGCAGCTGTTCATTCGGATCCAGTCCGTCGGGACCGGGCTCGGCCACGCCGGAATCGGCCTGTTGAATCAATCCGGCGACGCGAATCTCGAAGAACTCATCGAGGTTGTTGCTGAAGATCGCGAGAAAGCGCACGCGCTCGAGCAGGGGATGCCGTGCGCTCTGCGCCTGCTCGAGCACGCGCCGGTTGAACGCGAGCCAGGAGAGTTCCCGGTTGAAATAAAGCGGGGCCGCGGCCGCTTTGGGCGGGCTCGGTGGCGGCGGGCGTTTGGCAGAGCGGCGGGACGACATGGTGTGATTTGGCGGTGCGCACTTAACCAGACACGGACGGGAGCCGCAATCCAACGGTGGAAGATGAGAAGACTTGGAAGACTTGGAAGACTTGGAAGACGTGGAAGACTTGGAAGACTTGGAAGACTTGGAAGAGGAGAAGAACAGAAGCGGGGGAGATGAGGAGACTGGGAGATGACGAATGCGTGCCGTACGTCAGCGGCGAAAGCTCTCTGTCGCCGGATTGCCCCTTGCCGAAACGGGTTGGTTCCTGACATATCCGCGGTATGGCCCGTGCCGAGAGACGTCCTGTAACCGTGCATACGATTGCCGAATACGTCGGCGTGTCGCCCGCGGCGGTCTCCACCGTGCTCGCAAACCGACATGAGGAGCGGCGGCTCGCCACCGCGACCGTGGAGCGGATTCGGCAGGCGGTGCGGGACCTCGGTTACGTTCCCAATGTGGCCGCGCGGCGGCTGCGGGCGCACGACCCCGGGGTGCACAGCATGGAACTCGGGATCCTGACGTCGTTCGAGGCGCCGCTGTTTTTGGTGAGTCAGCTGCTGCGCGAAGTGCAGCGGACGGTGGACGTCCGGAGTGCTCCGGACCGGCATTTTTCGATCTCGATCGCCATGTTTCACGCCGGGCGTCTGCGGGAGATGCCGGGGTTGCTGAGCGCGAGCCGGTTCAACGGAGTGATCATCACGAACACGCTGCGGGAGGACGATGCGTTCCTGCGCTCCACCACGCTGCCGTACGCGGTGGTGGTGCAGGGCCGCCGGCTGGCAAATTACTGCTGTGTGCTGGAGACGCCGGCGGAAGGTGGGCGCCGGGCGGCGGAGATCATCGGCCGGCGTAACTGCCGCCGGCCGGTGGTGCTCACGCCCTCGCTCCTCACCGAGACGACCGCGGATCGCAAGGAGGCTTTCATCGCTGCGGTGCGCGTGCAGCTGGGCCGCGATCCGGCGCACGTGGCCGCCGGCTTCACGCCGGCCAGTGCGGCTGAGGCGATGAGCGCGCACCTCGAGAACGACCCGAAATGCGACGGGTTGTTTGCCGTGACGGATACGCTGGCACTCGGTGCGTGCCATGCGCTCAAGGCGGCGCGGTATCGGATTCCTGAAGACGTGGCCGTCGTGGGCGTGGGTGACCACGAGCATGCCGGCTTTTTCGAGCCGCCCCTGACATGCGTCGGCCCGCCTTACGAGCGCGTGGTGGAGGAAATCGTGAAGCTTCTTTTCAACTTGATGAGCCGCCGGCGCGTGAATCCGGTCGAGGTGTTCGTGCCGCCTGAGGTGACCGTCCGCGGATCGACGTAACTCGGGTGATCACATGGCGGGAGTTGCTTTTCAGCCAAGTCCCCAAAATCGGATTTTGACCGTGACAGAAAGAAACAGCCCGATCATTGTCCACCAACGGTTAACAAATGCTGTTTCTTAGGAGCCCCCACACCAAAACAAGTTTTGGCCCCGACTCGAAGAAACAGTTTTCTTTGTTTATCAAAGGTTTACAAAAGCTGTTTCTTGAGAGTAGCGCCGATTGCCCGTAGCTGCGGATTGGTTGCGAAATACGAACCTTCCCTTCCGTGGCTGCGAGCGCCCGCGAGTGGATGTTCCGCCTGATTTCCATTCGCGACCGTTCACTCACTGGTCGCGAACGGGAAAGCACCAAACGGGATCGTGGGCTTTTCCTCTGTGACCTCTGGGTCGGAGCTCTGCGCGCTTCTGTGACCAACAAGATTTTTTGGTCCACCCTGTGAAATGTCCAGGTCCGCGCGGGAGGCTCTGCGGCAAGCGTATCCGGGCTGCGCGTCGAGCCACATATCCGCCGGTCGGAGACACGGCGCTACTCGAGCCGACCCGACTCGATCGCAGGTTTAGCGAGACCGGGAAATTTCACACCGCGGCTCAAGGGCCGCAACCAAAGGTCTCCGGATTAGACACAGAGGTCACAGAGGGGGAATGGACGAAGACATGGGAGACGGGGAAGACGGGGAAGAGAATAAGACGCGGAAGATTCCGAAGTCTTCCGAGTCTCGCGTTCTTCCATGTCTCGCGTTCTTCATCGGGGGCGCTCTGTGACCAAAGGATTGGGCGCTCAAAATCGTCGCAAACATGCACGATCCGGCTCGATATCAGCACACTCTGTGCGCGCGTTTCGCCCGTTGCGCCAGTCTCCGACTGGCGCAACGCCGGTCAAAGACCGGCGCCATTCCAGGCCTCGGCGGGATGGCTTCTGGACAAAACCGGTTTCCCGGGGAGGGTTGCACGATGCCAGAAACCACTCCGCCCAACACCGCCGACGCCGGCCTGGAGGTGCGCACGTCATTCGTGCGGAATCGAAACGCCTTGGTCGCACGGGCGGAGTTTGGCGACATGTTTGTCGACTACTACCTGCACCTGAGTTCCAACCAGATGAAAGTGGCGCCCGAACATGACGCGATGTTCAAGCGCGCGCTGGTCGCCTTCACGTTGCACAGCGCATCGCGGCCGCGCAACGAGCTGACCGCGTGGACGATCAACTTCCAGCAACCGCTGGTGAATATTTTTCTTGTCAGCGACAACGACACGGGCGCGGTCGCCGGCCGCGTCTTCGATGAGAACGTGAAGGAGGGGCCGGAGAACCTGTTTTTCTCCGACGTCGTCCGCGGAAACCATCCGAAGCGGCGCAGCGCCGTGACCTTTGAAGGCGACGACGCGATCGCCGCGGCCGAGAAATTTTACGCGCAAAGCGAGCAGCGGGGGGGCCGGTATTTCCAACTGGCGGCGGAGGAATTTGCCCTGGTCAGCGAGCATCCGGATTGCGACCTGAAATGGTTTCAAAACCTGACGCCCGATCACGTCCGCTCGCTCGATCAGGCCGAGACCCTCGCGCCAATGGAGCGGCGGATCTACCGCTGGCACTGCGGCTGCAACCAGGACCGGATGATGGAGGTGCTCGCCCCGACCATGAAACAGGATCCGGATGTGCTTTTTGCCGGCGAGGCCAAACTCGAGATTCGCTGCCCGCGCTGCGGCGCGCGGCACCTGATCACCCGTGAGGCGCTCGAGGCGTTTGTGACCCGCGCCAAGTAGGAGCCGGCTTGCACGCGCGACGCGGGCCGGTGCATCCTCGCGTGCAAATGCCGCCGCCTCGCAATTTTCATGTCTGAGATCCTGCGTAGCATCGGGTCCGGACTCACGACCGCGTCGCCGCTCGACCAGGTGAACCTTGTGCTCGGGATCGTGGGTGTGGCCCTGATGATCAAGCGCAGCTTGTGGGCGTTTCCGATCGGCCTGGTCGCCGTCACGGTGCAGGGCGTGCTGTTTTTCCGCACGCGTTTCTATGCCGATGCGGCGCTGCAGGTCTTCTTCTTCGTGGCGCTGGCGTGGGGCTGGTGGCACTGGGTCCACGATCGGGGCGCAGCGCCGGAACTGCCGGTGACGAAGCTCAGTGCACGCGGCCGTGCCGTCGTGATCGCGCTCGCCTTTGCCGCCACGGCGCTCTGGGCCCTGGCGCTGCAACGATGGACAAACGCGATCATGCCGTGGCGCGATGCGTTTATCGCGGCCACGAGCGTCGCGGCGCAGGTTTTGCAGGCGCGAAAGAACATCGAGAACTGGCCGGGGTGGGTGGTCGCGAACGTGGTCGCCGTGGCGTCGTATTGGAGCGCGGCTCTCGCGTACACGGCCTTTCTTTATCTCGTGTATCTCGTGATGGCCGTGCTGGGCTGGCGGGCCTGGCGGCGAGCCATGGCGGCGCCGCCGTCGCGGACGGTCGAATCCACGTCCTAGCGGGATGAATACGCCCAGGCGCATCGCGGTGTTCGGCACCGAGTCCACCGGCAAGACCACGCTGGCGCAGCGACTGGCCGCGCATTTTGGGGAACCGTGGGCGCCGGAATTCGTGCGCGAGTTTTGGGACAAACAGGGTGGACGCATCCAGGCCGGCGATCTGGACGCGATCGCCCGCGGCCAGATGGCGAGTGAAGATACGGCCGCGGCTCGCGCCCGGCGCGTCGTGTTCTGCGATACCGACCTGCTGACGTGCACGCGGTGGAACGATCTGCTTTATCCGGGGGCCTGCCCGACCTGGGTGCGCGCGGAGGCCGAGCGCCGGGCGCGCGGGTACGCGCTGTATCTGCTGTGTGAAGCCGATGTCGCCTTCACGCCGGACCCGCAGCGCTGTTTCCCCGATGCCGCCGGACGCGCGCGCGCGCGGGCCTTGTGGCGGGAAACGCTCGTGTCGCGGAAATTGCCGTTCGTGGAGATTCGCGGGGACTGGCCCGTGCGGGAAAGGAGCGCCATCGCGGCCGTGGAAGCGTTGCTCCAGGACGAAACTGAGAGCCGGACCAGGCGCTGACACGACCGTTTGGACTCTTGCGGATGGTGGGCGGTGGAGCTGCCGGAACAGATTGCGGCGCGGCTCGATGCCGCCAGCATGGCGGCGTCGCATTTCCCCATGAGTTACCGCGCCCGCTTCTGGATTCTCGTGATTGGCTGTTCAATGGCGGCTTTCTCTGCGGCGGCGGCAGCGCCGCGCGAGTCCGCCGCGGTGCGCTATCGCGACTTCATCCTCGCTGCGGGCAACGCCGAAGTGGATGCCGTGCGGCTGGCCCACCTGAAGAAACTGGCGCACCAATGCAGCGTGGATGGCGAGGTCCTGACCGGCCTCGATCGACTCATCGCCTTCGTGGAGCGCTGGGATGCGGCGGAAAGCCGGCTCGATTTCTTCGGCCGGGAAATTCAGAAGACGCGCACGTTTGATTTCAGCCTGGGCGGGAATTCGCCGCTGGAGCCCATCGCGGCATTCTATCGGGCACGGATGCTGGTGTGGGTGTGTCTTGAATACAGCGAAATCTATCCGTTCCCCGAAAAGCGCGCGGCCTATCTCGACCAGGCGCGGCAGCAGTTTGAACTGGCCGCGAAAGCGTTTCCGGAAAACCGGATCGCGCGGATGTATCTCGGCCACCCGATTCCGCCGGCGAAAACGCTGCCCGTTCCCGCCGGCGCGCCTGCCTGGGCCGTCGCCCAGCGCGAAGGGCTCGAGCGGCTGGCCGACATCATCGAGTGGTGGATCGATCACCGGATGCGTCCAAATGGTGAATACGGCGGAGGGTGGGGTGACGATTGCGAGATGTGGCGGCACTGGGTGCCGGTGCTGTTGGCGTTCGAACACCCGCGGGTGAACTGGGCCCAGGCCTATCTTTCCTCGCGTTTGCTGGCCCAGCCCCACCTCGCGGGTGGTTATCACAGCCGGATCAGCGATGTGGAGCATACGGCCGAAGACGTGTCGGATGCGTTGACGCCGATGATGTTCCTGGCGCCGGAAAACCCGGACTGGGCCCGGCGCGCGCTCCGGCTGATCGACCTGATGGAAAACCTGTGGACGGGGCGCAACGAGCGCGGATTCCTCCAGTTCAAGAGCACCTACTTCACGTCGGAACAGGTCGACCTCACGCCGGCGCACGCGTGCGACACCGTTTATCATCCCCGGGCAGTCCAGCCCGCGCTGCTTTACTGGCAGCGGACGAGCGACGCGCGTATTGGCAAACTGGTGACCGACTGGATGCGGACCTGGGTGGACGCGGCGGCGCGCGAGGAGCGCGGCAAGCCGGCCGGCATCCTGCCCACCGCGATTCACTGGCCCGATGGTCGCGTCGGCGGCGTGGGTGAAAAATGGTGGCTGCCCGAAAATTATACGAGTCCGCTCTACGATTACCCGAGCGCGATGGCGCTGATGTTGAACACGCTCGTGCTCACGGCGCACATGACGGGGGACAGAACCTTCCTCGCGCCGTTGCGCTCGCTGGCGGCGGCGCGGCTCGACTGGCTGAAGGCCGGGCAGCCCGAAGCGCCGGAGGGATCGCGGCTCTGGTGTGGAGCCCGGCTCGACAGCCTCGGTGGAGCGGTGGCGAAATACCGCTTCGCCACGGGGGACACGAGCTTCGATGAATTGCTGCGCGAGGAACGGGACGTCGCTTACGTGCAATACCGGCTCGCAGGAAACAATGATGCGACTCCGCCCCTCGAGCACGCCCTGGGCGATGTGGCGGCCGTAATCCGCGTCAACTTTCCGGCCTATACGCAGGAGGTGCGCTACACCGACCGCGTGATGCGTTTTCCGGTGCTGTATCAGCCGGGCTGGATGCTGGAAAAAGGCGTGCCGACGACGATCGTCGAGGCGGGCGTGATGGCGATGGGGTTGAATCGCCTTTCGTTGCTCTACAATACGGCCACGGGAGATCCAGGTGATCCGCTGTATTTTCCGCTGAATGGCGTGCGCTGGCGTACGCCGCCGCGCGACATCGCTGCGCTGGTGACCGAGTCGAAGCCGGAACGCTTCGTTGCACGGCTGTATCAGTTCGGCGCGACCGAGCGTGTATTCGCCGCGGAACTACTGCTGCTGAAACCGGGCCGTTATCGCTTCGCGTTGATTGACGCGGTGAGCGGCAGGGTAGCGCAACGTGAAGCGTTCCCGGTGACGGCGCGCGACCGCAGCCTCGAGTTGCGGCTGCCGCCGGGCGTCGAGCACCGGTTGGAGATCGAGCGCGCACCGGGGGGCGGGGAGTAGGAAATATCTTCGAGGCCGGCTTGGCGGCGGTCCGCAACATCCCGGAGCGTTTTAACGGCTATTCATTCTGGCCGTGGCCGGGCGTGGCATGGGCGTCCCGCCCACGAATTCGCGAGTGTAGATCAGCAGGGGCGTCCCGCCCAAGGATCGCGCTCCGCGCCGTAATTGATTTCAAAAATGGCTTTCACGGGTGGGACGCCCGTGCCACGCCGAACCGGCCGGTGTGCGTGAAGAACGGCGCACTTGCCTGGGGGGCCAACAACAGACAGTTGAACGTGCGCTATCCGGTCGCGGCGATTTTTCATCACACCTCAACCTTCTGACCCATGCTAAAACGCATTCTCTCCCTCGTTGCCGCGTTCGTCGCGATAACTGGTTCCTCGCTCGCAGCGGGCGCGGAAAAAACCGGCCACGTTGTCTTCATGATTGGCGAAGACGAGTATCAAACATGGGACACGCTGCCTGAGTTTGCCGAAAAGGAACTCCAGACGCGCGGCTATCGCGTCACGATCATCCATGCGGACAAAGCCGACAAAAATGATTTTCCGGGGCTGGTTGCGGCGTTGCGCGATGCCGACGTGTTGTTCGTCAGTACGCGCCGGCGGACGCCGCTCAAGGAGCAGCTCAATGCCGTGCGCGCGCATCTCGCGGCCGGCAAGTCGCTGATTGGAATCAGGACCGCATCACACGCCTTTGCGCTGCGGGAAAAGGACAAACTCGCGGACCCAAAATACGCATCGTGGCAGGATTTCGACCCCGCCGTGTTTGGCGGTGGCTACACGGGCCATCACGGAGCCGGTCCGAAGTCGGTAATCACGGTGGCGCCAGCGGCGGAAAAGCATGCGATCCTGCGGGGAATTTCCGTGGCAAAGCTCGTGGGCAACGGCTCGCTGTATAAGGCGAGCCCGCTGAAGGATGACACCACGCCGTTGCTGATCGGCACGATTCCAGAAAAGCCGGCGGAGCCGGTTGCGTGGACGCGGTCGTATGGCCCGAAAAAGGCGCGAGTCTTTTATACGTCACTCGGCCATCCCGATGATTTCAAGAATCCAGAGTTTCGGCGCTTACTGGTGAACGGCGTGGCCTGGGCCATGGGGAAGTGAAGCAGCCGCGCGATGGGAAGTAGTGGCACAGCGTCCGAGTGCCTCGTTTTTGAGTGAATCGTTGGTGGCAACCACACCAGAGAGTGGAAGCGGGCTTCCCATCCGCAGATTGGAAGTGGCATGGGCGTCTCGCCCATGAATTCGTGCACGAAGAACAATATAGGCGTCCTGCCCGAGTCCAGGGTGTGGTTGGGCGCGGTGCCCGCGCGGGGGATCGGTGGAATTCAATACCGGGGCGGGACGCCCCAGAAAGTGGACGAGATTGAAAACATGGGCGGGACGCCCATGCCACGCCGAGCCGCCACCTCCACTCGCTGGCGCGCAGCCACGAATGGCGAAACGTGATGGCTCCACCCGCTGGCGCTCGCAGCCAATCCACTGGTTCGATCAGAATGCCACTCGCACCGTGAACGCGCCGTTGCGCGGTTCCTCGCGGAAGCCACGCACCGTGTACGGAGTGCCCGACGCCGCCTGCACCGCCTTTTTCGTAATGAAGATCGTGCGGTCGTCGGAGACGTTGAACACGTTGAGCTGATATGTGACCGTCGTCCTGTCGGCGTACCATCCGAAGAGGCCCTTCGCCTTATATTGAATCATCGCATCGAACAGCGAGCGCGGGTTTCCGTACAGCACTTCGCCCTTATCGAGATCGATCCCCGCGATATTCCTGCTCTGGAAACGCCAGCCGCCGGCGAGGGCTGCGCCCTTCAAGCGACCGCTCGTGACCATGTACCGCGTCCACAGGTTCGCCTTGTGCTTCCGGTTTCCGTAACCCTGCTCCTCCTGCAGCCGTGTCTCGGCGAGCTCGCGGTCGGACTCGGCGACGCGCTGCGCGACGGACATGGCAACAAATGCATCGTTCCGGTTGAACAGCGGCTGGTTGAAGATCGACGGCCGCCCGGTGCGGGTTCGATACAGGGCATCCAGGTTTTGCCACAACGCCACGCGCTCCGCCCACCACGATTCACCCTCCAGCAGCACCTTCGTCCGCGTGCGATCGGTGTAGGCGTAATTGAAACGGATCGTCCAGTTGCGCGTGGGATTGGCGATCGTTTCAAATTCCCAGCCCTTGCTTTTCTGATCGAATAGATA
>JBBRCR010000278.1:0-11188 GCA_038204695.1 Opitutales bacterium | reverse complement strand
GGGATTGATGGAGGGGCGGGTCCGTTTCTCCCCCTTCGTCTTTGATCCGGCAAAACCGGAGGTGCAGACGAACGCGGAATTCGAACACGTGGAACTCGGCCGTTTTGCCGCATTTCTACCGGCGATCCTGGCCGAGGCGCGCGGACCGATCAGCGGTCGCTTGCAAATCAGCTGGAACGTCGAGGGCGGCCTCAAATCGGCGAGCGGGATGTTGCGCCCCGAGCCCTCCGTGGCCGCATCCATCCGGCTCGCACCTTCTCCCGGATTCCTCACCTCCCGGCTGCCGGAGAATGCCCGCGAAAGGCTTGATTTGCTGCCGGCCTGGTTCGGTCCGCTTCGCCGGTTCTTTCGGCCCATTAATCCGGCCTACGAGACCTTGCGGGCGATCGAGATGGGCGAGGCGCGGCTCGAATTGCAAACGCTGGAACTGAACGTCAGCCCCGAGGGTGATATCAAGGGTCGAACCGCGCGGGTTGTCGTGATGGCCAAACCTTCGACCAAGGACAGTGTGGTCGATTCGGTGCGTTTTGAAATCAATGTCACGGGACCTCTCGCGGATTTGGTAAAGCTTGGTTTGGAAGGACGCATGAAAGTCCACGCGCGTTGACGAAAAGATAGTTGAATGTTTACTTCAGCAAACCCGTCCTAAGAGAACAATCCTTCACCCATGCACGCCCGCCTCTGCTCACTCATTCTCGCCCTCGGGGCCTTGTCCAGTGGCGGCTGCCTGCACGTCAAGATGGACCCGATTCAGGTAAACGCGGTGGTCGATGTGAATGTGAAGGTCGACCGCGAGGTGCAGAATCTCTTGAGCGATATTTACGGCAATTCGTCCACGGTTAACGTTCCCACTCCTCCTGCCCGATGAAGTCTCGAATCTTTTTTATTCTGGCCGCCCTGGTGGGCCTGTTCCTCAACCAGTCGCTTTTCGCGGCTGACGCCGCGGGCGACGCCAAGGCGCGGATGCGCGAGCGCGTGTCCTCGATCGATCGGCTCAAGATCGCGGAGGTCGTGGGCGAAAGTAATCGTGGCTTCCTGGAAGTGAGAAAGCCGGACAATGCCGCGGCGGCCATCGTGGACTCGGAAAACCGGGATCGTTCGGTGGTTTTCAGCGAAACCGCGGCAAAAACCGGCAGCACGGCCGATATGGTGGGTCGCAGTTTTGCCCGGCAGGTGGCCGCGGCGAGCGCGCCCGGCGTTTGGATTCAGCGGGAAGACGGCACGTGGGTGAAGAAATGACGGACGGCTGAGGCCGGAGGACGAACGGCGGACGTCTGATGACAGACGGCAGATGACGGACGACGGACGACGGACGGCGGATGGCGGACGGCAGATGACGGACGACGGACGGAATTCCAATCGAAATTAGTCGGTCGTCTGTCCTCTGTCCTCCGTCCTCCGTCCTCCGTCCTCCGTCCTCTGTCCTCTGTCCTCCGTCCTCCGTCCTCCGTCCTCCGTCCTCCGTCCTCCGTCCTCCGTCCTCCGTCCTCTGTCCTCCGTCCTCTGTCCTCTGTCCTCTGTCATCCGTCCTCTGTCCTCCGTCCTCCGTCGTCAGATTAACGTATCAACATCCCGGCGACGCAGGCGGTGAGGAAACAGGCGATGCTGCCGCCGAGGAGCGACTTCAATCCGAGCTGCGCGAGGGTGGACCTCTGGTTCGGCGCCAGCCCGCCAATGCCGCCAATGAGGATGCCCACCGACGCGAAGTTCGAAAACCCGCAGAGTGCATAGGTCAGGATCAACTGCGCGCGGAGGTCGCTGAGGACGCCCGTGCTCTTCAATTTCGCCAGGGTGCCATAGGCGTAAAATTCGTTCAGCACCGTTTTTTCGCCGATGACCTGGCCGGACAACATCAGCTGGCCCACGTCGATTCCCATGAGCCAGGCGAGCGGTGCGAAGATCAGTCCGAAGACGAATTGCAGCGAGATTTCGGTGTAGCGGCCGCCGGTCGCCCCGGCGATCCAGGTGTTCAGCCCGCTCCAATCACCGATGCCGGCGGAAAGAATCCAGTTCAGCATCGCGATCATCGCGGTGAACACGACGAGCATCGCGCCGACGTTCACGGCGAGCCGCAGCCCGTCACTCGTTCCGTTGGCGATCGCCTCGAGCATGTTCGCGCCGATCTTTTCCCGGGGCACCTCGAGGTTGCGATTAATCACCTCTGTTTGGGGCAGGAGAATCTTGGCGGTAAGCAGCGCGGCCGGGGCCGACATGACGGACGCGGTGAGCAGGTGTTTTGCAAAGAGCCGTCGTCCTTCGTCGGAATCGCCGCCGAGCATGCCGATGTAAGCGACCATGACGGCCCCCGCAATCGTCGCCATACCACCGACCATGACCGCCAGAAGCTCTGAGCGCGTCATCGTCGGGAGGTACGGCCGGATCAAAAGCGGGGCTTCCGTCTGGCCCAGAAAGATGTTCGCGGATGCGCTCAGGCTCTCGGCGCCCGAGAGATTCATCGTCTTCGACATGACCCACGCGAACGCGTAAACAATGCGCTGAAGGATCCCGAGGTAGAACAGCAGTGACGTCAGGGCAGAGAAAAAAATGATCGTCGGCAGGATGTTGAACGCGAAGAGGAATCCGAACGACTGTTTGTTCGTGATCAGGCTGCCGAAAAGGAACTCCGCGCCCGCGGAGGTGAACGCGAGTATCTTGACGAAAAACGCCCCCACCGCATCGACCGCCACCCGCACGATATCGACGTGCAGGACGAGCAGCCCAACCACGACTTGAAGGAGCATGCCGGACACCACCAATCGCCAGGGAATCGCGCGGCGGTTGGAACTGAAACAAACGGCAATCGCCAGAAACGCGATTATGCCGAGCAGGCCGCGGCCGACGTTGATCAGGATTTCCATGCGGGATGAGGAAACGCGAAAGACGCCGAGCTTGCGGCGTCGCCGACGCGGCGCGAGAACCAAGTTTGCCATGACTCTGCCCGAACGCCTCGCCCTGTATTTGGGACGCTCGCCCGAAATCTCCGCCGCCGCATTTGTCGCTCCCAACGCGATCGTCGTCGGAGACGTGACGTTGGGCGCGCGCAGCAGTGTGTGGTACGGCTGCGTCCTGCGGGGAGACATCAACTCCATCACGGTGGGCGAGGGCTCGAATGTGCAGGACAGCACCATCGTGCACCTGGCCGATGATTACGGGGTGCGCATCGGCCACCATACGACGATCGGTCATGCGGCGATTATCCACGCCTGCGAGATCGGCGACGAATGTCTGGTCGGAATGGGTGCGACGATCCTCGACGGAGCGAGGATTGGCGACCGGTGTATTGTCGGAGCGAATGCGCTGGTGACGCAGCGATTCGTCGCGCCGGCCGGGTCCATGATTCTAGGCGCCCCGGCGAAGGTCGTGCGTCCGCTCACGGAGGAGGAGCAGCGGGGGTTGCGGCGCTGGGCGGAAAAATACATCGAGGTGGCCGGGGCGCATCAGGCGGTCGCCCGACAGGGTGCCGGCGAGAAGTCGGTGCGCAGCCTGTGAGGTGCGCGGCTTGGAAGTGGCATGGGCGTCCCGCCCATGAAATCCAGTAGGTAGAGCAATCCATGCCTTTCCGCTTTTGTTATGAATACCGCGCGGAAGGCGCCTGGTGCGTCGCAGGTGCATTCTCAGATGCGCGCCGGTACGTCACTCCGAGCGTGCCGGTGGAATTCAGTAATGGGGCGGGACGCCCAGTCGGTATGTCGTTCACGAATACATGGGCGGGACGCCCATGCCACGCCGCGCTTCGCGATCCAGCTCGTAGGTGAAAAATGTATACCGGAAATTCGCATCGGCGCTGGCGCGGCGCGCGGTTTCGCGCCACGGCAGGTGGCGCCACTCCGGAAAGAACGTATCCCCCGGCACCTCGGCGTGCACGAGTGTGAGGTGCAATTGCATCGGTCGAGCGAGCGTCAGCGTTTCCTCGTAAATTCGCTGGCCGCCGCAAACGTAGATTTCTCCCGGCCGAGTTTCGGCCGCGGCCAGCGCTTCCGGCAGAGAACGAACTGCGATCGCCGCGTGCACGCCGGCCGGCAGCAGCAAGGCACCGGAGGAAGCTGCGGCCGATGCGGGCCCCGACACGAGCGGCCGGCTGGTGAGGACGATGGGCCGCCGGCCATCGGCGTGCACGCGCGGCCAGGTCTCGTAGCAGATCCGGCCGAGCACGCAGATTTTTCCCGCGGTCTCCTCGTGGAAAAACCTCAGGTCCTCGGGGATTCGCCAGGGCAGTTTACCGTGGCGGCCAATAACCCGATTTTCCGCACACGCGACGATGATGTGAATTGGCTTTGGCACTCCAGTCGCCTAGCACCGCAGCGCATGCGTTTGAAATCCTTAATAGCGGCGAGCCGGGTGATGGCGGCCCTTATGGTCGCGTCGGCCTCTTCCGCGAGCGTGGCGGATCGATTTCAAACCATCGTGGAGGCGAAAGGCCGGAACTCGGAAACACGGCGGCTGCACACGCTGTTCGACGTGGCCTGGGAGAATGCGATCGAGGAGAACCCGCCGCTCGGCACCTTTCATGGTCGCACGGGATTTGATCACCTGTGGGTGGACCTTTCACGGGAGGCGATCGCGCGCCGGCAGCAGACCCCCCACGGGGCGTTGCGGGCGATCGCGTCGATTGACCCCGGCGAGCTGAACGAGGTGGACCGCGTGAGCCATGCCCTGTTCAAGCAGCAGGCCGAAGAGGCGATCGATGCCCAGCGGTTTCCAGAGGAGCTGCTGGCGATGACGCAGCTGGGCGGCGTGCAGCAGTACGCTGCGCAACAACTGGCATTCACGCCGAATCGCACCGCCGCCCACCTGGATAATCAGGTGCAGCGCTTGCGGGCGCTGCCGGCGCATATCGACCAGACGATCACGCTGCTCATGGAAGGACTCGCGCGCGGAGTGACCCCGCCGCAGATCACGTTGCGCGATGTGCCGGGGCAGGTCGCAAACCAGATGGTGGACGATCCCTTGCAGAGTCCTTTGCTGCGCGGGATCACCTCGGCGGCGGTGCCGGATGCGGAGATGCGACCGCGACTCGAGGAGGCGGCGAAAATTTACCGGGAGCAGATCCTGCCGGCGTGGCGCCGGCTCCACGAATTCCTGGTGACGCGATATTTGCCAGGTGCGTGCACCGCGATTGCCGCGACGGCCAGGCCCGATGGCGAGTTGTGGTACGCGCACCTGGTGCGAACGCAGACCACGACCAACCTGACGCCACAACGGATCCACGAGATCGGGCTGGCGGAAGTTGCGCGGATTCGTCGCGAGATGGAGAGAGTCAAGGCCGCCACGGGATTCAAAGGCAGTATGTCGGATTTTTTCACGCATCTGCGCACGGACCCGAAATTCTTTTTCACTGACCCGGGGGAGCTGCTGAAAGCCTATCGCGATATCACGAAACGGGTGGACCCGGAACTGGTGAGGCTCTTCGGCACGTTGCCGCGGATGCCGTACGGCGTCGTGCCGGTTCCGGCTTACGCGGAGAAATCGCAGACCACGGCGTATTATTATCCTGGCGCACAGGCGGCGGCGCGCCCCGGGTATTTTTTCGTGAACACGTTTGCGCTGCCCATGCGGCCAAGTTGGGAAATGGAGGCACTGGCGCTGCATGAGGCCGTGCCGGGACACCATCTGCAACTGGCGCTGGCTCAGGAAATCGAGGCGTTGCCGGAATTCCGCAAGAACTCGTGGGCTTATACCGGTTTTGTCGAAGGGTGGGGACTGTATGCCGAGAGTCTGGGCGAGGAAATCGGCTTTTATCGGGACCCGTATTCGAAATTTGGCCAGCTGACCTACGAGATGTGGCGTGCGGTGCGTCTGGTGGTCGACACCGGCATGCACGCATTCGGTTGGAGCCGGGAGCAGGCCATCGAATACTTTCGCGTGAACGCCGGAAAGTCGGAGCACGACATCGTCGTCGAAGTGGATCGCTACATCGTGTGGCCGGGGCAGGCGCTCGCCTACAAGCTGGGGGAACTCAAGATCAAGGAACTCCGGGCGGCCGCGATGACGGAACTCGGAACAAGGTTCGATGTGCGGGCGTTTCACGACGAGGTGCTGCGGCACGGAGCGGTGCCGCTCGATCTTTTGGAGACGAATGTGCGCGCGTGGATGGCGCGGCAGAAATGACGGACGGCTTAGGACGGACGGCGGAGGACTGAGGACTGAGGACGGACGACGGACGTCAGACGGCGGACGACGGACGGCGGAGGACTGAGGACGGACGACGGACGGCGGACGGCGGACGTCATCGGGAGGACATGAGGGGTGGTCCGGACGACTTGATGCTGCGTGGGATCGAGTAGCGCCGTGTCTCCGACCGGCGATTGGCTCGGGAAACTGGAATGCTGTTCGGTCACGAAAGTGACGCCAGTCGGAGACGTGGCGCTACTCGAGCCGCGTTGCGACTTCGTCCAACTCAACCAACTCCGTTGCCGCGTTGCATTTGGGCGGCGGACGGATTCGCTGCGCGCCATGATCATCGGAGTGCCCAAAGAGATAAAGATCGGCGAAACGCGCGTTTCGATGACCCCGAGCCTCTGCCGCCGCTGTGTCGCCCTGGGCGCCCGTGTACAGTTTCAAAAATCCGCCGGCGTCACCGCTGGGTATTCCGATGCTGAATACCGGGCGGCGGGCGCGACGATCGTGGGTGAACCGGCGAGAATCTGGCGCGCGGCCGATCTCATCCTGAAGGTGAAGGAGCCACTGCCATCCGAGTACGATCTGCTCCAGGACGGGCAGGCCATCTTCACGTATCTCCACCTCGCCGCCGGTGCGGAGCTGGCCAGGGTCCTGTTGAAAAAACGGATCCGCGGAATCGCCTACGAAACGGTGGAGGGCTCGGACGGCGCCTTTCCGCTTTTAAAGCCGATGTCGCAGATCGCGGGCCGGCTCTCGATTCAGGTCGGTGCTTACTTTCTGCAGTCGCAGCATGGCGGTTCTGGCGTGTTGCTCGGCGGAATTCCCGGCACCATGCCCGGTCATGTGGTCGTGGTCGGCGCCGGCAACTCGGGGGCGCACGCGGTGCAGATGGCGGCGGGCATGGGCGCCCGCGTGACGGTGCTCGACCTCGACACGCGCAAACTCGAGGCGCTCGACATGGAGTACCGCGGCCGCGTTGTGACGCTCATGTCGAACCCGGCCAATCTCGAAACCGAAGTGGCCAACGCGGATTTGCTGATTGGCGCGGTGCTGATCCCGGCGGCCAAGGCGCCCACCGTCGTCAGCAAGAAGATGGTTTCCCACATGCGACCCGGCAGCGT
This sequence comes from Opitutales bacterium, assembly GCA_038204695.1. Taxonomy (GTDB): domain Bacteria; phylum Verrucomicrobiota; class Verrucomicrobiia; order Opitutales; family Opitutaceae; genus ER46. The sequence goes on along the minus strand of JBBRCR010000278.1, from coordinate 3,947 downwards.
GATTGTGGATATCGCGATCGATCAGGGCGGCTGCATCGAGAGTATTCGCCCAACCTCACACGAGAAGCCCGTGTACACCGAGCATGGCGTGATCCACTACGCCGTGCCGAACATGCCTGCGCTCGTCGGCCGTACGTCGACGATGGGACTCACGCAGGCGACGGAGCCGTACGTGGCCATGCTCGTGCGCAAGGGGATCGACCAGGCGCTGGAAGAACACGAGGGACTGGCTCGCGGGGTGAATTGCGAGAACGGCCGCATCACTTATCCGGCGGTGGCCAAGGCGTTGGGATTTTCCTGACGCGTTGTTTTCGCGCGCCAAATTAGCGCCGACACCGCTCTGGCTCCCGCCGGCGCGAGCATCCCGCCGGCCAGCGTTGGCATGCATTGTTTACTCCGCGCTCCCTGATTGATTTTTCGGGCGAACCGCCCACCTTTCCCCGCATCCCACTTGCGTGTTCCGCCTGCCCTTGACCCCCGCTGACTTATTCCGATGCCGCCCGCCCTGGCGGGTGACGTATGTACCTGCGCTGCTCGCATGCGCCGCGGCGGGCGCGCTCATGGCAGCTGACGAGTCGACCGTCGCAAAGAATTTTCGTCAGAACATCGCTCCCCTGCTCCAGAAGTACTGCTACGATTGCCATGCTGACGGCATCAACAAGGGTGGCGTCGCATTCGACGAGTTCGATTCCGATGCCGAGATTCTCCGTCGCAAGGACCTCTGGTTGACTGCCCTCAAGAACGTGCGCGCCGGCATCATGCCGCAATACGAGGAAGGCGCTCCCCGGCCGGACCGCGCTGAAATTGATCAACTCGCCCGCTGGGTGAAGTATGAGGCCTTCGGGCTCGACCCGGCGAATCCCGATCCCGGGAGAGTCACGCTGCGGCGGCTTAACCGCGTCGAATACCGGAACACCATTCGGGATCTGGTCGGCATCGATTTCAACAGTGAGGCCGAATTCCCGCCTGACGACAGCGGGGGCGGCTTCGACAACAATGGCGACGTGCTCACGCTGTCGCCGCTGTTGCTCGAAAAATATCTCGCCGCGGCGGAAACGATCATTGATCGCGCGGTGCCGAAGGTGGGCCGTGTCGTTCGCGAACAGACCGCGACGGGCCGCGAGTTTCGGGGCGGTGGCGTCCACGGCGAGCAACTCACGGCCAAACAGCCGGCCAAGGTGTCGCGCACGTTTTCTGTCGACCAGACCGGGGAGTACCAGGTTTCGATCGATTTCGAGGTGCGTGGCTCATTCGATTTCGATCCGGCGCGCGGCCGCTTGATTGGCCGGATCGATGGCGAGGAGCGGTTCGTGGAGCCGATCGCCTGGTCGGAGCGCAAGGTTCTGCGGCACGAGTACACGCTGTCGTGGGGCGCGGGCGCCCACGTGGTGACGTTCGAGATCGAGCCGTTGGCGCCGGCCGTGACGGGCGATGCCTCCGCGGCTCCATCCTCTGGACAACGAAGCGCGACCAACGTGAGTGTGCGCATCGGCGCCGTGCAGGTGAAGGGTCCGATGGATCCGAAGCACTGGCGCACGCCGGCGAATCACGCGCGGTTTTTTTCAGCCGGCGAGGCACCGGCGGAGCCGGTGGCGCGCACGCGCTACGCCCGGGAAATACTGGGCGGTTTCGCCACCCGCGCCTTCCGCCGGCCGGTCGAACCGGCGAGGTTGGAACAACTCGTGGCGATCGCGCGCCAGGATTACGAGCAACCGGGGCACACGTTCGAACAGGGCGTCGGCCAGGCCATGATGGCGGTGCTGGCGTCGCCGCGATTCCTCTTTCGCACCGAGGAGCCCGGGCCGCATGGCGCAACGGATACGACGGCGCCGATTGACGAGTATGCGCTGGCCTCGCGTCTTTCGTATTTCCTGTGGTCGACGATGCCGGATGACGAACTGTTCCGGCTGGCGGGCGAGGGAACGTTGCGGCGGCAACTGCGGGCGCAGGTGGACCGAATGCTTCAGGACACGAAGGCGCAGTCCTTCGTGCGGAATTTCACCGGGCAGTGGCTGCAGGCGCGGGATGTCGAGTTCGTGCCCATCAACGCGCGGATGGTGCTCGGGCCGGACGCGCCGCGGAATCGCGATGGCCGCGTGGAATTCGACAGTGCGCTCCGCAAGCTGATGCGGAGCGAAACCGAAAAATATTTCGAGCACCTCATTCGCGAAAATCGCAGCGTCCTCGAACTCGTCGACAGCGATTACACGTTTCTGAACGAACGGCTGGCGGTGCTTTATGGTGTTCCCGGCGTGACCGGCGACGAACTCCGGCTGGTCAAACTGCCGCCCGGCAGTCCGCGGGGTGGAGTGCTGACGCAGGGCACGGTGCTCACTGTCACGTCGAACCCGACGCGCACGTCACCGGTGAAGCGCGGATTGTTCGTGCTGGAAAACTTTCTGGGCACGCCGCCCCCGCCCCCGCCGGCCAACGTCCCGGAGCTGGAGGCTGCGCGCAAAGAGTTCAAGGATCGCGAGCCGAAGTTGAGCGAGATGCTCGCGCTGCATCGGAGCAATCCACTCTGCAACTCGTGTCACTCGCGCATGGATCCACTGGGACTCGCGCTCGAGAATTTCAATGCGATGGCGGGCTGGCGCGACACCGAGGCGCAGCAGCCAATCGACGCCGCCGGCCAGTTGGTCACGGGCGAGCGTTTCGGTGACGTGCGCGAACTTAAACGCGTGCTGGCGCGCGACCGCGCGAGTGACATTTACCGCTGCCTGACGGAGAAGCTCCTGACCTACGCGCTCGGCCGCGGCATCGAATATTATGATACCGAGACGATCGATCAGATCGTCACCCAACTCGAGCGCGAAGGTGGACGCATGTCCGTGCTTCTGATGGGCGTGATCGAATCGGCCGCTTTCCAGAAACAGCGACTGCTTGCGCCGGTCGTTTCCGTCAGTACGGTTTTGCCCGCCCCAGCTGCCCTTGCGCGGCAGTCACCCACCCATGAATAATCACCCTTCCGGCCCGAGGGACCTCGCGGCTGAACGCCACGCCGCCCTCAATCGCCGCCAGTTTCTGCGCGGATTGGGCGTCACAGTTGCACTGCCGTGGTTTGAATCCGCATTGCGACCCGTCGCGCGCGCGGCGACCGCGGCGACACCGGCGACGTCGGCCACGGGAGTGCCGCTGCGCATGGCCTTTGTTTATTTTCCAAATGGCGCGCACCAAAATTACTGGTGGCCCACCGGCGAGGTCGCGAATTTCCAGCTCGGCCGCACGATGGCAGCGCTCGAACCGTTGCGGGATTCGATTCAGGTGCTAGGCGGGCTCGACCACAAAAACGCCACGGCTGGAAACGACGGCGCGGGTGACCACGCGCGGGCCAACGCCACGTTCCTGACGGGTGCGCGGGCGCGAAAAACCGACAGTACCGACATCCAGGTTGGCATCTCGGTGGATCAGGTCGTGGCGCAGCGCGTCGGGCATCTCACGCGGTTTCCCTCGCTCGAACTTTCATGTGATGCCGTGCGCAAATCCGGCCGGTGCGACTCCGGCTACTCCTGCGCCTACCAGTACAATCTCTCGTGGGCGTCAGCGTCGACGCCGATGGCACCAGAGGCGAATCCGCGGCTGGTCTTCGAGCGGCTGTTCGGGGCGGGTGCGATGGGAGAGCGGACGAAGAATTTCCGGCTGCGGCAGCAAACGCAGAAGTCATTGCTCGATTTCGTGCTGGACGATGCGCGCACGCTGCAGGCGAAGCTGGGCCGCAGCGATCAGCACAAGCTCGACGAATACCTGACGGGTGTTCGCGACATCGAGCAGCGCATCCAACGCGCCGAGGGGTTCAGCGAGCTGCCGGATCCAGCGGTGGAGACGCCGGCGGGCATCCCGCCGAATTACGGTGAGCACATGGACAACATGTACGATCACCTGGCGCTGGCCTACGAGACCGATTCAACCCGGGTGGCGACCCTGCTGCGTGCCGGCGATGGCTCGAA
>JBBRCR010000277.1:0-11223 GCA_038204695.1 Opitutales bacterium | reverse complement strand
AGGGCCGCGCCCTGATCGTGCCGATGCGCCCCACGTCTCTTCTTCTTGCGCTAGCTTTGCTCACCGCTTCGGCGCGCGGCCAAACCTCGCTGCCGCCACCGAAAACGATTCCACCACCCGGGCTCACGCTCACCACGCTCGAGCGCGATGAACTCACGGCGGGTGTCGCCCTTCTGCGCGCGGAAATCGATGCCCTCGCGTCCGCGGTCGCTGGTGAGGCGCAGCTACGCGCGCTGCTGCCCGATGTGGAGATTTTCCACAAGGCCGTCGACTGGGCGCTGCGTTATGACGAGTTCATGGCGACCAAGGAAATCGCCTTCGCGCGGCAGATGCTCGGCGAAGGCCGCGCGCGGGCAGCGCAACTCCGGGCAGGTCACGCGCCGTGGCTCGCTGCCACGGGGCTGATCGTGCGCGGCTACCGCTCGAAGCTCGACGGCTCAGTGCAACCGTACGGCCTCGTGGTGCCTGCGTCGCTGAAGGGTGTGGCGCGCGAGCTTCCTTTGATGGTCTGGCTGCTTGGCCGCGGCGAGAAACGCACCGAGCTCGCGTTTCTGTCCGAGCGCATGGCCGGCCCGCCGCATATCACCCCCAAGGATACGCTCACGCTCGTGCCGTACGGACGGTTCTGCAACGCGACGAAGTTTGCGGGCGAAGTGGATGTGTTCGAGGCACTCGCCGCCGTCCGGGCACAGTATCGGGTCGACGTGAACCGGATCGCGGTCGCCGGATTCTCAATGGGCGGCGGCAGCACGTGGCATCTCGCCACGCATTTTCCGGGGTTGTGGTGCGTGGCGTCGCCCGGAGCCGGTTTTGCGGAGACGCCGATTTTCACCAGGGCCAGCGCACCCGGCAAGGAGTCGCGTCCCGCCTGGGAGCAGCGGCTCTGGCGCCAATACGAGGCCACCGGAATTTGCGGTAACCTGGTCAATCTGCCGACCCTGGCTTATGCGGGCGAAATCGACGCCCAGAAGGAAGCTTCGGACCTGATGGCTGCGGCGATGGCGAAGGAAGGCCTGAAGTTGGAGCGGTTCATTGGTCCGCAGACTGCGCACAAATACCACGACGAAACCAAGGCGGCGCTGACCCGGCGGCTGGAGGAGTTGCTGGCGAAAGGGCGCGATTCCGAGCCGCGCGAAGTGTGGCTGCAAACCTACACGCTGCGCTATCCGTCGTCCGGCTGGGTGCGCATCGAGGCGATGGGCAAACACTGGGAACGGGCCGAGGTGAAGGCCACGCTGCACGACAACCAGGCGATTAACGCGTGGACGCGCAACGTGGATTCAATCGCGTTTCCCGGCGTGTCCGCTTCCTCCGTGGTGCTCGATGGCCAGCAGATCACGATCGGCGAGCGCGAGATGACGTTCACGGCGCTCGACGGCCAGCAGGTCGCCGTCGGTGCGCCTGGGCTCCAATTCACCCGCCACGGCAACGCCTGGCGGCTCGGCCCGCCGTCGGGACTCCGCAAACGACCGGGCCTCACCGGCCCAGTCGATGATGCGTTCATGGAGGCGTTTCTCTTTGTGCGGCCCACGGGTCGGCCGCTGAACGCCGTGGTGGGCGGCTGGGTCGAGCACGAACTCACGGCGGCACGACACCTCTGGCGCGCGGTTTTTCGCGGCGATGCTCCGGTGAAGGCCGATCGGCTCGTGAACGACGACGACATCGCGAACCGCAATCTGGTCCTTTGGGGTGATCCGACCTCGAACGCGTTGCTCGCACGGATCCTCGCGCGGCTGCCGCTGCAATGGGATGCAAAGGCGGTGACGTTCCGCGGGCAGTCGTATCCAGCAGCTCATCACGCGCCCATTCTCGTGTTTCCCAATCCGCTCAACCCGCAGCGTTATGTCGTGTTGAACAGCGGCCTCGATTTCCGCGCCGATGGCTATGGGAACAACGCGCTGCAGACCCCGAAGCTGCCGGACTGGGCGATCGTCGATCTGCGCACCCCGCCCGATTCCCGCTGGCCCGGCCGGATCACGGACGCCGGTTTCTTCAACGAGGAATGGAAGTAAGAAGACATGGAAGACGCGGAAGACATGGAAGACGCGGAAGACATGGAAGACGTGGAAGAGGTGGAAGACGTGGAAGACATGGAAGAGGTGGAAGACATGGAAGAGGTGGAAGACATGGAAGACGTGGAAGACGTGGAAGGCGCCATCCGCTCGCGGGCGCTCGCAGCTACGGAATCGGAGGCTCCTGGAAGTGGCATGGGCGTCCCGCCCATGAATTTCATTATATGCGGCACCACGCCTTTTTCGCTCTGAGATCTCCAGACCAGCTCACGCGAAGGCGCGAAGACCGCGAAGAAAACTCCGCCTTGCTTCGCGTTCTTCGCGGCTTCGCGTGCAATGATTCAATGGTTGGCCCTGGATTCTGCGGAAGACGTGGTGTTCAGCAGTGGATCAACATCAGGAAACAAACGCCGAATCCACTCGCTGGCGCTCGCAGCCACTAGACACCATCGCGCTGCGCCATTATCTTCATGACCGCCTCGGTAAAATCGACGAGTGCGGCCGCGCGCCCTTCCGTTCCCGCCTCGCTCCGCCGGAGCTGGTCGAAAAGCCGGGCCATGTCGCGCGTGGACCCCGTGACGAGCTGGCCCGCTCCCGCGCTGTCATTTTCGCCGCCACGAACGCTCAGCACACCGCGTTGGGCGTGCGTGCGGCCCGCCACCACCGCATGATGCCACAGCGCGCGGTTGAGCAGCACGAACGGAAACTGCATGTTGCGACTCGGGCCGTAGCGAAGACGCACGCCGCCCATCGGTTGATGCATCAGTTTCACGTCGGCGAGTTTCGTGGACGAAAAATAGCCGAGCGCACCGCCAATCACGCCGCCCACCACCGAACCGGCGAGGAACGATGCGCCCAGCAACGCGCTGTCGACCACGCCACCCGCGATGGCTCCGCCCGTTGCGCTCACGACGACGAGGTCGCGTTTCTTCAACCCAAACACGAGCCAGCTTTCCCGCGAAAGCAGATCGGTCTCGAGCAGCGTCATGTCGATTTCCTCACGGTCGAGTTCGTCGAAGCCGTAGATCGTTTCCACCTCGCGGCGGGCGCGCTCCTCGATCGCGCGGACGCGCCGGCGGTAGCCCGCCTCGAGCGTGGCTGAATGACGCGTCGGATCCTCGTCGGGGCCGAGGTCCCTCGTCTCCTGATGATTCAGCGTATCCGCAATCATCTCACCGATCACGCGGGCGGCATCCGCGCGCTGCCGCCCGCGATTCTCGATCAACTCGGCGACTGCCTCCTCCAGCGGAAGGCGCCACGCCTCGCGGAGCTGGCCGAACGCGCGCAGGAGTTCGAGTTGCTGATCGAAGGGCGCCTTCAGCACATCGACCACCCTGACCACCCGAAAGAACTGCTCGAGCGCGCGGCGCCACGGTTCGACAAACAGCGGCTCGCCGATCGGGTTGATCACGGCGAGGCTCGGCTGCCCCGTCCACCGCAGAATCTCCATCTCGGCGTCGTACTCGGGTCCATACGGCGTGGCTCCGTCGACAACGTAGATAAGGCCCGCCCCGCCGACGACCGGCCGGAGAAGTTCGCACTCGTTGCGAAATCGCTCGTCCTGCTCGTGCTCCCGGACGAAGCGTTCCACGACCAGCGCGCGCGACGCCGCGCCCGTGTCGTTTCGCTGAAGCCAGTCGAGCACCGCCCGCGCGCGCTGAAAACCTGGCGTGTCGACGAGCGTATAGAGAATTTTGCCGCCGACCCGCATCGGAAAGTCGCGCGCAAATACCGTCGTGCCGGGCTCGGGTCCGATGCGAACCGACGAATCGCGGGCGAGCGTGGCCACCAGGCTCGACTTGCCTTTGTTGGGGTGGCCCACAATCGCGAAGCTCGGTGCATTCATGCGGCCACCTCCCCGCGATTCGCCGCGACGCGCAGCGACGGATCGCGGATCGTCGCCAGTTTGTCACGCCAGAGTTTGAAGTGAGCCGGCGGGGCCGCGATCATTCCATGGTCGGGATCAAGCCCGACCGGCAGCACGACGATCTCCGCCGACTCGCCGGACAGGTTCGCGCGCAGGGCGTTCAAAAAATCGAGGATCTCCATCAGTGGTGGTTCCCATCCCTTGACCAGGACGAGCACATCGCCGCTGCCGTCGGCGGCGCCCAGTCGGCGGATGAGGGCGGCATCCTGCTCGACGCTGGCCGCGCCGCCGGCCGCGAGCAGTTGCGCGTCGGGAAATGCCGCCGCCAGCACACCCGGCGCGAGCGGGACGGCTGACCAGTTGATCACCGTGCGCACGTTTCCTGCGGCCCGGTGGAAAATCCGCCCGGGCGATTCGAGCGGGGATTCATTTTGGGTGGCGGATTCTGGTTCGATGGCCGCCGTTTCGATCCGGGCGCGGTGGAGCCGGCGCAATACCGCGGACAATCCAGGCCCGGCAATCACCGCGCCGCGGGCCGCTGCTAGCAGTCGCGCGTGCGCCACCGCCAGCGTGAGCACGCGCGGAAGCACGCCGTATATCGCAATTGTCAGTACGACAAACTGCCACCAACCGCCCAGCTGCGCCGCCTGGGCCGGTGAGACCCGCTCGGAGACGACGCGGAAGTATCGCGATTGCTGAATCAACGCGAGCGACGGTTGCGCGTCAGGGACGAACCAGCTCCACGGAGTGGCCACGAACGACGTGATCCGATGCACGCGCTCCGCGTCGCGGGCCGCATCCCCGGTGGTGAGCGTCGTGCTCCACCCGAAGGCAAGATCCGTGAACACCACGAGGAGCAGCGCAGCCACCAATGCCGTGACTTGGAAGCAGAGCGCGAACAATTGCGACCAGCGCAGCAAGGCCCATTTCTGCACGCTGGAATAGAGCGGTTGGTGAGCGCCGGCGCGATTTGAGATCAGGGCCACGGCCTCGCGGAGGTCGTGCGGAAAGATGCGCCACAACCACGGCGCCAGTCGCCCGGGACTGAAGCCCCGCGCCATCCCCGCGAGCGCGCCGGCACCCGGCACTTTTCGGGCGAGGTGAGTCGGCAGCGCCGCGAATACAAACGGCACCAACATCAATGCAGGCAAGCCAGCGAGCACGGCCAGTACGGCGACGGCATTCACGCGTCCGGAGCCGTCGAAATAAAAAGCCGCGAGCGTGGCGGCCCACCCGAGAAGAATCGCCACGGTGGCGACGAACAGCCCGGTCAGCCGAATCGCCGTCTCGGCCCGTTGGTGGATCGAGCGGACGGTTTCGTCCTCCCGCCCGACCAGGTCGAGCCAGGCGAGCGCGATGGTGACACGGTCCTCGTTTCCGGGGGGCAATTCGCGCGCGAGACGGCTTTCACGTTCGCGGAGCTCACGCGAACTTCGCTGCTCGTCGCGCTCGAATGCGCGGGCCAGCGCCACAATGTCGGCGAGGTCGGGCTGGTTGCGCACGGGCGTTGGCATCGCCCATAATCATTGGTAAGAAATCCCGGCTGGCAACGTGTTGGGGCCGGCGGATTCGATCGCGAGGGAGTTTTTTTTGTGGCGGCGAGCGCCAGCGAGTGGATGAAGCACGAATTGCAGACTCGAATCCACTCGCGGGCACTCGCAGCCACGATTCCACTCGCTCGCGCTCGTGCGAATGCACCGGAAAGGGAACCGTAGGGTGCTCCGGGTCACTGTCTCAAATTCGCGTTTATTAGCGTCCATTCGCGGTTCAACTTTGGTTTGTAGGCAGGAACCCTCGTCGGACGAGGACGCTCGTAAGAGGACAACATGCTCAAGGGGGGAGGAGTCGAACAAGCGGACACAGAGGCGGCCAGACATACCAACATCTGCCTTTCTCTGTGACCTCCACTCCCCCTCTGTGTCCTCTGTGACCATGCCTTGGATTGGTTTGAGGGTGGAAAAAATCCGGGCTACAGGCTGCGCGAGACTCCGGGCAAACCTCCTCGACGCCGCCGCCGGGTCATACTTTGGTGTGAGGGCAGCCGCTGAATTCACGGCGCAATCGAAACCCACCTGCAGCCACCACTTCATGTCGCGACGCCTTTTTATCCCCGCCGCAATCCTCATCCTGGCCGGTTTGATTTCACCGGTGAGGGCGGCGCCGACGGTGCTGTACGACCAGGTATCTCCCTTCGGGGACGTGATTGTGACGGAGGAAAATGGGCTGCGAACTCTGCTGTTCGCGAAAGGCGGGGCGATGCAGAGTGTGGTCAAGCTGGGCGATCCCGAGCATCTCGCACTGGCTTATGCCCCGGTCGCGTTTACCGGACTGGCGTTGTGTGGCGAACCGCGCCGCGCGCTCGTCGTCGGCTTGGGTGGCGGCACGCTGGCGATGTTTTTGCGCAAACACTATCCCGATGCCGTCATCGATGCGGTCGACATCAACCCCGACGTGGTCGACGTCGCCCGGAAGTATTTCGGATTCCGCGAAGACAGCCGGATGCGCGGCATCGTCGCCGACGGGCGGGCGTTTATCGAAAAGACCCGGCAACCGTACGATATCATTTTTCTGGATGCGTTCGGCAGCGACAGCCTGCCGCCATCGCTGACCACGCAGGAATTTCTGCGGGCTGTGCTTCGCGCCCTCGAGCCCACCGGCGCCGTGGTGGGCAATGTTTGGAGCCGGGAGTCGAACGCGCTCTACGATTCCATGGTTCGGACCTACCAGGAAGTGTTCGCAGATGTCTACGTCCTGGAGGTAAGGGGCGTGGGTAATAGAATTATTCTCGCGCTGCCGCGCCGGGAGAATCTCAGCCGCGACGAATTGGCGGAGCTTGCGCGCGGAATATCGCGCCAGAAAAACTTCCGCTTCGATCTGGGAGAACTGGTCACATACGGGTTCCAGTCAGCGCGCGAGAAAAGTCAGGCGGGCGGTGTGCTGCGTGACGCGGAGATCGGGTTGCCGCAGTAGGCCTTTGGCTCAGAAGCCGATGGTGTGCCACGGTTCGCCAGCGATTGGTAGGAAACTGGATCGTGCGGGGGTTGCCCCTGGGAGGGTTTTTTTTGCTGGCCGTGGCCGCGTTGGGGCGGTGCGGCAGGCGGACGGGAGGCGGGCATGAGTCAGTCGCGATCACGTCTCCGCCCGGTGGTGAAATCGGAACCGCGGAATCCGCGGCGAAGGTTCACCCGGACGCGGCGCGGGTTTGACCGGACGGAAACAGCCCGGGCAGCCGCGGCTTCAGGGCCTTGAAGGCCTCCGCCTCGGCGGTGCGCAATTGCACGTTGCGCAGATGGGCGGTCTGCAGCGCTTCGACCTCGTACATCGCCGTTGCCTGACTGGCGATCGTCTGCACCAGTTCAGCGGACAGACCGTCCAACTCGCGCGTGAACCGTTCCGCGGCCGAGTCCAGCGACAGCTGCCCTCGCGCCGCCGCCTCGATCAGCGCCGACAGCGTGGACAGCATCCGATCCGGGGTGACGCCGACCACGAAACGGGCCGCCCTGGCCGCGCCGGCGATTTTGCGCTCCATGTCCTCCAATTGCTGATCCGAGGAAAAGGCGATCGTGCTGATCTCGATGAACCGGAAACGCGAGCCGACCACGGTGCGCGCCGTTTCCCGCAGCCGTTTCAGACGGCCTCCGGGCAGCGGATGCGTGCGTTCGAATTCGTAATCGAGATTCTCCAGGCTGCCGAAAACCCTCAGGGCAAACTCCGCGCCCGCATAGGCCTCACGGCGATTCAGGCGCTTTTGCACCGGCCAAATCGCCCCGACGCCAAGCACGGTTTCCAGGGCATGCTGATCGGCGACGTACTCCTCGTCCGGTGAAATCACTCCCGGGTCGCCGCCGCGCCGCAGCCATTCCGCCATGTGGCCGTATTCGTGCGCGATGACGAAGTCCTCCGCGCCGTTGGCCAGGTCGGTGGCAATCTCGAGCTTGGCCTCCGTGAGGCCGTAGTCGCCCGGGGCCGGAACCGGTTCACCGCGTTTGAGATCATTGCACAGGCGCGCAATCAGATCCGTGGCCTCGGCCGAGGTGCGCGCCGGACGTTGGATGCCGCTCTCGGTGTGCACGGTGGCCGACGTCATCAGGATGCGACTGACGGTGTGAAACAAGTGGCCGAGGCCGGTGTACACGCGGATCGCGTAGCCGCGCGGCGGCACGAACTCGGCGAGCGCGTTGGGCGTCAGGATGCCGACCTCTCCGATCACGGCGTCTGCCTTCGCAAACAACCCCCGCAACACGGGCGGAAGCCGGGTGACCAGCCGCTGGTGGACGCGCTGACCCAAGTCGCCTCCGCCGGTCAGAAGCGGTGGATCCTCGCGCTGAACGTCGGCCAGAAACTGCTGGGGCGACAACTGCTCCGGCGCCCGGCCCGACAGCCAGTGGAGCAATTTCATCGTCTACCAGGCGCGCATCGCCACCAGGCGCTGCCACGGGCTGAGCGTTTCGCGCGCCGCCATGAATCCGGCCTTGTTCGCGTTGTGCTTGCGCCGCGCCTCGGAGGCGGAGGCAAAGCCCGCGAAAAGCGCCGGCGCACTGATCCCCAGCTGAATCGCCTTTATCACCGTGACCTGCTCGGTGCCGTTGAAGGCCGCGCCGCACCCCGAAACGACGAAGAGGCACACGGCCGTAATCCAATAACCGGGCGACTGGTAGTTGTGCGCCCACTTCCCCGTCTTCCGCCATGAAGCCACCTGGATCATTTCGAGCAGAACGAAGCCAGCCCCGCCCGCAGCAAAAACCGGCCAGAAGCCATTGAGCTGAATCATGAAACTTTTCTGCCAGCTCTGCAAAGCCGGTCAACCTCCGGATTACGCCGGCGTCCCGCGACCACAGGCACTCCCGGTTGGCGAGAAGGCGCGTATATATTGCATCGCCGCCTTCACCGCGCTCGTCCCCGGCACATGGGACGCGAAAATCCAATGGCACGCGTGGTCGGCCGGGAGGCAGATTGACGTCGCGCGCGCTTGGCACGATCGCCAGGGGGAGCGGCGCGGGCAGCACACCGAAGTGGCGGGACAGACGGAGAGAGCACTCTAACGGAAAAGCTCAGCCGAAACTCTTTCGCGTTTCGTTGCGCAGGAGGGTTGCACACTCGCCTATCTGACGAACGTCCCCTTCGCGTCGGCGAGCCCGAGCGCGGACCTTTTTTCACGTCTGGCGACACTTCGCGCGCTTGACGCACGCTGGTGCGGCGACGTCAAGTGGACGCAACGCGAATGCCACCGCGCGATTCCGAGCAAAGCCGCTGGTTTGAGGAGCACGTGCACCGCACGAGGCGATGTTGCGCGGCTGCCTGCGCCGCCGGTTTCCCAGCGAGGGCGACATTGACGATGTCATGCGAAGGCTTACGTGCGGTTCCTCCGCGCGCGCGAGGGCGGCGGGCCGTGCAGCTTTATGCCGATTACTCCAATGTTCATTTTATGGGCCGGCCTGGCGACGGGCGCGATGGCTTTGGCCGCTGCGCCGGTGACTTCGCCGGCCAGGGCGCCGGTTCCGCGGCACGGCGCGACAGACTCCGCTCCACTCGTTTTTGAAGTGAGCGACAGTGCCGTGATGAATCCCATCACCTCGGGCCGGTGGGATCTCACCGGTCGGGCGCTCGAAATCCGGTTCACCGGCCGGATCGCGCCCCACGAAAGTTCCGTGTATTCACTTTTAGGACCCGGAGTCGAGGCGGTCAGCGGCCGGTTCGACCGCGTGGTCCTCCCGGACGGCTGGCGGCACGAGCTGGTTTACAACGAGAAGGCGCGGACAGTTGTTCTCCGCCACCTGCGGCCGGACCGCGCCCCGGCTTTTCCCGGAGCAGAAGGCTTCGGCAAGTACGCGATGGGCGGACGCGGCGGGCGGGTCATCGAGGTGACCAACCTCAATGACAATGGGCCGGGCAGCCTGCGCGCGGCGGTGATGGCGGAGGGGCCGCGCACGGTGGTGTTTCGCGTGTCGGGCACGATCGCACTCGAATCAGAATTGAAGATACGCAATCCGTTTCTCACGATTGCCGGGCAGACGGCGCCCGGGGATGGGATTTGCCTCAAGAACTACCAGTTCAATTTCGATACCCAGCACATGATTGTTCGTTACCTGCGCATCAGGCCTGGCGACGAGAAGGGCAAAGAGCAGGACGCCGTCGGTGGGCAGGGTGATTATATCGTGTTCGATCACTGCTCCGTGAGCTGGGCGGTCGACGAAACGTTTTCGATCAACAAGGCCTCCAACATGACGACGCAATGGTGCATGGTCACGGAGAGCCTCACGAAGTCGCTGCACAAGAAGGGCAATCACGGTTACGGAGGTCTGTGGGGCGGCCCCGGCGGTTCCTGGCATCACAATATACTTGCGCACCACACGAGCCGAAATCCGCGGGCATCCGGCAATGCGGCGTCCGGGCTGATGGATTACCGGAACAACGTGGTCTACAATTGGGGCTTTAACAGCGCGTATGGCGGTGAGCTTTGGCCCCGCAACTGGATCAACAATTATTATAAAGCCGGCCCGGCCACGGATGAGAAGGTCCGTTACCGCATTTTTCTTCAGAAGGACCCGCGTGGAAAAATGTATGCAGACGGAAATTACGTGCATGGTTCCCCGGCGATTACGGCCGACAACTGGAAGGGAATTAATTTCGCCGAGGACGGTGAGGCGACCGCGGCGACGTTGCGCGTAAACGAGGCCTACCTCGTCGCCCCGGTGACGACCCAATCCGCTCCGGCTGCCTACGAGCTCGTGCTCGCCGGCGCGGGCTGCTCGCTCGTGCGCGACGCCGTTGATCGCCGCATCATTGAGGAGATTCGCACCGGCACGGCCAGGTTCGGTGAAACGTACAAGGGCGGCGGCAAGGGCATCATCGATTCGCAGCGAGCCGTCGGCGGCTGGCCGCAGTTGCGTTCGCGGCAACCGCCGGCGGATGCTGATCACGACGGCATGCCGGACGAGTGGGAGCGCGCCCACGGGCTCAATGCGAACGATGCCGCCGATGGCGCTCGTGATCGCGATGGCGATGGGTACACCAATCTCGAAGAGTACCTCAATTCGCTCATTCCAGCCCAAAGAACGTGATCATGAAAATCTCCCGTCGACAGTTTCTTGGTTCCACCGCGGCGGCCGTCATCGTGGGCGGCCTGAAGGCGCAGGGCAAAGTCATCGGCGCGAACAACCGGATCCGCGTTTGCACGATCGGCTTCAACGGCCAGGGCTCGAGTCACATCAAGGACCTTCTCGCAATGAAGGATGAGGCGGAATACGTCGCCCTCTGCGATGTCGATGCGAACGTGCTCGCGAAGGGCGCCGAGACGGTCCGTGCGGCCCAGGGCAAGGCGCCGCGACTTTACCGCGATCTGCG
>JBBRCR010000276.1:0-11251 GCA_038204695.1 Opitutales bacterium | reverse complement strand
CGTGACTGCCCCGCCCCCATTTCGGTCTTATACGCTGCCCCGAGGCCTCAGACCTCCTCAGCCCGTGGAATTCGAGTGTGCCGCTGTTTGAGGTGGCGCCAGTCTCCGACTGGCGTTCGCCGGTCGGAGACCGGCGCTACGTAGCTCATCCGCGTTCCACGTGTTATCCCATTGTGCCCCGCGGATCAGGATGTCTGAGCCTTTATTGAATGTAGAGTCAGGAGGCTCACCGGATGAACAGCTCGGCGGACACGAATCAGACGCCAAAATTCGAAAAACCAACGGCAGAGCAGCCACATTTTCACTGGTTCAATCCGCTTGATGACCCCAATTGGGATAGAGAACTCGAGCAATGGCCCACAGCTACATTCTTTCACACCGCCGCCTGGTTGCGTGTTCTGCAGGATTCATACGGGTATCGGCCGCTTTGTCTCGGACTAGGCAACCCCGACGACTGGCACGGTCTGTTTCCGTTGATGGAGGTCGACAGCTGGTTCACGGGTCGCCGCGGCATCGCGCTGCCATTCACGGACGAGTGCGCCCCCTTGTTTCGCGATTCGAAGTCGGGCAATGAGCTCTGGCACGAGAGTCTGCGCCTGGCGCGGCAGCGGCGATGGAACTATGTGGAGTGTCGCGGCGGCCTCAGCTGGCTACCGGGCGCCACCGCATCGACCTGCTTTTTCGGCCACCAACTTCCGCTAAATCAATCCGAACCGCAGCTCTGGCAGGGATTGAGCGACGCAAATCAGCGCGCACTTCGTAAAGCGCAATCGTCACAGTTGATCATCGAGGTTGCGCAAAGCAAAACTGCCATCCGTGAGTTTTATGCTCTCGTGTGCAAGACACGCCGTCGGCAGGGCCTCCCCCCTCAGCCTCTGCGTTTTTTTTATAATCTCCATCGCCACATTTTTGAAAAAGACCAGGGCTGCGTTGTCATGGCGAAGCATCAGGGGAACCCCGTTGCCGGCGCAGTCTACTTCCGTTACCGCGATACTATCACCTATAAGTTTGGCGCCTCGGATTTCCAATTTCAGCACCTGCGAGCTAACAACCTCGTGATGTGGGAGGCAATAAAACGGTTCAGTCGCCAAGGCCTGGCACGCTTGGATTTCGGCCGAACATCGTTGAACAACGAGGGGCTCCGTCGGTTCAAAGCTAGTTGGGGCGCTGAGCAACGCCACATCACTTACGTCAGGTACGAGAATGCGACTGGCTCCTTTGTCCGCGCTCCTGACCTGACTTCCGGCAAACACACGTTTGTCTTCCGGACCCTCCCCGCCGTATTTTCACGTTTGATCGGACGCGCCCTCTATCGCCACGTGGCGTAGCGTACCGGCAGACAAACGAATGGCGAAAGCAACGCCCTCTCATTCCACGAACGACACGTTTCTGCTTCTCATTGGCAAATCCACTCAGCCGCAATCGTCTCATCGCACACTGCTCTCGCTCTCACCTATTCATCGAAATGGATCCTTCATCTCAATCACCCGCTCTCAGTGGATCCGAACATCGCACACTTTCACCGATTTTTGAAAATCGCTCGGTCCCGGTAGCACCGTCATCTACGCCAGCGACACAAGTCGACTTGACCGAGATTTACTATACGCTGTTTCGCCACAAGTGGAAAATCGCCATCTGCACCGTGCTGGGGTTGGCAGCAGCGGGCGCATTTTACTACATCGAAAGGCCGCTATTCATCTCTCAAGCGAGGCTCTTTGTTCGTTATGTCATCACTGACGCGAAGACAGTCCGCCCCGGCAATGACGATGTTATCACGAAATCGCCCGATATGAGCGGGGAGACGATCATGGCGTCGGAAGAGCAGATCCTTACGAGCATGGATCTTGTCACCCGCGTCGCCGAGCGAATTGGACCCGAACGACTCCTCGGCGTCCCGAAGACGGAAGCAGACCTGAATCTTGCCGCCATCCTAATTCGGAGGAACCTTGTCGTAGACACAGCACGGGGCAGCAGTGTGATTGCGATTGGATTCAAACACGCAGATGCTGCCCTGGTTCAACCGACGCTACGAGAGATTCTAGATCAATATCTGAAAATGCACGTAGACGTGCATCGGGCTGCCGGCATGGTGGGCGACTTTCTCGCGCAGGAAACCGATCAATTGCGGACTCGCTTGGCGCAAACCGAGGATGAACTCCGCAAAGCAAACCAAAAGGCGGGTGTCATCTCACTCGACGAAGCAAAACAGACCTACTCGAAGCAACTCGCCGGACTGCGGGAACAAATCCTCGCCGCACAAGCGGAGTTAGGTGAACGATCTACCATACTTAACGAGCTGACTAACATACCTTCAATAGACAAGCCGGATGCGGCCGCAACAACGTCAGTCAAAGCAGCGCCTGAAATTCCTGCCGCAAAAATCGAAGAATACCGTCGTGCTTCGGGTCGACTAGAGTTGCTGCAACGTCGCGAGCAAGAACTACTCATGCGCTACACCGCCGATAGTTCGCCGGTACGGGAGACGAACGCTCAAATTACCGTGGCAGAAGCTGCCAAGCGCCAACTGGAACACGACTTTCCAGCATTGGCGCCAACTGTTCCCGCCCAATCCGTCCAGCCATATCCAACGAGCAAAAACCCGACTGCTGCTTCTATGGATCTTCGTTTGGAGGCGGCGCGAGTAACGGCTCTACAGGCCAAAATCAAGATCCTAGGTGCGCAAGCAGATAGCCTCCGCGCCGAAGCCGCAAATCTGGACACGCTCGAGGGACGGATCACAGAACTCCGGCGAAAAAAGCAATTGGAGGAAGGCAACTACCTCCGGTATGCCGCGAGTTTGGAACAATCGCGAATCAACGAAGCTCTTGGTTCGGGGAAAGTCTCCAATATCAGTCAAATTCAAGCTCCTTCCGTCCCAATGCTCGATGCGTCGAAAACAATTAAAATTACAGTTGGCATCGGGATCGCCGGTCTCGCGTTGGGTCTGGCCTGGGCTTTTGCAATCGAACTCGTATTTGATCGGAGCGTGCGGCGCCCGTCGCATGTCGCGCGGCTTCGTCTCCCTCTGATCCTTTCAATTCCGCGGACAAGACAGCGGCGCCAAGGGTGGCTCCGCCGTCCCAAAAAAGACGAGCGTATGGTTTTACCCGGCCAAACTGCTCACTCCGACGCTCTCCTTGCTTTCCATGAAACCTTACGGGATCGAGTAATCAGCTATTTTGAGCGCCAAAACCTTACTCATAAACCAAAGCTGGTAGCAGTTACCGGACTGGGAGCGGGCGCCGGAGTAACTACAATTGCTGCAGGCATGGCTCAGTCATTGTCGGATACTGCCGATGGCAACGTGCTGCTCGTCGACATGACAACGACGCAGGGCTCTGCGCGTCAGTTCGCCAAGGGTAAACCCACATGTGGCATGGACGAAATGCTCGACGCCCGAGGCGGCGGCCGAGAGGGCGCGCGAGTCGACGCTAACTTGTACGTTGTCACAGAGAGCAGGCAAACGGATCGGTTGTCGCGTAATTTGCCGCAGCGTTTCTCGCAGCTCGTGCCGAAGCTCAAGGCCAGCGACTTCGACTATATCATCTTCGACATGCCTGCCGTAAGCGAAATTAGCATCACTCCGCGCCTAGCTGGTTTCATGGATATTGTTCTGTTGGTAACCGAATCGGAAAAGACAGACCGCGACGCCCTCCACCGCGCCACGACTCTGCTCGCTGAATCCAATGCCCACGTCGGAGCGGTCCTTAACAAGACCAAGCGCTACCTGCCGTCGTGGCTGGAGCATGATTTGAATACGGTGTGATTCAACAGCGAGAATCCAGAATTCAGGAGTCAGGAGGAAATGCGGGGCTCCGCCGAGTTCGCGCACGTTCTGCGCAGGAGCACGATTGTTTCGGCGATATATCATCAGGACGGCGCACCCGTCCTGTAGGGGCGCTGCTCGCCGGCGCCCTTTTGGAAGAATCCAGAATTCAGGAGGAACTACTATCTTGGGTGGCGCGGGTTGTCCCCAACACGCGCATCGTGGCGGACGGGAACGACAGAAGATCGACAGTAGCAGCCGGCGTGTTTTTCCGAAATGCTGCGAACGCCTTGAGGACATCGCTCCACCCATGACTGCACCGCAGCTGGTGTTTCCTCCTGCCTCACTCCTGACTCCCCCTTCCATTGCGAATTGCGGATTGCGGATTGGCTCAGCGGGCCAGCAGGAATCTGACCTCTGACTTCCGTCCTCCGTCCTCCGTCCTCTGCCCTCTGTCCTCTGCCCTCTGTCCTCCGTCCTCCGCCCAGCCCTCCGCTCCTCCTGACTCCTGTCTCCTGACTCCTCCGCGCGCTTACATGCTCGATCGGCAATTCTACTACTCCATCAAGCCCTTTATCCCATGGGGGGTAAGAATGGCCCTGCGGCGCGCCGCCGCGCGTCGGAAGCGGGAGTTGTTTCGCACCACCTGGCCGATCAATGAAGCCGCCGGCACTGCTCCCGCCGGCTGGCCGGGCTGGCCCGAGGGTCGGCGCTTCGCCCTCGTCCTGACCCACGACGTCGAGGGGCCGGCCGGACTCGCCAAATGCCGCCGGCTGGCGGAACTCGAAGCCTCGCTCGGTTTCCGCTCCTCCTTCAACTTCATCCCTAAGGGCGACTATGCCACTCCACCGGAACTGCGCGGCTGGTTGTGTTCCGAAGGGTTTGAAGTCGGCGTCCACGATCTGCACCACAACGGACGGCTTTTTCGATCGTATGGTGGATTCAGTGCCAAGGCCCCCGCAATCAACCGCTATATCCGCGAGTGGGGTGCCTCCGGGTTTCGCGCCGGCTTCATGCTTCGGAACCTCGACTGGTTCCACGAACTCGGAATCCAGTACGACGCCTCCACGTTCGACACCGATCCGTTCGAACCCCAGTCCGACGGGGTCGGCACGATTTTTCCGTTCTGGATTCCGAGCCCGGCCTCCACTCCAGCTGAAAACCCGCGCGACAGTCCGTCAGCCGCACGGATCACTCCGACGCACCCCCAACCTCCTCCGCGCGCCGGTTACGTCGAACTCCCCTATACGCTCCCTCAGGATTCGACCCTCTTCCTGGTGCTGCAGGAACCATCGCCCTCGATCTGGCTGGACAAGCTCGACTGGATTGCCGCCCACGGCGGCATGGTCCTGCTCAACGTTCACCCGGATTATGCCTGCTTTGAGGACGAGAAGCCGGGCGCCCGAACCTATCCTGTCGCTCATTATCTTGCCTTGCTCCAGCGACTGCGGGAGCGGTACGCCGGCGCGTTTTGGCAGGCCCTTCCGCGTGACATGGCCACCTATACGGCCGGACTCACTCCCCGACCGATCCGGCATTTCCCGAAGCGGATCTGCATGGTCACGCATTCTTTCTATGAGACGGACAACCGCGTCACGCGCTATGCCGAGGCGCTGGCGGCGCGCGGCGATCACGTCGATGTTTTTTCGCTGCGGAGCAAACCGAATGTACCTCCGCGCGAAACCATCGCCAACGTCGAGGTTCACCGGATCCAGAACCGCTTCGGAAAGGCGCAGCAAACCCGTTTCGCTTATGCGCTGCCGCTAATCCGTTTCCTCCTGCGCTCGACGCTAAAGATCACACGGCGACACTGGAGCGCTCCCTATGATCTGGTTCACGTGCACAATATGCCGGACTTTCTGGTTCTGGCAGCCCTATACCCGAAGCTGACGGGCGCAAAGGTCATCCTGGATATTCATGACATCGTCCCGGAGTTCTACGCCAACAAGTTTGCGGGCGGCCGGACCGGAAACACTTTCCGCGTGCTGAAATGGATCGAGCGGCGCTCGGCCCGACTGGCCGACCACATCATTGTGTCGAACCACCTCTGGCGCGAAAAGTTCGCCCAGCGGACGGGCACGGCGGATCGATGCTCGGTCTTCATCAACAACGTGGACAGTGCGCGCTTCCGGCCGGACCTCCACGACCGAAGCGATGGGCGGATCATCATTCTCTTCCCGGGGGGACTGCAATGGCACCAGGGCGTGGACATAGCATTGCACGCCTTTTCCCGGGTGTTCAAAGCGATACCCACCGCTGAGTTTCATATCTACGGCGACGGGATCATGAAGCCAACGTTGGTGAGCCTCGCCGGCGAACTCGGGCTGAATGGGAGTGTGAAATTTTTCGAGCCGGTGCGGCTGAACGAGATTGCCCGGATCATGGCCAATGCCGACATCGGCGTAGTGCCGAAACGCGCCGATTCGTTTGGGAACGAGGCTTACAGCACCAAGATCATGGAGTTCATGGCGCTCGGCGTCCCGGTCGTCGTATCGAAGACCCAGATCGACCAGTACTATTTCAACGATTCCGTCGTCCGCTTTTTCGAATCCGGCAATGCACAGGCCCTCGCCGACGCGATGCTCGCGGTCCTGCGCGACGCCGCGCTTCGCCGGGAACTCACGCAAAACGCGCTGCGGTACTCCGCGAGCAACAGCTGGGATTCCCGGAAGCCGGACTATCTTGAGCTGGTCGATTCGCTGCTCGCTGGGCGCGCCCCGAAGCCACCGGTGCAGGACGAGGAGGTCCGCGACGCGTCGGTCCTCCTGTCGACCTGAGTTGGGTGAGATCAGCCAAGCGTCACCATGCGCCTCGATCGTTTGGTCTCACTCGGCGTGGTCGCTCCGATGAAACGGATCGGCCCTCGCCGCACCGGAAAATGCCTTCCGGTGCTGATGTATCATAGCATCGCGGACGACGGCAACCCGGGGGCATCGTCATACTTTGGGCTGTGCACCTCGGTGGCGCGATTCGCCCGGCAAATGCAGTGGCTCGAGGATCTCGGCTATCAGGGAGTGACGTTGAGCGAAGGCCTCGAGCGCCTGCGTGCGGATCATCCTCCGGCTCGTCTGCCGGTCGCGATCACCTTCGACGATGGGTTTCACGACTTCTACACCGCCGCGGCGCCCATTCTGTTGCACCACGGATTCTCCGCCACGATGTATCTTCCTGCCGCGTTCATCGGCGGCGTTCGGCGGTACTTGCACGGCCAGGCGTGCATGGTTTGGACCGAGGTTCAAGAGCTGTGCCGCGCCGGGTTCGAGTTTGGTTCCCACACGATGAACCATCCCGTGCTTTACCGGCTGGGCTGGGACCGGATCGCCGACGAACTCGCTGCGTCGAGAGCGATGATCGAGCAACAGCTCGGCGCGGCCGTGGCCCTGTTTGCCTATCCGTACGCGTTTCCCCAGGCCGATGTGACTTTCAAACGCCGTTTCAGCGAAACGCTTGCCAGCTGCGGATACCGGTCGAACGCCACGACGATCATCGGCCGGGTGGTGCCCGGCCAGGATCCCTTTTTTCTGCCGCGGCTGCCGGTCAACGAAGGCGACGATCTCCCTTTCCTCCGGGCCAAACTCGCCGGCGCGTACGACTGGCTTTCGATCCCGCAATCGCTCGCCAAGCGTGCGCGCAATCTCCTCACCGCTTCGCGGCCGCGCCCCGCGTCCGGGAAACCCGCCCTCACTCCCCTGCCATGACCTCCAACTACGTGGTGATCACGCCGGCCCGTAATGAGGAACGGAACCTCGAGCACACGATCCGCTCGATGGCGGCGCAGATCGTGTTGCCGGCCCGGTGGGTCATCGTCGACGACGGCTCGACCGACGCCACCGCCAGCATCATCGCGACCGCCACCCGGCAATATCCGTGGATTTCCGGCGTGAGTCGCCCGGATCGGGGATTCCGCAAGCAAGGCGGCGGCGTCATCGACACTTTTTACGACGGGTTCAACCAGCTTCCCTCTTCGTCGTGGGACTTCCTGGTGAAATTCGATGCTGACCTGTCTTTCGCACCCGATTTCTTCGAGCGCTGCTTCGACAAGTTCCGGCTGGATTCCAAGCTGGGGATTGGTGGCGGGATGATTTGCCACACGATCGACGGCAACCCGGTATCCGAGACCCCCGACGATCCTCCGTTCCATGTGCGCGGCGCAACGAAGATCTACCGCCGCGAATGCTGGGACCAGATCGGCGGGCTACTGCGCGCGCCGGGGTGGGATACGATCGACGAATTGAAAGCCAACATGCTGGGCTGGACCACCCGCACCTTCCCCGACATCCCGCTGAAACACCACCGGTCGACGGGAGCAGCTGATGGCAGCTGGAAGAACTGGGAAAAGAACGGGGTCGCGAATTACATCACCGGCTATCATCCGGTGTTCATGCTGCTGAAGTGCCTCAAACGAAGCACTCGGCCGCCCTACTTTATTGGCGCGTTGGGTTTGTGGTGGGGATTCTGCCGTGGATATTTGCAGCGAGTTGCGCGCGTGAACGATCCGGCACTCATCCAGTACGTCCGCCGTCAGCAGCTCAACCGGCTGACAATGAAGCCGAGTCTTTGGTAGCAGTCGGCATGGACGTCTCAGTCATCATCGTTAATTGGAACTCGAAGGAGTTCGTTCGGCAGTGTCTTCGCTCGCTCTACCGGCATGTGACGACGACCTCGTTCGAGGTCATCGTTGTCGACGGAGCGTCGTTCGATGGTTGCGATGTGATGCTCGCCACGGAATTTCCGGACGCCCGATATGTGCAGAGCGCCGCGAATGTCGGATTTGCCCGTGCCAATAATCTCGGCGCCACCCAGGCCCGCGGGCGGTATCTTCTCTTTCTCAATCCCGACACCGAGCTGCTCGACGACGCCCTCTCCTTGCTGCTCGGCCGCCTGCGCTCCCTGCCAAACGCGGGTGCAGTCGGTTGCCGATTGCTCAATCGGGATCGGTCGCTGCAGACGAGCTGCGTGCAGGCGTTTCCGACGGTCTTCAATCAGATCGTGGATTCTGAATTCCTCCGCGCGCGCTTTCCACGCTGGTCGATCTGGGGCACCGCGGCATTTGTCGCCACAGGTTTTTCACCGGCGCCGGTGCAAGCCGTATCCGGCGCGTGTATCCTGATTTCGCGCGCGCGCTACGATGCCATTGGCGGCTTCTCCGAACATTATTTCATGTATGGCGAGGACCTCGATCTCTGCTACAAAGTCCACCGGTCGGGCGCGATCGTCTACTACGTTTCGGAAGTGGCGATCGTCCATTTCGGCGGCGGCAGCAGCACACAAGTCGCCAGCGCTTTTTCGAACGTGATGATGAGGGAATCCGTCTGCCGGTTCGTGCGCCACCATCACGGCTGGCTCGCGGCCTTCGCCTACCGTGTCGGAATGACCATCACGGCGCTCCTGCGGCTGGCCGCGATCGGTCCCATGATGCTGCTGGGGAATTCCGTCGTGCGTCACGGCTCCGGTTCCTGGACAAAATGGGTCGCAATTCTCGGCTGGAGCATAGGCGTTCAACCCAGCCGGCCGGGCGACTCCAATCCGCCGCTCACCTCGGCCGTTCTCGACGATTCCCGGGCACCGTAGTCTTCGTCTCCATGTGCGGCATTGCCGGCCAACTCCATTTTGATTCTGCCCATCCCGTGACGCGCACGGCGATCGACGCCATGCTGGCACCGATTGCTCATCGTGGGCCGGATGCGCATGGCGTGTTCCTCGACGGGTCGGTCGGGCTCGGTCATCGCCGGCTCTCGATCATCGATCTTTCGACTGGACTCCAGCCGATGTCGAACGAGGACGACACCGTCTGGATCGTCTTCAACGGCGAGATCTATAACTTCCAGCCGTTGCGCGAACGCCTGATTTCGCGCGGCCACACCTTCCGATCCCATTCGGACACGGAGGTCATCATTCACCTCTACGAAGAATATGGCGTGGATTTCCTGAAGCACCTGCGCGGGATGTTCGCCTTCGCCATTTGGGACAAAAAGCGCCAACGGCTGTTCGCGGCGCGCGACCGCGTTGGGATCAAGCCCCTGTATTTTTGCCAGACACCGCAGGCCCTGTACTTCGCATCGGAACTAAAAGCCATTGTCGCCGATCCTGCCGTGCCCCGAGAAATCAATCTGCCGGCAATGCGGCAGTTTTTCTCGTTCTACTACGTGCCGGGCGAGGAAACGCTGTTTCAGTCGGTGCGGAAGCTCCCTCCAGGCCACCTGCTCTTGGCCGAAAATGGCCGCGTGACGACGCAGCGCTATTGGGACCTGAAATTTAGCCGCGACCGCGCGAACCTGTCATTCGACGAAGCGGTCGAGGAGCTTTACGGGCTGCTCGGCTCGACCGTCCGCGACCACATGATCGCTGACGTGCCGGTGGGGATTCTACTGAGCGGCGGCGTGGACTCTTCCGCGATCCTCAATTTCGCGGTGCAAGGGACCTCGAAGAAGATCAAAACCTTCACCGTCGGCTTCGACGGCAACCAAGTGGTGGACGAACGCCCGTACGCGCGCATGGCCGCGGAGGCGTTTGGGACGGAGCACCACGAACTCACGATTACCTCCGACGACTTCTGGGATTTTCTTCCCCGGTATGTCTGGCACATGGAAGAGCCCGTGTGCGAACCGCCGGCGGTGGCGCTCTACTATGTGTCAAAGCTCGCGCGCGGGCATGTGAAAGTGCTGCTCTCGGGCGAAGGCGGCGATGAGGCATTTGCCGGGTACCCCAACTACCCGAACATGTTGAAACTCGACCAAATCGCGCGGGCGCTCGGGCCTTTGGCGCGCCCCGTCGGGGCGCTCGCAGCGCTGGCGGGCGAGGTCTCGGGATCGCAGCGTTTCGCCCGGTATGGCGACGCGCTCGGCCGGCCGGCCGCGGACTACTATTTTAGCCGCACCGCGTATCCCACGACCTTTTTCAACCGCTCAGCGTCCTCGTTTTTCTCGCCCGAGTTCTTGCGGGCGACGAGCGGAGTCTCGCCGGCGGCGACGATCCGGACGATGCTCACCTCGGTGAAGGATCGCCCCCTGTTGGATCAGCTCCTTTATCTCGATACGAACACCTGGCTACCGGACGATCTGTTGGTGAAAGCCGACAAGATCACCATGGCCAATTCGCTCGAGCTGCGCGTGCCGCTGTTGGACCATGAAGTCCTGGAGTTTGCGGCGTCGCTGCCGTCGGAGTACAAAGTTCAAGGTAACGAGACGAAACGGGCCTTGAAAGCGGCGTTTGCGAAGGTACTTCCTGCCGAGGTGATCAACCGGAAGAAAGCGGGCTTTCCCGTGCCGTATGTGGCTTGGCTGCGCGGTCCGCTTGCGGGCAGGGTTAAAGCGGTGCTCCTCTCGACCGAAGCGGTTCGACGCGGGTACTATCGTCGTGGGGAAGTGGAGAAGCTCTTGCAGCGGCACGAGGAGACCGGAGCCGGCTCGAAAGAAGTTTTCTCGCTTTTGGTTGCCGAGCTCTGGCACCAACAGTTCGCCAAAGTGGCGGAGCCTGCCTTGAGCC
>JBBRCR010000275.1:0-11270 GCA_038204695.1 Opitutales bacterium | reverse complement strand
CGACCGCCTGCGAGGCGGACCGGCGTTTTCACGACCAACTGGTCGCATGCAGTGGGAACAGCCGGCTCATTCGTGCATACGAGCACTGCCACATTCCGCTGTTTCAGATTCGGGTGGGCCAGACGCAGGAGTACATCGAGGATTATGAGCAAACCGAGCGCGAACACCGCGCCATCGTTGCCGCGCTGAGAACGGGCGAGGTGGAAAAAGCGATCGCGCTCCTGCGCGCGCACCTGGCCCGGGGCGAAAGCGCCGTGCTGTCGAAGGAGGCGCCGGAACCGTTCGCCGCCACCACGCCAGCGGCGGCCGCTGCTCACGGCTGAGCGGCACCGCGCGGCGCAGCCAAGCTGGCTTCTGACCGCGAATGGTGGATGCCAACGAGCCCAAATCGGACGAACTCGAGGTTGAGCGAGTCCCTGTTCAGTGGCTGCGAGCGCCAGCGAGTGGATGTCTTTTCCACTTGCTGGCGCTCGCCGCCCCAAAGGGACACACCTCGCGCGCAAATGCCGCCACCTAATGCGCGCGTAAGCCGCCATGGTATCGCGCGCACTCGCGTCGACCTCACTCGCCCGGAGGCGTCCAGTTGTTATGACGCAGTTCGAGGTTTCCCGCACAATGCGTCGACTTGTCAATTTCGTCTCCTCCGTGTCGAGGGCCGCGCTAGCCCTGCGCTGGCCCCACAATTCTGGCCAAGCACGTCGGCATTCGCACCGGAGCGGCGGCTTTCCTGCCGCCGAAGTACGTTCGGTCGACCGGTCTCGGGCGACTGGAAAGTCGCCCTTCCGTTTAACCGCGCCCTTGGCGCGACGCCACAAGCGGGGGCAAATTTGTGGGGCAAGCGCACCGCTAGCCAGGACGCTTCATGCTCTGGAAAGTCGCCATTCCAACCGGCCGCACCGGTCGGCTCTGATTCATGCACTCGCGCTGGCGCTCGCTGTAACGCCCGCCGCTGACGCCGCGGATGCCTCCGCGGGCGCGCCGCAAACCCCCGGCTTTGTGGGGTCCCAAAGCTGCCGCGACTGTCACGAAAAGTTTCATACGCTCTGGTCCACCTCCCACCACGGGCGGGCCCTGCAGCCGTTTACGCCCGAGCTCGCCCGCAAGGAACTGACGCCCCACCCCGCTCCTCACGTCGCCAACGGCCTCGCGTTTCAGGCCGATCCCGAACACGGGCTCGTGCGCGAGACCAGCGCCGCGGGCGAAAAAACGTATCCGATGGTCCATGCCGTCGGCGGCAAGAACGTATTCTATTTCCTGACACCGCTGGAGCGCGGCCGGCTCCAGGTCCTGCCCCTCGCCTACGATGTGAATCGCAAAGAGTGGTTCGACACGGCCCTGAGCGCGATGCGGCATTTCGGCGACTCGACGGACGCCCCGCTGTTCTGGAAGGATCCCCCGTACACCTTCAACACCTCGTGTTACAACTGCCACGTCAGCCAGCTGGCAAAAAACTACGATCCCGCGACCGATTCATATCAGACGAAATGGGCGGAGCCGGGGATCAATTGCGAAACGTGTCACGGCCCCGGCGCCGAACACGTGCGCGCAGCTCGCGCCCTGCCGCCGGGCGCACCGATGCCCGATGTGAAACTGATCGTGGCGCGGGAGCTCAGCACCATCCAGACCAATGCCATGTGCGGAAGCTGTCACGCGAAGCTCACCGTCCTCACCGGCACTTTCCAGCCGGGTGACCGTTTGTATGATCACTTTGGGCTGGCGACGCTCGAAGACCGCGATTTCCACCCGGACGGCCGTGACCTCGGCGAGAATTTCACGATGACGACCTGGGGCCTGAGTCCCTGCGCGCAATCCGGCCAGATGGATTGTGTCGACTGTCATACCTCGAGCGGCCGTTACAAATTCCGCACGGGTGATCCCAACGCCGCCTGCATGCCCTGCCACGATGCGCGGGTCGCCAATGTCACGGCGCACTCGCATCATGAAGCCGGCAGCATGGGCAGCCGCTGTATTTCGTGTCACATGCCGATGACCGAATTTGCCCGGATGCGCCGCAGCGATCATTCGATGCGGCCGCCCGCTCCCGCCGCCACGATCGCGTTTGGCTCCCCGAATGCGTGCAACCTCTGCCACGACGACAAACCGCCTTCGTGGGCGGACGAGTTTGTCCGCAAATGGCGCGCGCGCGATTACCAGGCGCCGATCCTCGAGCGCGGAAACTGGATTGCCGCCGCCCGCAAGGGCGATTGGTCGAAGCTGCCGGAAATGCTCCGCTATCTGGCTGATCCAAAACGCGAGGAAATCTGGAGCACGTCATTGCTGCGCCTCCTCCGCGGCTGCACCGACGAGACGAAATGGCCGGTGGTTCTCGCGTGTCTCCATGATGGCTCACCCCTCGTGCGCTCGGCCGCCGTGGATGCGCTCGGCGATGCATTGCGGCCGGATTTCGTGCGCGCGCTGCTCACCGCCACGCGTGACGACTACCGTCTGGTGCGCGTGCACGCGGCGGTGGCGCTTTCCGCGTTGCCAGCCGAATCCGTACCGGAAGCCGATCGGCGCCCGCTCGATGCCGCCACGGCCGAGTATCTTGTCTCGCTTCAAGTACGACCGGATGATTCCACGTCGCGTTACAACCTCGGCAACTTTCATTTCAGCCGTGGCAACTACAAAACCGCCGTCGACGAGTTCACCGCGGCGAGCCGGTTCCTGCCGCAAAGCCTGCCGCCGCTCGCCAATCGCGCGCTGGCCCACGCGGCGCTCGGGCAGAACGACCAGGCCGAAGCCAGCCTGCGGCAGGCACTCACGCTCGATCCCAACCACCCCGGAGTGAATCTCAACCTGGGCATGCTGCTCGCTGAGATGCGCCGGCTCGGCGAGGCGGAGCAGGCGTTCCGGACCGCGTTCAAGAATGATCCCCAGTCCGCCACGGCGGCCTACAACCTCGGGGTTTTGCTCGCGCGCGACCGACCGGACGAAGCGCTCGAGTGGTGCCGGCGCGCCGCGAACCTGCGGCCGCAGGAGGCGCGCTACGGCTACACGCTGGGCTACTTTCTCGCGACGCACGGCAAGGTGGATGAGGCCATTCGCGTATTGGAATCGCTGATTCAGCAAAAACCGGCGATGGCCGACGTTTATTTTCTGCTCGCCTCCGTCTACGAGCGGCTGAACCGGCCCGCCGATGCCACGCGCGTGTACCGCGCCGGCGCCGAAAACCCATCGCTCAGCGGTGCCGAGCGGCTGCGATTCCAGACCGGCCGATGAAGAACGCGAGACATGGAAGAGCGCAAGACTCGGAAGACTTCGGAATCTTCCGCGTCTTATCTCTTCCCCGTCTTCCCCGTCTTCCCTTGGATACAGAGCGGCCCTCCACGAAGATTTCGAGCCCCCGAATGACAGAGAGCTGATTTTTTAACCGCGAATAGAATGTCTCGGTTGGCCAAGGCCACGAACGAAAAACACTCCTACCGCTCCGGCTGCACGTCCCTTTCCCAAGCCGCGAGGAGTTTCCGCAGCCGTATCGCCGCATCGCTGCGCTGGGGCCGCAAATCCGTTTGCTCCCGCGGATCCTGCTCCAGATCAAATAACCACTCCTGCCGTTCACCCGCGTCTTCGCGACTCACCAGCTTGAGCGGACCGGAACGCACTGCCCGCCAGGTGCGCTCACCACGACGCGCCCGCCAGAAAAAATCGCGCGGCGGGGTCGGGCGGCCGCGGATCACATCGACCAACACCGGATGTCCATCCAATCGGAGCCCATTCGGTGGCCGCGCGCCAGCGACGTCCAGGAACGAAGCCGTGAGATCCAGCAGCGTCCATGGCCGGTCGTCGACTCTTCCCGCCGGCAGCCGCCCCGGCCACCGCGCGATCACGGGGGAACGGATGCCACCCTCGAAAAGCGTCTCCTTGAAATCGCGCCAGGGCGCATTGGAACCCGGCGCCATGGCGCCGTTGTCGCTCGCGAACACCACGAGTGTGTTCTGCTCGAGACCACGCGCCCGCAGGTGCGCGAGCACGGCGCCGATCGCTGTATCCATATTTTCAATCATGGCCGCGTAATTGGCGCGCGTGCCCTTCATCCATTGCTCCGCGGTCGGCAGCGGCTCATCCGGACCGCCGCCCGGCGGCTGGAACGGGAAGTGCGGCGCGGTCCACGCGAGATACAGGAAAAACGGCGGCCCGCCCGCGGGCCGGTCTTTGATGAATTCCATCGCCTCGTCACGCAGGAGATCGGTCATATAGCCCGGCCGCTGCACCGGCTCACGATCCCGCATGAACACGGGGAGCGGGGAGAGTTCGCGATGCTGGTAGTAGTCGACGTTGCCGCCCAGAATTCCGAAAAACCGATCGAAACCCTGGTCGAGCGGATTGAATTTCGGTTCGTAACCCATGTGCCATTTTCCAATGACGGCAGTCGCGTAACCGGCCGCTTTGAGTCCCGGTGCGAGCACCGCCATCCGCGGCGGCAGACCAAGCTCGTGCCGTTCGCGCAATCGGATCGCCTCGTCGTAACGGCCGACGTTTCCGGTGCCGATGGGACACTCCATTCCGCCAGCGCGCTGGGGGTGCCGGCCGGAGAGAATGGCCGTGCGCGCCGGGGTGCACTCCGGACCGTTCGAGTACGCCTGCGTGAAGCGCGTTCCGGCGCGGGCGAGCGCGTCGAGATGCGGCGTGCGAACGTCCGTTGCCCCGAAAAGCGGCAGGTCGCCGTACCCCAGATCATCCGCCAGAAAGAAAACAATATTCGGTCGGGCGGCGGGTTCAGCGGCCATGGCTGGCGTAGAAAGCCACCCGTGCGCCACGACCAAAGACGTAAAAAGAAAAAGTCGATGCAGCAGGGGCAGTTTCATCGGGCAGGAGGCTCGCATTGAGATGGGTGCATTTCACGCGACGAACAAGCCGGTTTTCGTCGCGCCGTTCGCGTCCGCATCCGCCGCGCGGAACGGCGGCCGAGGTGCGTTCGACCGCATTGCGGAACGGCGGCTTTCCAGCCGCCGGATTACTTTCGACCGACCGGTCCTCGGCGACTGGAAAGTCGCCCCTCCGATCAAGCCGTGAGCGAGCCAGAACACGCCGATCGCCCTTGGGAAGTCCCCGTCAGCCGCTTGCGGTGGTCGCAGAGAATCGGATACAGCCGCGCTCTTCGGCGAACGCCCTCCATTTTGCAGTTCGTCCAGCGGCGCCGCAACCCGCTGGATACGCCAGGTCTCCACGGCGGTGGTTCGCTCTTGCCCGAATTCGCAGACCTGCGAAACGTCGCGCATGAGCCTGCCGCAGTCGGTCCGTTCGATCGTCCTTTTCATGACGGCCGCAACCGCGGCCCTGGCGGCGGCCCCCGCCGCACCGCGCTACAATTTCGACGAGAGCAAGGTCCCGGCGTACACCCTGCCCGATCCGTTGCGCTGCGAGGACGGCACGCCCGTGCGCGATGCGAACACGTGGCGCACCCGCCGCCGCGCGGAGTTGCTGGAGCTGTTCTCCCGTGACGTGTACGGCCGCACTCCCGCCGGACGCCCACGCGACATGCATTGGAAAACGACGTCGATCGATCGCACGGCGCTGGGCGGCAAAGCGACGCGCAAGGAGGTCACGGTCTGGTTCACGGCCGGCGACAACGGCCCCAAGATGCACCTGCTGATTTACCAGCCAAATAATCGGGGCGCGCCGTGGCCGCTGTTCCTCGGCCTGAATTATTTCGGCAACAACTGTGTGAATGCCGACCCGGGAATCACGCTTTCATCGGCTGGGATGCGAACGAGTGCGGACCAGCATATCGTGAACAATCGGGCCACGGAACAAACGCGCGGCGCCCATGCGTCCCGCTGGCAAATCGAAACCGTAATCGCGCGCGGGTATGCCACCGCCACCGTGTACTACGGTGATCTCTGCCCCGATCGCGACGATGGCATGCACGTCGCGAGCGCCGAACAAGACCGCGGGGCGGATCCGCGCGGGGAGTTCCTTTCGGCCAGACACGCCGGGCCCGTGTACGCGTTGTTCGGAAAGAAAGGCCTCGGCGCCGATGAGCCGCCCGCCGTGGATCACCCCGTCGGCGAGACGGTGCGGTATCATATGCGCACGGGAATTCACGACATCACGGCGTACGACTGGGCCCAGTATCTCGACTTCGCGGATCGTCATCTGAGAAGGCGGTGATCCTGAACAAGGGCAGAGCGCTGCGGGCCCCGGAGCCGAGACGCGCACTCGACATCGCACCGGCCCGGCGATCAAATCGGTGCGCACCTCTCTTCCCATGACCCCCACTCTGCCGGCTGCCTTCAACTTTATTCAGACTTCGCGCGGAGTCGCGCTGACCACCGGCGTCCCGCCCGTGGGTTTGATGTGGCAGGGGCGTCCCGCCCATGTTCCGGGTCGCACCGGCGTCCCGCCCGTGCATTTCCTCGTGGAGCCAAAAGGTCTCCGCTGCGCCTTCTCCCGCTGGTGGGCCGCGTTGATCATCCTCTCGAGCATGCTCACCGGCGGCGTGGGCGTCGCCGCCGGCGCAACCAGCAGCCGGCCGAAGAACGTGCTCTTCCTGATCGCCGACGACCTCAACAACCTGCTCGGTTGTTATGGTGATCCGCTTGCGAAGACGCCCAACATCGACCGGCTCGCCGCCCGCGGCGTCCGCTTCGACCGGGCGTACTGCTCGTATCCACTTTGTGGACCCAGCCGGAACTCGATGCTCACGGGGCTTTATCCGAACAGCACCGGCATTCTCGGCAATTCGCAGATCTTCCGGCAGACGATTCCCGAGCAAGTCAGCCTGCCGCAGGCGTTCCGTCATGCCGGCTACCTGGCCACCCGGATCGGGAAATTGTACCACTACGGCGTGCCCGGCTCCATCGGCACGGATGGTCACGACGATCCGGCCTCATGGGAAATTGAAATCAACCCGGCGGGCGTCGACCGGCTCGCCGAGCAGTCGAAGATCAAGACGCTCACGCCGGGGCAATATGGCGGCACCTTGAGCTGGTATGCCTCGCCCACGAGTGACGCGGGCCACACCGATGGCAAAATCGCGGCAGACGCGGAGTGGGTGCTCGAACGTTGCGCCCGGCAGAAGGACCGGCCGTTCTTCCTCGCGGTCGGGTTCTTCCGTCCGCACACGCCTTTCGTTGCTCCGAAGACGCCGTATTTCGATTCCTACGCACTGAAGGACATGCGCGTGGTGAAGGGCGTGAAGGAGGATCAGGCGGATCTGCCGCCGGCGGCGCTCGCCAGCTACAAGAAGGAACAGGATGCCCTCACCGACGATCTCCGGCGCGAGATTCTGCAGGCCTACTACGCGAGTATCAGTTTGATGGATGCACAGGTTGGCCGGGTGGTCGGCGCCCTCGATCGCCTGGGGCTGGCCGACCGCACGATCATCGTTTTCACGAGCGATCACGGCTACCATACCGGCGAGCACGGGCTGTGGCAGAAGCAGAGTTTGTTCGAGGAAAGCGCGCGCGTGCCGCTGCTGATCGTCGCGCCGGGCACATCGAAAGCGGGAACGGTTGCCGCCACGCCCGTCAGCCACGTGGACCTGTATCCCACTCTCGCCGGCCTGACGGGAGTGAAGGCGCCCGCCAATCTGCAAGGCCAGAACCTCGCTCCCATCCTGCGCAACGCATCGGAACCCGGCCGCGGCTGGGCGCTGAGTCAGGTGATGCGCGCCGAAGGCCGTGTCGGTGGTGGAAAAAAGGCGGGCGGTGGCCGGTTCGCAGGCTACAGTTTGCGCACGCCGCGCTATCGGTACACGGAATGGGGCGACGGGGGCCAGCACGGTCGGGAACTTTACGACCACGAGGCTGATCCGAAGGAGTTGACGAATCTGGCTTCATTGCCCGCCCATGCGGCGACGTTGGCCGATTTGTCGAAGCAACTCCGCGCCGCGGTGAAAACCACGTTTCCGCCCTCCGGCACCCGGCCGGAGTTCAAGGACGGACTTTGGGCGCCGATGCTCGTCCAGCCGTGACTGGCAACGACGGGAGAGCGTGTTTCGGTCGCGCCGTTCGGGTGAACCGCCCGGGCCGCATGCGACTCACGCCGCTTCTGCGACTTCTCGCCGCCGGTCTGTCGGGGTCGGTATCCGGGATTCCGATGCGTGCGGCCGAACGGGCGAACCCACCACCCTACCCTGCCAGCCGGGTCATTGCCCGGGTCGAACTTGATTTCCGCACGCACCAGCGGTTCGCGCCGGGCAGCGACAACTGGCCGGTGACATGGGCGGACGATGGCCATCTGTATGCCGCGTGGGGAGACGGTGGCGGTTTCGAAGGCACCAACAGCAAGGGTCGTATGCTCCTTGGAATTGCCCGCATCGAGGGCGACGTCGACCACTACCGCGGAAAAAACGTGTGGGGCGGATTCGAACCGGAGCATCCGGCCCAGTTTGGCGGCAAGAGCTACGGCATTCTGGCAGTGGGCGGCGTTCTCTATATGTGGGTGGCGCCCCAGCCGAATCCCCATCTCGCCCACGGCCGCATCGCGTATTCAAAAAATCATGGCGCCACCTGGGAGTGGGCGGAGTGGCAGTTTGATTTCGCGGACGCGCTCACGATTCCCACGTTTCTGAACTTTGGACGCGCCTATGCCGGCGCGCGCGACGGGTACGTGTACAGCTATTACATCCATCCGATGTGGGGTCCCGGACCGGCAAAGAAAACGACCGCGCACACCTTCGACGTGCATCGACCCGGCCGCGTTTATCTGTCGCGCGTGCCGAAGGACTCGATCCTCGTGCGCGGCCGCTACGAATTTTTCGCCGGGCATGGCACTGACGGAATACCGGCGTGGTCGGCGGACGTTGGCGCCAAGCGTGCCGTCTTCGCGGATCCCAACGGTGTAGGCTGGAACCTGAGCGTGAGCCATAATCCCGGGTTACGGCGCTACCTGTTGGCCACGGAGCACACCGAGACTCATGCGGGGAAATTCGGCCTCTTTGACGCGCCGGAGCCATGGGGACCCTGGACGACAGTTGCCTACGAAGAGAACTGGGGCGCGGGCCAGATCGAACTCACGACCTTCTACTGGAATTTCACCCCGAAATGGCAGACGGCGGACGGCACCCGGTTCACGATGATTTTCACGGGAAAGAACACGAACGACTCCTGGAACACCGTAGCGGGCCGGTTCGTGCTCAAGCCGGAATAGCGCAGGGGAGTTGTCGTGCCGTCTACTCGCTGGCGCTCGCAGCCACGGAACTGACGGCGAATTATGCGACCAAGCGTGAATTGGGAATCCCCGAAGCTGCGCACGCCGCCCCTCCGTGGCTGCGAGCACCAGCGAGTGGACTCCGAGCATTGGAGCGCACGCGCTGCAGCAAAGCGAAGATCGGACTATTTCCCCGACG
This sequence comes from Opitutales bacterium, assembly GCA_038204695.1. Lineage (GTDB taxonomy): Bacteria > Verrucomicrobiota > Verrucomicrobiia > Opitutales > Opitutaceae > ER46. Next base: position 1,978 of record JBBRCR010000275.1, on the reverse strand, counting down.
AGGCCGTTCCGTCCAGCGTCACCGTGACCTTCGGCTCTCCGTCAAGCTGGAGTTTGATCACCGTGGCCACGGGATTTGGCGCCGTTGCCGGCAACCTGAGCGTGACCGAATTCGCGGCGGAACTCGCACTGACCCGCGCCCGCGAATCGCCGACCACACTGGCGCGCGTCACCTTGTTTTGCAGTGGGAGCACGAGCGTGCCGTCCTGCGGCCAATCGAAGACGTGCAGATAGAGCGTACGACCTTTCCGGGTACATCGGCCCCAACCGAGGTTCGCAAACGGGCTCGCGGTCGTGCCGAAAATCGCCTCGCCGTTCACTTTCATCCAGGCACCGATTGCCCGAAACGACTTGATGCTTTCCGCCGGCACGCTGCCGTCGGCCTTCGGCCCGATGTTGAGCAGGTAATTTCCGCCCTTGCTTGCGATATCGATCAAATTGCGAATGAGCACCTCGTCGGACTTCCACGCGTGATCGTGTTCACTGTAGCCCCACGTCGTGTTCAACGTCATGCAGGTCTCCCAGTCGACGCCGGGCATGCCGGTCGCAGGGATGTGCTGCTCGGGCGTGAGAAAATCGCCGTATTTCGGCTCGAGCTGCGGCACGGTCGCGGTGGTGCCCATGCCGGACCAGCCCGCCGCCGGAATCCGAAACAAACGATTGTTCATGATCACCCGCGGGAGTTTGGCGCGCACCGTCTGAATCAGGTCGAACGCCCGCCACGCTTCGTCACCCTGAAAATCCACCGCGCTGTAGTCCCACCACATGACATCCGGTTTGTACGACAGGAGCTCACTCACCTGCGCATGGAGGTATTCGACGTATTTGGCGTGGTCGCGTTCACCATTTGGATACGGCTTGCCGCGCAAGGGATGAGGCAGCTGCTTCGAACGCGCATAGGCGTACTGATCATGGTGCCAGTCGATGACTGAATGATAAAAGCCGACACGCAGCCCCTCGGCGCGCGCCGCAGCGGTGATTTCCTTCACCAGATCGCGCCCCAGCACATTGCCCGCATCGTAGTCGCTGACCTTGGAATCGTGCAGCGCGAACCCGTCGTGGTGCTTGGTCGTGAACACGAGATAACGGCAACCCGCCGCTTTCGCGAGCTGCGCCCATTCGCGGGCAAAGCCGGGAGTTGGTTTGAACAACGGGATCGCGCGTCGGGCATACGTGTCAGTGTCGGCGCCCACCCGTTGCTGGATCCACTCCATGCCACCTTTCAGCGCCACGGGTTTCCCGTCCCACGTACCCGCGAGCCCGGAGTAGAGTCCCCAGTGGACGAACATCCCGAACCGTGCCTCGCGCCACCATTGCATCCGGGCGGCGCGCTGTTCGTCGGTTTCCACGCGGACATTATCCGGCGCCGCCGCCGCACCGGCAAGCGGCGGCATGCTCGAGGGCACCAGCAGAACAAGTGACGCCAACGGCAAGCGTTTCGCGAGGAACCGCCAAGCTGAGCTGAACCAGGACTGCGTTTTCATAGTGCGGAGTACGTAGGCAAAATAACCGAAACGAGGCCGGAAGGTTAACGCAGCGTTGATTTTGCCGCCACGCGAAATTTGGCCTTTGCATCCGCAGGGTGCCCGTGGCTGCGAGCGCCAGCGAGTGGATGCGAATGCGGCCTGGGTTATTGGTTATTGGTTATTGGTTATTGGTTATTGGGCATTTTCCCCGGCCGTGGCTGCGAGCGCCAGCGAGTGGATGGCTGCGGAGGGGCGACTTTCCAGTCGCCCGAGATCGGTTGGCCGAACGTAATGCGGCGGCTGGAAAGCCGCCGATCCGACGGAGAAGCCGCCGATCGGACGGAGAAGCCACCGATCCGATGGAGAGCGACGTCGTTCGCGGCGGGTTTGTGTAAGGGAACCCGCCGCAGGGTGGTCCGAGTCGCTGCCTCGAATTCGCGTTTATTAGCGTCCATTCGCGGTTCAACTCCGGGTTTGGAGGGATTACTCCAGGCGCTTTCTACAAATGCACGC
>JBBRCR010000274.1:0-11283 GCA_038204695.1 Opitutales bacterium | reverse complement strand
GTCGGTCTACCGTGACGAGCTGCTCGACGCCGACCCGTTGAATACCCTGCTCGCGCGGCAAAACCGCCTGCGGTTGGAGGCCGAAATCGTCCGCGACGCGCATCTCGCGGCGAGCGGCTTGCTGGCCACGAAGATTGGCGGGCCCAGTGTGCGGCCGCCGCTGCCGGCCGACATCGCCGCGCTCGGCTATGCGAACTCCGTAAAGTGGCAGGAAAGTGAAGGGGAGGATCGTTTTCGGCGGGGCATGTACATTTTTTTCCAGCGCACCGTGCCGTATCCGATGCTGATGACCTTCGATGCGCCCAACTCGAACCTCACGTGCACGCGTCGTGACCGTTCGAATACGCCGCTCCAGGCGCTCACACTCTGGAACGATCCCGTGTTCTTCGATTGTGCGCGGGCGCTGGGACAGCGGTTCGGGGCCGAGCCGACGGTTGAATCGCGACTGGCGAGCGCGTTCGAGGTCTGCCTCGGACGAACGCCGGCGCCGGCCGAGATGGCGCGGCTGCGACAATTTTATGAAGAGCAGCTTCGGTTGACGCGCGAGCAGCCGGCGAGCGCGCTGGCGATTCTCGGGTTGAAGGGAGATGGGGCGCTGCCAGCGGAGCCGGCCGAACAGGCGACGCTGGTCGCGGCGGTCCGCACCATCATGAACCTGGATGAGTTCATCACGAGGGAATAGGCGTCGAGTCGGCAACCGCTCGGCGCAGCATCACGGCCAAAGACTTTCCGACCCATGAGTCCTGAAGACATCGTCACGATCACCCGACGCGATTTTCTCGCCACCAGTGCGAGCGGGCTTGGATCGCTCGCGCTTGCATCCCTGTTGAAGGCCGACGGGTTGCTCAGCGCGCCGGGAGCCGTGGCCGGCGCGCCACGCGGGCCGCACTTCGCGCCAAAGGCGAAGAACTGCATCTTCATTTTCATGGAGGGCGCGCCGAGCCAGATGGATCTCTTTGATCCGAAGCCGAAGCTGAACGAACTGAACGGACAGAAGCTGCCGGACTCGATGCTCGAGAAAGTGCGTTTCGCGTTCATCCAGAAAGATGGCGCGCGGTTGATGGGCTCGCCGCGAAAATTCACGAAGTACGGGCAGTGCGGAACGGAATTCTCGGACCTGCTGCCGCACATCGGTTCGTGCGCGGACGACATCGCGCTGATCCGCTCGATGCACACGGATCAATTCAACCATCACCCCGGGCAATTGATGATGCAGTGCGGCTCGGCGATGTTCGAGCGACCGACCATGGGTGCGTGGCTCAACTACGGGCTCGGCAGCGAGTCGAAGAATCTGCCGGGGTATGTCGTGCTGACGGCGGGACGCGGCACGAGCGGCGGTGCGTCGCTGTGGTCGAGCGGGTTCCTCCCCTCGAATTACGCCGGGGTGTTGTTTCGCAATCGGGGCGACGCCGTTTTGAATCTGAGCAACCCCCCGGGGATCACCGAGCGGATGCAGCACTACGGACTCGATGCGATCACGGATTTGAACAAGTTGCGCCACCGTCAGGTGCAGGATCCCGAGATCGCCAGCCGAATCTCGGCGTACGAACTTGCGTTTCGCATGCAGACGGCCGCGCCCGAGCTGACCCAATTCAAGGAGGAATCGCCGGCGACGCTCGAAGCGTACGGGGTCGAGCGCGAGGATCCCGACCTCACGGGACCGAACCGCGGAGGAGGGCAGGACCAGTTCAAGACCTTTGCGACGAACTGCCTGCTGGCGCGGCGGCTGGTGGAGCGTGGCGTGCGCTTTGTGAATATCTTCCACGCGTCGTGGGACCACCACAGCAATCTCGAGGCGGAACTGGGGTTCAACAGCCGGATGGCCGACCAGCCGATTGCCGCGCTGCTGAAGGATCTAAAACAGCGCGGGATGCTGGATGAGACACTCGTGGTGTGGGGCTCGGAATTTGGCCGGACACCGCTGGGCGAAAACCGGGTGGGCTACCAGGCTGTGACCGGCCGCGATCATCATCCTTATGCGTTCAGCCTCTGGATGGCGGGTGGTGGCGTCAAAGGCGGGCAGGTCATTGGCGAGACCGACGACATTGGCTGGAACATCGTGAAGGATCCGATTCACGTGAATGATCTGCACGCGACGATGCTGCACCTGTTCGGGCTCGAGCACACGAAACTGACGTATCGGTTTCAGGGGCGTGATTTCCGGCTGACGGACGTCGCGGGAAAAGTTGTCGACCAGCTGCTGGCGTAGGCGCCCGCGCGGCGTTCACCCAGCGGGCGCAGCGGTCGGAGAGTCTTCCGTCCTCCGGGTGTGGTCCGCGATGCGTGCGCGTGTCGGGCATCGCGTTGGTCGCTACGCGAACGGGCCGCGAATGTCGGGCCGAAAGTGAGCCGGCGTCGTGGCGGTGAGCGCGGAAATTTCACAGATTTCAAGAAACATTAATGGGGCATCTCATATGACATGACAACATCCCACCGGCTGGCGCAGCGGCCGGGAGTGGCGCCGGTCTTTGACCGGCGTTCCGCCAGTCGGAGACTGGCGCTACGGGCGAGAATGCAGGCCCAGGATCGAAATCTCCCGGCGAGCGCGAGCAAGTGGATGTCTCGATGGCCATCCACTCGCTGGCGCTCGCAGCCACGTCTGGCGCGGGTGACGCGCAAGTCCGCTCAGGCTGCCTTGTGGTGGTCGGCGATGATTTTGCGGACGTGTTCGCCCGAGATCGTCTCGTACACCATCAAGTCGTGCGCAATCGCAGCCAGCGTCGCGCGGTGCTGCGTCAACGCATCCGTCGTCGCCGCATAATTGTCGTCGAGCAGCGCCTTCACGTGACGTTCGGCCTCATGCAAGGTCTGGGGACTGGCAATCGACTCCTCGCCTTCGGAGCGCGACAGCGCCATGAAACCGAGCGGCGACATGCCCCATTCGAACACCATCTGCCGCGCGGTGCGGGTCGCCTCCTGGATGTCGCCCGATGCTCCGCTCGTGATGCTCCCGAGCGCGAGTTCCTCCGCCACCCGCCCCGCCATGAGGCAGCGGAGTTTCGCGATCAGCTGCTCGCGGGAATAGTTGAACAAGTCGCGCTCCGGCGAGAAATGCGTGCTCCCCAGCGAACGGCCGCGAGGAATAATCGTCACCTTCTGGAGCTTCATCGCGTCATCGCCGGAAATCACCTGCATCAGCGCGTGTCCGGCTTCATGATACGCGATCACCTGTTTGTCGTGATCGGTCATCACGCGGCGCGTCTCGCGGCCCCAGTTGATCTTGTCGCGCGCTTCATCGAGATCCGACATCAGCACGGTTCCGCGCCGGTGGCGGGCCGCATGGATGGCCCCTTCGTTCAGAAGATTGGCGAGATCGGCGCCGGAAAAGCCGGGCGTTCCCTTCGCGACCTGCTCGAGATCGACGGTCGCGTCGAGTTTCACTGTGACGGCATGGACCTGCAGGATCGCAATCCGGCCGCGGAGATCCGGCAGCGCCACCGACACCTGCCGGTCGAAACGTCCGGGGCGAAGGAGCGCCTTGTCGAGCGTATCGGGCCGGTTGGTCGCGCCAAATACCACGATGGCCTCGTTGTCGTCGAAACCGTCCATCGCGACGAGCAGCGCGTTGAGCGTCTGGTCGTGCTCCTGCTGCGCGCCCCCGCTGTCGCCCGAGGAACGCGCGCGGCCGATGGCGTCGATTTCGTCGATGAATATGATGCTGGGCGCAGTTTCGCGGGCTTTCTTGAACAGCGAGCGCACGCGGGACGCGCCCACGCCAACATATAGCTCCACGAAATCCGAGCCGCTCAAGCTGTAGAAATGCGCCCTGGCTTCGCCTGCGACGGCCTTGGCCAGCATCGTTTTGCCGGTCCCGGGAGGCCCGACCAGCAGCACGCCTTTGGGCATCCGTCCGCCGGTGGTCGTGAAACGCGCCGGGTCGCGCAGGAACTCGACCACTTCATGAACTTCGTCCTTCGCCTCGTCGCAACCGGCCACGGACTCGAACTTCACGCTGGAGGTGGCGGCCCGCAGCGTCTTGCTGGTGAACGACGCATGGCGCGCAGCCACCCGTTGGACCACGATTACGACCACGCCGGCCACGACCAGGATGCCGAACAACATGCTGAGACCGCTCGCCGCCATGGCGGCGTATTCGCGCACGTCGTGAGCGCGGGTTTTGGTGAGAGTGGCCGCATCGTCTTCGGCAAAGCGCTGCATGCGCAACACCGCCAGATCGGCATCGGTCAGTCGGGCCGTGGTTTGCACGCTGGTCGGGACACCATCATGTAGCCGAGTAGCGGATACATCGGCCAGACCGGCGGCATTCGTGCGATATACAATGCGGCCGCCGGACAGTTCACCGGCCTGGGCGGCCGACAGAAACTCCGCCGCATCCAGACGGATCGCCGGCGAGAGGGCCGGAGTCGACCCGGCGCGGGAAAGCCCCAAATCCAGCCCGACAGAAAGGGCGAACAGGCCAACCAGGAGCATCAACCAGCGAAGAGATAACGTAGGCACGCCCCCCTATGGGACAGATGGGGAGTTCCCCGACAAGAGCGGAAATCCGGTGCAGATTTCGGCGCGGATGTCTCTCCGTCACGGGACCAAATTGCGGCGTCGGCGGCGGCAAAACACAGGTGATGAGTCGTCATGTTCTTGCGCGCCGAGGTATTTGGGCCGCTTGCTCACGCTCACGTTGTAAGTTGTTGGGAGAAAATTTTGGTGAAAGTAGAAAATTTTTCGCGGTGCATCCCCGGTCCTCGCTCATGGGGCGAGACTGTCAGCGGTTGAGCGATGGACTTTCTTCAGGGTTTGTGGGTTCAGCTGTCCCCGAGGAGCTGGTTTCACCGACGAGAAAGTTGCCGCGCTCCTGGCAGTGACGGCAGGCATCGGCACACGCGCGGCAATGCAGTCGCCCGCAAACCGGTGGATCAAACGCACGGCGGCGGCTGAAAAGCCGCCGATCCGGGGAACGCTGAAAGCCGCGTTCCGGGAAACGCTGGAAAGCCAACGATTCGGCTGGAGTGGGCCAGCGCAGATGCGCGGGCGCGATGCACGCGACTGGGCCGCCCGCGCGCTTACGCACGGCCTTATTTGGAAGGGCGACTTTCCAGTCGCCCGAGACCGGTCGACCGAACGTACTTCGGCGGCAGGAAAGCCGCCGCTCCGGTGCGAATGCCGACGTGCTTGGCAAGAATTGGGGGGCAAGCGCAGGGCTAGCCATTGGCCCGCTCCCGCGCGGCCGCCTCGGATGAGTTCGGCCGCAGCGGGGCGAGCGGCCCGGCGGGAGGCGGTTCGGGCACGGCTTCCGTCGACTCGATGGGAATGCGTGGCTGCCACTTGAACCACTCCTTGTCGGCCTCCGCGTGCAGCGTGAAAACGTGGCCGTCGGGTGCGACGGGCGCCAGCTGACGGCCGGTGTCAGGCGTGGCGAAGGCGACGCCTCCGCTGAAGAGCGATTCGAGCGACGTGCTTTTCACCTCGGCGCCCAGCAGACTCATCCGAAACGAGACGCCTCCGGCGTTCCAGAACCGCGAGTTGATCCGCACCAAATCGACATACGGCGTTTCGATGCGAATGCGCACGACCACCGAGGCCGCGTCGTCGGCGAGCCGGCTCGTCTCGACCGTGCCCACCCTGACCTCGCGGTAGTAGACGGGCGCGCCCGGGTTCAGCGACCCCAGCCGGTCTGCCTGCAGGAGAAACGCGCGGCCCTCCTTCGGATTCTCGAACGGCGGCGGGCGCGGCAGTCCCTTGAAATGCGTGGCGGGTGGGCCGTTGCCCGGGCGAACCGCCATCCGCGCACCGGTGAACAGCGTATCCAAACCCTTGATGCCCGAGAAACCGATTTCCGGCTGCACCATCCAGAACTCCGCCCCCTCCCGGGTGACGGCGGTCGCGGTCTTGTCCAGCCGCAGCCGGACGATGACACCGCTGAGATCCGCTTTGAAATCAACGTCACGGACCAGCCCGATCGCCACGCCCTTGTGCTCGAGGACGGTGACGCCGGGTTTGATGCCGGAGCCATCGGCGAAGTCGATGGTGATCTCGGGTCCGCGATGGCGAAACTCGCGGAAGAGCATCCAGCCGCCGACCGCGAGCGCGAGGACCGGAACGATCCACACCAGGGGGAGGGTCGGTCGCCGCGAAAGTCTCGGGGTGGGATCAGCGCTCATGCGGAGTGGCCCGCCGGACTGACCGGGGCGGGAGGCGCAGCGGCGGGCGGCGATTCTCCCCCGCCATGTTCCCGCCAAAGCCAGCGCGGATCGAACGCGTCGGTTGCCATGACGGTGAGCACCACGACCGCCGCGAAGGCCACGATGCCACTGCGCGGCTCGATCGAAGCCAGCACGCCGAACTGCACCGCGCCGGCGAGGAAGGCGACCAGAAACACGTCGAGCATCGACCAGCGGCCGATGAAATCCAGCAGCGCATACAGGCGGGTGCGCCCACGCCGCCCATGAGGGCGTCGCTGCCAGACGGATACAAGCAACCAGCCCAGACCGGCCAGTTTCAGCAGCGGGATGAGGATGCTCGCGATGAATACGATTGCGGCGATGGCCCACATGCCGTCGTCCCAGAGCGCGACGATGCCGGACATGATGGTATCCGAGCGCGCTTCACCGGTCAGGTTCGTGTGGAGCACGGGGAGCACGTTGGCCGGCACCATCATGACGGCGGCCGCGAGGGACAGGGCGAGCGGAGCGCCGGGGGCGGGGAGCGAACGGGCGGAGGCGGAGACCGGCGTCATGCGGAATGGGGAATGCGCGCGGCGGCCGCGGGGTCGGTGGCTTCAAACTCAAAGCTGCGCCAGGCCAGCGCGAGCACGATGGCCATCGCGGTGTAGCACCAGAAGCCGGGGCCAATCGACACATCGACGAGGGCACCGAGTTTGATCAAAGCGACGAGTACGGCGAGGACGTGGACTTCCGGCATGGCCCAGTGCTCGAGCGCGTGCGCGGCGCGCAGCAGTCGTGAGTGCACCCGACGGTCGCGGTCGGGTGTTCCGGCGATCAGCAGCGCGAGCAGGATGAAGAGCAGGAGGGGAGCGAGGATACCGCAGAGGAACACCCAGGTGGACAGGATCCGCATGCCGCTCTCCCAGAGTGCCGCGGCCCCCGAGTAAAGCAGGTTGACCTGCAGATGGCCGATTTTGGAAACCGTGATGAACGGCAGCGTGGCGGCGGGAAGGGCGAGAAGCAGCCCGGTGAGTGCGAACGCAGGCGGCGCATGCGGGCCGAAGCGGCCGCGTTTTTCCAGCATCGTGCCGCAACGCACACAGGCCGCGCGCTGGCCGCGTGCGAGCGGGACGCGCCGGTGGGGGCAGCCGCACAGCCGGCATGTCAGCCGGCGGGTCGGAGGCAAGCCGTCGACAGTTGGCATGTTCAGTGAACTCATGGAGCGGCCGGTGAACGGCAGCGACCAGCCGAATGGCATTCGGTTCCCGAAACGGCTTTTGCGGAGCGGACCACCGGGAACGCCGTTCCACATGGCGCCGGTGCGGACGCGCACCCCGGGGGCGAAAAACTTTATTTCGCGCCGGACTTTTGGCCGCGGACGGTTTCACTGCGCTCACCCCCGGGCAGCTCGTGGACCATGCACGCCCTGGTGGACGACAACACGATGGCGTGCGAAGACCTGCGGCTGGCGGATTTGAATGGCGATGGCCGGATTGATATCGTCGCCGCCGGGCGGGCGACTAAAAACGTGGTGATATATTGGAATGAAACGCGGCGGTAGGTGAAGGCAGCCCGCGCCAATTGTCGCAGAATCCATTCGCGGACGCGCGGGCGCTCGCACCGAATGAATTTCGATTTTCTGGACTAATAGAGACCTCCGGGCGAGCATCACGTCGGCTTCGTCCTGGCAAGAGTCGGCTTTGTCCTGACGCAAGCCCCTGCTTCACTCTACCATCACGCTCCCCATACATCCCTGCACATGACCACGCACAAAGTTGGCATCATCATGAACGGCGTCACCGGACGCATGGGCACGAACCAGCACCTGCTGCGTTCGATCAAAGCGATCATTGATCAAGGCGGCGTCAGACTTGGGGAGTCCGAGGTGATCATGCCGGAGCCGGTCCTCGTCGGGCGCAACGAGGCGAAGCTCGCCGCTCTCGCCGCGCGGGCAGGTGTGAAGCAGTTTACGACCAACCTCGACACGGCGCTGGCTGATCCGGCGAATCAGATTTATTTCGACGCCACCCTGACCGGGCAGCGTCCCGTTGGCGTCCGGAAGGCGATTGCCGCCGGCAAACATGTCTACTGCGAGAAGCCGACCGCCACCACGTCGGCGGAGGCGTTGGCGCTGTCGAAGGAAGTGACCGCGGCGGGACTCAAGAATGGCGTGGTCCAGGACAAGCTCTGGCTGCCCGGGTTGTTGAAACTGAAATATCTGATCGATACCGGCTTTTTTGGCCGCATCCTTTCGGTTAGGGGCGAGTTCGGCTACTGGGTTTTCACCGGGGAACACGAGAAGCTCCAGCGGCCGTCGTGGAATTATCGCAAGGAGGACGACGGTGGCATCATCGTCGACATGCTCTGCCACTGGCAGTACGTCGTCCAAAACCTGTTCGGTGAAATCAAGGCGATCTCCTGCGTCGGGGCCACCCACGTTCCGCAACGCTGGGACGAGGCCGGCAAGCCCTACAAGGTGACGGCCGACGATTCCGCGTACGCGACCTTCGAACTTCTGAATGGCGTAATCTGCCACTTCAACTCGTCGTGGTGCGTTCGCGTGCGGCGCGACGACTTGTTGACGCTGCAGGTTGATGGCACGCACGGCACGGCGGTGGCGGGATTGCGCAACTGCGTGGCCCAACATCTATCGGCGACGCCGCGCTGCGTGTGGAACCCCGACATCGACAGCCCGATCAAATATTTCGAGGGTTGGAACACAGTGCCCAACCAGGGCGATTACGACAACGCGTTCAAGGTGCAGTGGGAGCTCTTTCTGCGGCACGTGGTGAAGAACGACCCGTTCCCGTGGTCGCTGTACGAGGGCGCCAAGGGAGTGCAACTGGCGGAACTCGGTTTGAAGTCGTGGGCCGAGCGGCGCTGGATGGACATCCCGAAGCTCAAGTAGGAGCAACTCCACAGCCACAGGGTTCTAGAAAAGCGCGGGGTCGTTTCCAAAGGCACCGATTGCGCTGGCAAATTAATCGTTTTCACTAAGGTGTGGCCGGGCGCCGCCAAGGCTGGCCCGCACGACATTTCAACTTAACTATAACCATGACTATTCCACTCATCTTCGGTTTTGGATCACTGGGCGGATCGTTCCTTTCGCCGGGATTTTTCATGATCCTCCTGGTTTTGGTGCTGATCTTCTCATTGTACGCGCAGTTTCGCGTCTCGAGTGTGTACGGGCGGAATGCGCGCATCGCGTCGCGCGGCGGCATTACCGGCCGTGAGGCCGCCGAAGCGGTGATGGCGCACGCCGGCATCAACAATGTCGAGATTACCGAGACCGGCGGTCACCTCACGGACCATTACGACCCGATTCACAAGCGGCTGGTTCTGTCGTCGGAAAACTATCGCGGCACAAGTCTCGCGGCACTCGGCGTCGCGGCCCACGAAGCCGGTCATGCGATCCAGCATAAAGTCGGCTATTCGATGCTGCACCTCCGGATGGCGCTCGTGCCGGCGACGAACTTCGTCTCCCGCGTCCTGCCGATGGTGATGCTGTTCGGTTTCATCTTCGCCAGCGGGCTCAGCGGCATGCTGCTGGATATCGCGATCCTGTGTTATGCCGTGCTGGCGTTTTTCCAGCTGGTGACGCTGCCGGTCGAGTTCGATGCGAGCCGGCGGGCGAAGGTTCAGTTGGTGGAACTCGGGATCATCGATCGCGATGAGATGCCCGGGGTGAAGCAAACGCTCGATGCGGCCGCGCTGACCTACGTGGCGGCGTTTGTCAGCTCGTTGCTGTACCTGCTGTATCTTCTGTCAGCGCGTCGGGACTGAGCTAACACGAACAGCATCGGTTCGCGCCTGGCGTCAGCCACAATTCAAGCGCCGCTTGCCGCGGCGCTTTTTATTTTACGATGATCGGCGGCGTCTTCACCGCACTGCGCGACTGCTCCTGGAGCGCCTTCGGCATCGCGTCCATTATTTGGATGATACGCTCTGGATGGGAGGGATGGGTTGACAGCATCGCGGGTGGAACCGGATTGCTGGCGGTCTCCAGTTCCAAGGCCTCCAGGAGCTTGACGGCCTCCTGCGGGTCGTAGCCGGCGCGGGCCATATACATCAGCCCAATGTAATCGGCTTCCTTCTCCTTTTTCCGGTCAAAGGCGAAGCCGGCGACGCCAGTGCCGAGTCCGTAGGCCGCACCGAGCGCTTGGGTCGTTAGGACGGGCGCGCCCCCCAAGCCGGCGCCGAGCATGCCCACGGTTCCGACCGTGTTGACGGCGAGTTCCTGAGAGAGCTTTTCATGAATGTGCTTGGCGGTCACGTGCGCGATCTCGTGAGCGATGACGGAGGCAAGCTGGTCGTCGTTCTTGACGATCTTGAAGAGGCCGGCAAACACGCCGACTTTGCCGCCTGCCATGGCGAAGGCGTTGATCTGGTTGACGTCGAAAACGATGAATTCCCAGTCGGCGTCCGGCATGTCCCAAAAGACGACCTTGGAGATTCGGTTGCCGACACGTTGCAGTTGCTCGTTCTTCGCCTTGTCGCGGGAAACGCGATACTGCCGCTTCATGTCGTCGAACATCGCGATGCTCATCTTCGTAACGTCCTTTTCGTTGACGAGGTTCATCGCATTTCGGCCGGTGACCGGCACTTCGTAGCAGGAGGCGAGGAGGAGGGCCGCCATGGCGGCAACGGCGATGCGCGGGGGCGAGTTCATGGTGATATCTGGCGCTGTGAGACGTCCGTGGAACGAATATGTTCGGTGTTCGTATTCGCAAGCGACGGCACTGGGTCGTCGCGAGAACCAGGCCTTCTGAGTGCCCAATTTTTCAGGTTGACCTTTGCAATTTCCACCGACCGCCCCATGATTTCGTCACCAGCGAGCGAGGATCCACGAAGTGCACTGAACGATAGGACAAATTCGACGTCTAAACGTCTAGCCGCTTCAAGTTCCCCCAGTCCCCCGTTCCCAAACTGCCATGCCCGAGGAAACTGATTCTACAGCCAACAAGAAACACCGCATCATCCACTGGAATCCGGACGCCGGTCGCGAGCAGGCGTCACGACGGTGGACGTGGAAACGCATCCTGGCGTGGTCCGTCGGTGGCTTCTTTGGCTTCTTTGGACTGCTTTTTGCCGCGGGTCTCGTGATCCGCGGGGCCAAGCTCGTGCTGGGTCCGGATATTTTCCAGCCTGGTTCTGCCGTGGTGAC
>JBBRCR010000273.1:0-11300 GCA_038204695.1 Opitutales bacterium | reverse complement strand
CGTCACGCCAAGGGCGCGGTTGACGGGAAGGGCGACTTTCCAGTCGCCCGAGACCGGTCGACCGAACGTACTTCGGCGGCTGGAAAGCCGCCGCTCCGGCAAATGCCGACGTGCTTGGCAGGAATTGTGGGGCAAGCGCAGTGCTGGCCGGGCTGGTTTCAGTCGCCGCACCGGGTGCGCCCGGGCAGGTCGACCCGGCAGAGACGGCTCCGTTGCAGTGGTTCAAAGGCAACCTGCACACGCACTCGTTGTGGAGCGACGGCGATGATTATCCCGAGATGGTTGCCGACTGGTATAAACAACATGGATACAATTTCCTCGGGTTATCCGATCACAATGTCCTCGCGCAGGGCGAGCGCTGGCTGGAGTTGAAGACGCCGATCTCCGTCGGGGGCGAGGTCATTCCGCGGGGCGGCGGCGAAGTCCTGAAGAAATACGTGCGCCGATTCGGGCCGGATTGGGTCGAGCAGCGCGAAGTGGCTGGGAAACGGGAGGTCCGCCTGAAACCGCTTTCCGAATACAGAGAGGTGCTCGAGGAGCCGGGTCGGTTTCTGATGATTCCCATGGAGGAGGTTTCGTCATCGTGGAAGCTTCCGAAGACCGCCACCCGCCCGGAACTCGGCGGGCCGGTGCACGTGAATGTGACCAATCCCCTGGAGTACGTTCCGCCGGCCGAGGGCGAGAGTGCCGCGGTTGTGATGACGCGGGTCGTCGATACCGTTCTGGCCCAGCGGCAGAAAACCGGGCAGCCCATGAAATGGCGTGGACGCAGCCGTTGGTGAATCCAACGAAGTAGGCGCGCGACAAACCTGCGAGTCCTCCACCAACAGGATGTGAAGGCGGGCTGGCCCGTTCTGGCGTGGACTTATGGAATCAGGAACCCGCCAGCACGCCGACATTTGGCCGCGCATGTAAATACATTTCGCAAAGCAGGCTTGAGTTCCGCCATCGGATCGTCAGAGGGATCGTGCTAGCAATCGGCCGAATAAACGCACAAGGATTCGTGTGCGACAGAACTCGGCCCAAAACGATCCTCAAGTCTACGTTGCAACCTAGCATGCGAAAACTTCGCGCCGTACTTATCGAGGACGAAACCATGTTTCGTCAGCTCATCCTGTTAACACTCGGCAAGGTCAAGGACCTCCAGGTGATCGGCGAATTCGGCTCGGGCAAACCCGGTCTCGAGTTTTGCCTGCGTGAGAAGCCCGACCTGCTGGTGGTCGACTTGATGCTGCCGGACATCAATGGCCTCGACATTGCCCGTGAGGTCCGTCGGGCCCTGCCCGACACGAAAGTGCTGGTGATCACGGCTCACCCGAGTGAACGCCTGCCCGCTGACTTGATGCGTTTGGGCGTGAATGGGTACGTCGACAAGACCGAGCCGATTGAATATGTGCTGAGCGCGGTTGAGACGGTTCGCAGTGGCGGGATGTTTTTTGCGAGCCGCGTGCGCGGGAAGGGTGGCGCGGAGTCGGGGCTGCTGGCGAGCCGGCCGCCCTTGCAGACGCCGCTCACCGAGCGCGAACAGGAAGTCGCGCGGTTGGTCGCGGCGGGACAGATGTCAAAGGAGATTGCGGCCCAATTGAACCTGAGTGTCCGCACCGTGGAAAAACACCGCGCGAACATCATGGAGAAAGTTGGCGTCCGCGAGGTGGCGAGTCTCACCCGGTGGTGCATTCAGGCTGGTTTGGTGGACTCCTGATTTTTTGACGGTTTCAGCGCGTGTGATGGGGCGCGAGCGTGCGGCGGTGGATGACACTGGCCTTACTGGCCGGCAAAGCGGCGGAGCGGGCCGACGATGGATTCAAAGTCCCGCGTGATGGCGGCGAGGTCTTCCGCGTTGAGCACAGCGCCGTCCTCGTTCGCCAATCGGAGTTCGAGGGCAGCCATGCGATTCGAGAGCTCAAGCGCTCCCACCAGTCGCGAATTGCTCTTCAAGCTGTGGGCGATGCGATGCTGATTCTTGCGATCGCCGGTCGCCATGGCTTGAAACGAAACGGGAAAATCGCGCAGGAATGTGCCGACGAGCTTGCGGACATTTTCGTCTCCCAATACTGCCGCCAGGCCGGCAAGTGCGTCATTGGGCGGCGGCAGGCTGGGCATGGATGGAAAACGGCATCGAAACCGCGGGGTGGGGCAAAACAAAAATGGGCAGGGAAACACGGAGACGGGATGCGGCATCAGTTGCGGGACGGCTGGCTTTGCGCATCATCATCCTGCCATGAAGCGAGGATTCACTCCGTGCTGGCTGGGGCTGGGGTTGATGGCGAGCGTCGCGCTCGGCGCCGCGGGTCCGTCATTGCGCGCGAGCAAGCCGGAAGTGAAGCAGGCGGTGGTGGCGGCGATTGAGGCGCAGCTGGCCGCATTTCGCGCGGGGGACGTGACGAAAGCGTACAGTTTTGCCGCAGCGCCGCTGCGGGCCCAGACATCACTGCGCGCGTTTGCGATGATTGTGCAGACGAATTATCCCGAGCTTTGGGCCAATCAACGTGCCGAGTATGGTCTCGTATATGACGACGGCAGCCGTGCGCGCGTCCTGGTCAGTGTGTTTTCCGAGGAGGGACGGGCCACGTACGAGTACGTCTTGCTGAGCGAACGTGGCGGATGGCGCATCGGCAGTGTCCTCCGGCACGACGCCCGCCGGAAGAGCGACGCGTAAGTGTTGGTTCCCGTGGCTGGGAGCGCCGGCCAGTGGACATGCGGCCCTCGCGGGCGCTGGTGGCCACGATTGCGGCGAAACAAATTGCCGTCCGGCTGGATGCCACTGGTAGGCTGGGGCGATGAAATTTGTTTCGTGGAACGTCAATGGGGTGCGTGCCGCGCACAAAAAAGGCCTGCTCGATTTCATGGCGACGACGGAGGCCGATGTGATTTGCCTGCAGGAGGCGAAGGCGCATCCGGGTGACGTGCAACACATCGCGTGGCCGCACGGCTATGAAGTCTTCTGGAATCCCGCGGTGAAGAAAGGCTACAGCGGCACGGTGATTTTTTCGCGGCTCAAGCCGAAGAAGGTGACGCTGGGAATCGGGATGAAAGGGCATGATGACGAGGGGCGGGTGATTACGGCCGAGTACGACGATTTTTTTCTGCTGAACGTGTACCAGCCGAATTCACAACGGGGGCTGACGCGGCTGAAATATCGGACCGAGGAGTGGGATCCGGCTTTTCTGGCCTACCTCGGGAAGCTACAGCGGCGCGGCAAGCCGGCGATTTTTTGCGGCGATTTGAACGTGGCGCACACCGAACTGGATCTGAAGAACCCCACGGCCAACCGGCGCAACGCAGGCTTCACGGACGAGGAGCGCGCCAATTTTTCCAAACTGCTTGCGAGTGGTTTTGTGGATACATTTCGCGAGTTCGAGAAAGGGCCCGGGCATTACACCTGGTGGAGTCAGATGATGAACTGCCGGGCGCGAAACATCGGGTGGCGGGTCGATTATTTTGTCGCGAGCAACAAACTCCAGAAGGCGCTGAAGCGCGCCTGGATCAGCCCGGAAGTCATGGGCAGCGATCATTGTCCCGTGGGGTTGGAGATCGGGTAGGCGACGAGGGGGTGCGAATGCGCGCGTGGTTGCGAGGGTCGAATGGCCGGTGCCGCCCGGAACATCCACCGGCCGCCCATTCTGCCACCACTCGCTGGTGCTCCGTAGCGACAATCAAAACGTGGCATCCCGCCCTCCACCGATTCGGACTTCCGTCGATGAGCACAGGCGGCCATGCTTCCGGCATGTTCCGCTTTGCTGCTGCGGTTGTCATCATCGGGTTGTGTGCACACGGCGTTTCGGCCGCCGGGCCCGCCGCCCCGCGGCCCCCACGATTTAGTTTTGTTGCGCTGGGCTGCATGCCCTATGGCAGCGAAAACTTTGCCGCCTACGAACGGTTGCTGCGCGAGATCAACCGGCATGCGCCGGCCTTCGTCGTGCATTGCGGCGACACCAAAATCTCCGCCGAACCGCCAACCGATGCGTTCCTGGTGAGAGTTCGCACGTGGTTTGATTCGCTCGAGGGTCCCGTGATGTACACGCCGGGCGACAACGAGTGGACGGATGTACACAGCACGAAAGGCGGGCCCCATGACCCGCTGGTGTGGTTGGGCAAAGTGCGGGCGACATACTTTGCGCAGGAACAGAGCATGGGCCGGAGGCCGATCCCGCTCGTGACCCAGCGACGCGACCCGGCGTTCGCCAAGTTTGTCGAGAATGCGCGCTGGTTACGCGATGGCGTCGTGTTTGCCACCGTGCACGTCGTCGGCAGCAATAACAATTGCCAACCGAAGGTGCCGGGCGCCATGGAGGAATTCGAAGAGCGCGATCGCGCCAACGTGGCGTGGATTCGCAGCACGTTTGCCGAGGCACGGTCGAGCAGCGCTCCGGGCGTGGGGTTCTTTTTTCAAGCGCAGCCTTTCAACCAGGAGCGACCCGGCCGCCAATCGGGCTTCACGCGGTTTCTCGAAACCCTCGAGGCGGAAGCACGCGCTTTCGGGCGCCCGGTCCTGCTCGTGCATGCGGATGAACATCGTTACCGGCTCGAGCGTGGCATCGCGTTTCGCCCAGGCGGGGAGCCGCTGCCGAACGTGACGCGGCTCGAAACCTTTGGTGCCGGCGACATCCACGCGACCATCGTCGTGGTGGATCCGGCGTCGCCGCACGTGTTCCTGGCCGGGCCCCTGCTGGTGCCGGATAACGCCCTGCCCGTGCTGCCGCGCAAAGATTAGCCGCCATTCTCGAGCGGGCCATGATCGAGTTGAAAACGCTCATGCTGCGACGGCCGGCGCTGACCCTTGCGGCCGCCGAAAGTCTCACCTGCGGTCGCGTGCAGGCTCGCGTCGGCGAAATCTCCGGCGCGTCGAATTTTTTTCGCGGCGGCATCACCGCTTACACGCTCGATCAGAAAGTGCGCCACTTGGGCGTCGACCGCACGGCTGCCCGGCGGGTGAATAGCGTTTCCGCCGAGGTGGCTTGCCAAATGGCCCGGGGAGTTTGCCGCCTCTTCGGTAGTGACCTCGGCGTCGCCACGACCGGCTACGCGGAGCCGTCGGAAAAAGAAAGCGTCGCCGATCCGTTCGCCTGGTGGGCCATTGCGCACCGACGGCGGGGCCGTTTCATCGCCGTGCGAAGTGGCCGCATCGTATGTCCGGGCGCGAGCCGGATCGAGGCGCAGAGTATAGTGGCGGATGCAGTCCTGGCGGAGTTGACCGCATATTTGGAGGAGTTTCGGTCGCAGTCGTTCGTCTCACCGACGTGAATACGTGCTGGTCCTGGCGCAGCGCGACGGGATGACGCGTCCACTCGCTGGCGCTCGCAGCCACGGGTGGCGCTGGTTCGCGCGTGAACCGGAACATGAACGGGACGCCGTACCTTTACACACAAGTTGCGCGATGACGCACGCACGCACGCGGGCGGGAGGCCCATCATGTATTGTGCACAGAAAAACATGGGCGGGACGCCCTTGCCACGCTCAGCGCGGACTGCCCACCGAAATGAAGTGGCCCTGGCATTCTGGCCTGCTGGTTCGCAGCGGCACGGGCGGAGCATCCCGCCCATGGATTTGGAGTGGACTGGGCGTCCCGCCCATGTTCCGAGCGGCGTTTGGCGACTTGTGGCTAAAGTTAAGGCAGGACGCCCGTGTCGCGCTGCGCCTCAGGGCGCCAGCCGCTGCAACAGGTTCATCAATGGCTGCACTTCCACCGCCGGCGGCACCCAGTCGCTATATAGCAACTCGGGCATCGTGTAGCGTGTGTTGTACAGCGTGAAATTGGCCTGATCATTACGCGAGATGTGACCGGCCTTCACCGTGGCGCCGGCGTACAGGCCCTTGGTCTTGATGTAGGCGAGCAGCGGTGTTTTGAGGAGTTCTTCCCGGTTGCGTTCGACTTCGGCTGCTTTCGGGCCGGCGACGGCTTTGGCGTCCACGCCGATATTGAGACGGTTTTTGAACAGCATACGCGGCGTGTTTTCGTCGGTGATGATGAAAACGCTCTCGATCGATTTGGCGCCGAGTTGGAAACCGAGGCTCGCCTCGCCCGCGTTGATCAGCACCGGCACGCTCCAGCGACCGTTGGGCTTCTTCACCATGATGACGCCATAACCGTCCTTCACGCCCAGAAAGAGCCCGGCCTTGAATTGGTTGAGAATCAACACGGCCTTCGCGCGCTGCCACACCTGGGGTGGGATCGCGGTGTTCGTATGCGCCTGGAACTCTTGGAGAACGGCCTCACAGCTCAGGACGCGATCCACGAGATCGGCGCGCGTCACCTCAGCGCGGGCGGCGGCACCGGCAAAGAGCGTAATAAGTGAGAGGAACAGGAAATTCTTCATGACAAGACGAGACGGTATGTGCGGCCGAGTGTAGGCATGGCGGAAGCTCGTTGAAAAGCGCCGATTGCGAATTGTTCCGGCCGGTTTCGTACGTGTGTGCGGGGTGCGCCAGATGCGGGTTCGCGCGATTACTCCAGCCCGCGGGCGGCAAGGTCATCCTCGTCCCACCCGAAATAATGACCGAGTTCGTGCAGGTAGGTGAGCCGAACCTCCTGCCGAAACAAATCCTCGTCGCCTTCGATGAAGTCCCAGAGATTGTCGAGATAAAGGACGATCTGCGGTGGCGCGGGGTTGTCGTGCGCGAGCTCGGTTCCGTGGGGATGGCCCGAGAAGAGTCCGAGAATATCAGGCTCAAAACCGTCCTTGAGCACATCGTCCGCGGGCAGTCGCTCGTAATGCACGGGCACGTCGCGCGCGAGGGTGCGGAGTTCCGCCGGCAGCTGGCGCTGGGCCGCACCCACGGTGTCGGCGGCGATTTTGGTCAGGCGAGCGGTGTCCATGGCGTGGGTTGGCGGGGCGGGCTACAGATGCAAATCCGCCGAAAGATCGAGTTTTTCAAAGCGTCCTCCGAGCCACCACACGCCGAGCCAGACCTCGCCGAGGAGAATCGCCAGCATGGCCATGGTGGCGATGGTGACAGCCGCAACGGGGCCGAGCCACCAATGGAAAATGAAGATCAACAGCCCGCCAAACAGCGTGGGGGGCAGGAGTGCGCCAATCATGGTGAGCAATTGGGCGAACAAGAAAATCATGCGCTGGCCGATCACTTCGATGCCGCCGCCGCGTCCGCGGCTCGCCTGGAACCAACCGGGGAACAGGAGCGTGGCGGCATTGGGGATGATGAGTTGCAACGCCGAGAGCGGCGGCATGAGGGCGGCGAGGCCGAGCACACTGGCAATGCGAACCGGCAGTGTCAGCCAGGCAACGCGGGGGTGGCTTGGCTGGAAGGCCAGTGCCAGCACGAGCAGAGCCAGCCACAATACCCCGGTGAGGATCGCCGTCGGGGCAAGCAACTCGCCCAGGACGATCTGCCAGCCGGCGAGGGGATATGTTTTCAGGATATCCGTATTCGGGAGATCCGTACGCATATCCTGACGGGTGAATTGCGGGCCCAGCAGCAGCGTGTAGCCGCCGAATATCAGGGCGATGCCGCCGATCGCCGGCAGCAGGCCGCGCCACTTCGGTTGCGCGTTCATCCAGGCGCAAGCCGCCGTCACCACGATCGCGCACCCGAGAAACACGCGCGGCGTAAAATACGGCCAGGTGGAGAGCAGGTTCTTCCAGAGGAACGCAACTTCGGGGCGGCCAGCGGCGACAAGTCGAAAGGGCGCCGCCCGGCCCTTGCTCGGAACGCGGCCGAGGCGGCGATCACCCGCCCGCCACGCGGCCGCTCGGGCGGCTCGTTTTTCCGCGTGATCGATGGTCGCGTCTTCAAATGCCACCGCCGCCCGCACCACCCAGAAATAATGCAGCGTGATCACCACGAGAGTGGGCGCGAACACCAGGAGAAACCCGCGCGTATCGGCGGCGAGAAATGGCGCGATCACCAATTTCAACGGCCAAAGCGCCCAGCTGAGTGGCGCGGTTCCAGCCAGCAGCACCATCCAATTGGCCAGCGACTGCAGTCCGAACTCCCCTGAAACCGCCGGCAGCGGGAGGGGCTCTGGTAACCGGCCCATGGTTACAGCGACCCCGAGCGTGGCGAGGGAAAGGATCAAAAGCCGCCGCCGCGTCGTGCTGAGACCGCGTTCGGCCAGGCGGGTGAGCGTGAAATTGGCACCGCTGAAATGCAGGTTGAGCGCCGAGAAAACAAACCACCAGCCCACGGCATGCGTGAAGGGATTGCCGTCCACGAATGTCCAGCGGTTCGAAAACAGCATCATTACGGCTGCGCCAATCAGGCTTCGAAACTGGCTGCTCAGCAGTCGAAAATGCAGCAATGCACGCCGCGTTACGGGCGCGGGGAAAAGGAAGGTTATCTCCGCTTCCGTGAATCCGAGTGCGGCCGGCTTGGCCGGTACGATCCACATGAGCACGAGGAATGCGAGCAGGACCATCGCGCCCACCGCCGAGGCCACGGGCACCCAGTCGATGGCGAACAGGGCTTCCGCGGTTTGCATCGCTTCGGTGGGGGCGCCCCGCGACGGCCGCCGGGCGGGGGCGCCCGCCACCCCTCGAAAGAAGAAAAAATAGAAGTACGCCAGGCCCACGACGAAACCCGCCAGATATTTTGGCTGCCGCAGTCGCCGCAGCCGCGACAGCGCCCAGTTCTTGAACGACGTCAGCCGCAGATAAATCAGCGCGCGCAGCATGGGCAGAGAACCGTAAAGGTGCGGGAGACGGGTGGTTTCAACGGCGAAGAGATCGTTGCGACGCGCGGGATCGTGAGGGCGAAGCTGGCCTTCGTGGCTGCGCCCAGCGAGGGGCTCGAATCTTCATGGTCGTCCGTCCTCCGTCGTCCGGCCTCCATCCACTCGCTGGCGCTCGCAGCCACGGGTTTGGACAACCAGCGCACTCACCGCTCCGACCCGCCCGTCGCGCGGATGAAAATTTCCTCCAGCGTCACGTTCGCGTCTCCGTTGCTGAAGCGGGCGGCAACATCCGTGATCGTACCGTCCGCCAGTTTCTCCCCCTGCTTCAGAATCAGGACATGCGTGCAAACCTCCTCCAATAGGTGAAGCAGATGCGAGCTGAGGACGACCGTGGCGCCGGCGCGGGCCCGTTTCACGATTGAATCCTTCATCCGGCGAATCCCCAGCGGATCGAGCCCCGTCAGCGGTTCATCGAAGAACATGACTTGCGGCGAGTGCAGCAGCCCGCACGCAATCGCCAGTTTCTGTTTCATGCCTCGGGAGAGTTCGCCGGGCAGCTGGTCGGCTTTGTCGGCCATCTCGAATTCATCGAGCAGTGGCCGGGCGATTTGCTCGTGGCCGGCGACGCCATAGATCCGCGCCACAAAGTTCAGGTGCTGGCGCACCGTCAGGTACTCGAACAACCGGGGTTCGTCCGGGAAAAATGCCAGGGCGCGTTTCGCCGCCACCGGTTCCTTCGCAATCTCATGGCCCGCGATCCGAATCGTGCCGGCACTTGCCGGAATAATGCCGGCCAGGCAACGCAGGGTCGTCGTCTTGCCGGCGCCATTGGGTCCCACCAATCCAAGGACTTCCCCCGCTCGGACGGTGAACGAGAGGTCACGCACGGCCGGGAAGGTTCCGTAGCGTTTCGTTAGGGCGGTGACCTCAATCATGAGTCGGCCGACGGTGCCTTGCGGGGGGCGCCGCCGCAAGCTTCCTGCGAATTTCAGTAACTATGCCGGGCGGATGCCGTCTAGCTGCCACATCCGGCTTCTTTGCCGGACAAGACAAAACCTCAATTAGCCACAACTTCGAATCATATGAAGTCGCTTAAAGTTATTATCGCCGCCGTCGCCCTGAGCGTCATGGCGTCCGCCCCGTTTGCCCAAGCCCAGGAAAAAAAGGGTGCCATGACCCCCGAACAGCAGATCGCCCGGATCGAGCAGGCGGTCGGCAGCCTGACGGCAGCCCAAAAGGAGAAGATCACGGCCATCTTCGCGAAAGGCCGCGAAGAGATGCAGCAGATCCCGAAGGAAGAGCGTAAGGACAAGATGGGCCCGATGATGAAGAAGCAGCGCGAGCAGGTCTCGGCCGTGCTGACGCCCGATCAGCGGAAGAAATACGAAGCCATGGCCAAAGAGGGTGGCGGCTCCGGCGGCGGCAAGAAGAAGAAAAACTGAGTACGATTTTTTGTCAGGGGTTGGTACTAAACGCCGCCGCGGCTCGCAGCCCGCGGCGGTTTTCTTTTTTGGCCGGTTCCCGACCGGCTTTTTTTTGTCGGTTCCCCGCTGAATCGCGGGAAGTTCGATTTCGCTTCGACTCTGCGTTGGGGCGCCGCAGGTTGCCAACATGACCGATAAACGACGCGTCATCGTGGTCGGCGGCGGGGCAGCGGGTTTCTTCGCAGCCGTCGCGTGCGCGGAACAGTTGGGCGATCGGGGCGAAGTTACGATTTACGAGGCAACGGCGCATCCACTGGCCAAAGTCCGCGTCTCGGGTGGCGGCCGCTGCAACGTTACGCACGCCTGTTTCGAGCCGCGCGAACTGGTCAAACGGTATCCGCGGGGTGGACGCGAGTTGCTCGGCGCCTTTCATCGCTGGCAGCCCCGCGACACGGTGGCGTGGTTTGCGGCGCGCGGCGTGGAGCTAAAAACCGAGGAGGACGGCCGGATGTTTCCCGTCACCGACGATTCCGCGACCATCATCGACTGCCTGACGTCCGCCGCGAACGCGGCCGGTGTGCGCGTCATCACCAGCCTCGGTGTCCGCAAGGCTGAGCGGGTGGGGCGCGATCAGGCGGCGACGGCGTTTTGGGTGACGTTGACCGACGGCAACGAGGTCCGTTGCGAACGATTCATGCTTGCGACTGGCGGCAGCCGGGCCTCGGCGGGGTTCACGATTGCACAGGCTCTGGGCCACACCGTGGAACCGCTGGTGCCGTCGCTGTTCACGTTTCATATCGACGATGGGCGGCTGATCGGACTTTCGGGTGTGTCGGTCGAGAACGTGGCCGCGCGGCTGGTCGGTTCCAAGCTGGCGACCACGGGTCCGCTCCTGATTACGCATTGGGGGCTGAGTGGTCCGGCGATTCTCAAGCTGTCCGCGTGGGGGGCGCGGGAAATGGCGGCGGTCGCCTACGAGTTTCCGCTCGAGGTGAATTTTGCGCCGCCGCACACGCCCGAATCGTTACGGCGCGAACTGGCGGTCGTGCGCGAGAAGAATCCGCGCAAGCAGATGGCGACGTGGAGTCCCTTGCCGATGCCGCAACGGTTGTGGGAACGCTGGGTCGCCGCGGCCGGGCTCCCGCCGACAACACCGTGGACGACCGTGAGCAATCAAGCGCTCGCGCAACTCGCCGCCCAAATCACCACGGCTCAGTTTAAGGTGGTCGGGAAAAGCACGTTTAAAG
>JBBRCR010000272.1:0-11324 GCA_038204695.1 Opitutales bacterium | reverse complement strand
CAGCCACCACACGAGGAACATCAGCGTGGCGCCCCCGATCACCGCGTACGTGTAGCCCGTGCCGAACCTGTCGGTGAAACGCTCGCTCGGCGCTTTGAGTTTTTGCGCCGTCTGAATCAGCCGGATGATTTTCTGCAGCGTGCTCTCGGAGGGGAGACGCACGACGTCGAAATCGACTGCGCCCCAAAGATTCACGGTGCCGCTATACACTTCGTCGCCGATGTTCTTCTCGACCGGCGTCGCCTCGCCCGTGAGGGCCGACTCGTCGCTTGCACTTCGCCCGCTCACAACGAGACCGTCGGCGGCAAACGCCTCGCCTGGCTTGACCCGTACGCGG
This sequence comes from Opitutales bacterium, assembly GCA_038204695.1. Classification (GTDB taxonomy): domain Bacteria; phylum Verrucomicrobiota; class Verrucomicrobiia; order Opitutales; family Opitutaceae; genus ER46. The sequence goes on along the minus strand of JBBRCR010000272.1, from coordinate 10,987 downwards.
TGGCGGATCTGGAGTTCCTCGACGGCGGTTTCCTTTTCGCTGCCATCAGCGAGAACGACGGTCGCGCGTTTTGGCGATGTCTTCAGCAGTGCGCTGACTTCGCGCTGCGTGCGATCGAGGGCGTATTCTTCCATCGCGCCGGATGCGGAAAAAAGAAACAGCAGCAGCACTGCCTCGCCCCACGCGCCGATGAACATCGCGCCCACCGCCACCGCCAGCATCAAAAAGTGAATATCGATTTCGCGTTTGCGCAGGTTCGCCCACGTATCCACCGCCGCGTCCCAGCCTCCGGCGACCAAGCCCACGAGCAGAAACGACTTCGCCACCCATGGCGTCCCCGGCGCCAGGCGGGAAGCAATGCCACCAGCGATTCCGGCGGCGCCACACACCACGGCGAGCAGCGCGAGTTTCCGCCATTCCTGCTCGTCCGGCGTGGGCTCGGCTTTGATTTCGGGCCATTCCATCTCTCGCCACAGCCAGAGCTTTTCGGCCGTTTCGCAGGTGTTGCGTCCCACCACCATCGCGCCGCCGTCGCGCCGCACGGAAAACCCGACCGGAACCCGCGCCGCGCCTTTCGCCGCCAGTTCGGCCTCAATCGCCGCGATCGTTTCGGCCAGCTTTTGCTCGAGGCCCTCCAAGCCCTCCAGGCCCACCTGGCCGACGGTGGCGACGGCGACTTTCTGCGCCCCGGCATCGATCCGCACCGCGCTGACCATCGGTTGCGTGCGCAAAAAATGAACGAGCTCATCCACCCACGTGCTGCCGGTATTGGTCGCTTTTTCCATCCGACCGGAAGTGAGCGCAGGGAACGCTCCGCCCGCAAATCGATTCACCGGTCTGGCGGGTGCTCGAAGCTGCAGCGCCGGTCCGCATTAGGGCATCAATCCGGTTATCGGTTTAGCGTTAACGGTTATTTGTGATCTGCGACGGGCGGTGCCAAATCGGATGCCGGATCGACGCGTCCTGACGTGACACTCGGCGCCGAGCTCTGCCGCTCACCGATCACTCGGCGGCTGGGCGGACCACGCCGTGATGAACGCCACCACGTTGGCCGATTCCCGCTCGCGCAACAGCATCCGCTGGGCCATCCGGTCGCTGGCCTTCGTGATGTTCTTCCCGGCCAGCTGAGTTCTGCGCGCGGGTTCCAGCAGGAACTGCCGGAGTTTCTCGAACAACCCGCTGTCGTTGCCCGCCCCCAGCGAAATCAACCCGGCCACCGCTTGCGGCGCGGCTTTGGCCTTCAGCTCATCGAAGTGCTGCATCACCCACGCGATGACCCGTTCACGCTGTCCCGGATGACCGGCCAGCGCGAATGGGATGCGCAGGAATTCCGTAGAATTGAGCGGACCGTTCAGCGCGTATTCGAGCGCGCGCTCCACCGCGGCCGGAGCCCTGACACCGCCAAGCGCACCGATGAGCAGCAAACGTTCCCTGGGATTTTTTGCCTGCGCAAACGCCGCCCGAAACGAATCCCATAACGTGAGGTCGCCATAACTGATAACCAATAACCGAACCCAAAACTGATACCACGGCAGTAACTCCCCATCCGCCCGCCAACCAATCCAAGCGCTCAGCCCAGCGTGTTCAACGTCGCCACGATCCGCGCGACGGCTTGGTCGAAGCACGTATCATGAAAATCGATATACTGAAGCTTTGAAAGCCGGTATGGAACTTTGCAGGGGTGGTGCAGGGCAACGACCAAAGGCTTCTTCTGATCGAGATAATAGTTCCACTCGTCATCGACGTTCTCCGAACACACGCTCGTCGGTGATAGCACTACGATCATGGTGTGACACGCATCGAGCGCTTCGCCGATCTGGCGCGCCCAGCTCCGGGCAGGCTCCAACCGGTACACGTCGAGCCATAGGTCGATGTTGTTTTTGATCAGGCTATTGCTGAGCCGCGTCGCAAACACGCTGTCGGTACGGGCGTAGCTCACGAACACCTTCGGCGGCGGCGTGTCGCGCTTCTTCAACCGCGCGATCTCCAGCAGATGCCTCTCCTGTTGCATCAGAAATCGCTGCAGGAGCACCTGCGAAAGCGCGACGACGATTTCAGGTTTCGTTTGGAGAAACTCCGTGAAGATTTCTCTTTCGATTTCGAGCACCGTCGTGGTCTCGGCGGTGACAATCGTGGCGGTGCGAGGCCGATCGAGCAGCATCGCGAGATCGCCGAAATGCTCACCCGCGCGAAGCTGGTTGACCAACAGCCGCTGCCCCTCGAGACATTTGAACACGTCGACCATCCCCTCGACGATGATATAGAAGCAGTGCTCGATTTCGTCTTCGTGGCACAACGTGACCAGCGGAGGATACGTTCGGCGGAGGGCCGAGCCGTGCAGCCGCTCGAGCGCGCTCGTTGAAAGCGTGGGAAAAATCTGCCGGAGCAGTTTGATCGTCTTTTCGGTCTCGGTGGGATCGGTGACTTCCTCCACCGGGAGCGGCTTGGCTCCAAAGACGTTCGCGCCTGGAATGGAACTGTTCTGAACCGCTAATGCCTTCATGGGATGGTGAGTTTAATCTCTGTGGAACGGGCGTTCGGCGGCCCGTCAAACGAACTTTGATGAAACCACGCTCCACGCCAAAGGCCCGCCAAGCGCCGGCGATCCTCCGAGTGGGGCTCGGTATTTTCGCGCGCGTAGCTGAGGATGACTGCTGCGGTGGGTGCTGTGGGGCTCGCCATTCGCTGGGCTCAACGTTGTCAGCGCGGAAGGTGCACGCCAGCTGAAAGTGACAGGACCATTCGCTGGTCGTCCGTCGCATGGTCTCACTCCGATCCACGCTCGGAGCGCGCGCGTGAATGGTTTTTCGCAGGGGTGCATTATCCAACATGTTTGGGCCAATGAGGGGGGTGTGGTGACGCGGTTCACGGTGTTCGGCTCGTTTCGCGCCACACTCACGCGTGAATTATAGAAGGGCCGCCATCGTCGATGGCTGAGTGCAACTCGTTGCACAAAACATCATGATCGCTTCGCTCCAGAAAACGAATTTCCGATCTGCCCATGAACGACGACACGCTCGATCCCACACTCCGCGCGGCGCTGCTCGCCCGGTTGGGTCTGCCGACCCAACCGCTGCTGACACTTGAAGGACTCACGGAGATTTATCGTGCGTGGTGTCACGCGATCCCGTTCGACAATCTCACCAAAATGCTCGCGCTGCGGGAGGGCCGCGCGGGTGCATTACCCGGTGGACACGCCACTGACTTTTTCAACCACTGGCTGGCGCATGGCGCGGGCGGCACCTGCTGGTCGACCAGCAACGCGTTGTATACGCTCATCCGTTCACTCGGCTTCGAGGCGCGCCGCGTCACGGGCGCCATGCGCGATCTCGGCCTCGTCACTCATGCCAGCACGAAGGTCAGACTTGACGGTCGTGACTGGCTGGTCGACTCGTCATTCCTCTGCAATGCACCGCTTCCCCTGGATGACGCCGGCTACATCAGCCCGGACCCCGTGTTTGCGATCGAAGTGGAGCGCGACGCCGGCACGCACGTGATCTGGTCGGCCTCGCCCGGCAATCCCGACTACCTGCCTTGCCGGCTCGTCGGCGATCCGGTCACTCACGAGGAGTATCTCGCACGCTACGAAGCTTCGCGCGACCGCAGTCCCTTCAATCAACGACTATATGCCCGCTGGAACCGCCCGGGGGAGGCAAACGTTCTGCACGGCAATACGCATTGGGTGAGAACCGCCCGCGGCACGACTACACGGACATTAGAACCGGTCGCGCTACGCGCCGTGCTGCACACCGAACTCGGCGTCTCCAACGCGTTGATACAGGTGTGGGTGGAGGCGGGCGGATTGGAAGCCTCGCTCCTGCCGCCGTCAGGTTCGAAACCGCCGCCAGTGAATCGGCTCCCGCCTTCGCAACGATAGCGGCTCAGTGGGGCTGGCGAGGGCAGGCTCCGCGGCTATTTCGTAATCTCCCGGGATGTGCTGTTGGCAACAACCGTGCGCAACTTCGCCGAACTCGCCAGCCACTCGGTCAGCTGCGAATTGCTGGCCATCAAGTCGAGAAACGCAGCCAACCGGTCGGCCGAGGGCGTGTTGATGGTGATGCGATGAGTGTGGTCCTTCCGACCGGCGACCGCACGATAGACGCTGATCCTGGCGTCCTTCAGCCCGTTCGCATCGAAGATCCCGCGCAAACGCCCGATGGCTTGAACGTAATCCGGCTCGTCGGTGACCATCGCCAGCGGGTTATAGTTATGGGCACCTTTCGGGGTCGGCCCGTCAAAGTAAACCGCTTGATACAGCACCCGGGCGCCCGTCTTGCGGATTGCTCGCAGATGGTCGCGATTCTGCACGATCGCGGGATCGTTCTCCAACGCCAGGGCGTTCTTGCTGAGTTCGGCCACCGAGTTCGCACTCGTGGCCACGCGCACACTGCCCGTTGCCCGGCTGTCAAACACGCTCTGGTACACTCTAGATCATTGATTGACAAGCATTGGCATTTACGCCGCACGCGGACGGCAGCGCCGACGGCCGACCTCACACTATATACATTCTTCGCCCGCCGTATCGGCGTCACAACGCCATGTTCGACAGAAACCGTATCTCCTTCAGTTGGCCAGCGCCGGATTAACGCGAGGTTTTCCCGGCCGTCAGCTCCAACACGGCTGCCGTCATCGACGTCACGCACGTCTGCAAAGTCGGATCGGGCAGGAACGTCGCAAGCGGTGAGTGGTTCGATGCCAGCGATCGTCCCTCGCGTTCGGCCGCCTCGAATTTTGCGGGGTCCGCTGCGCCCACTCCCCAGATGAAAATTGGCACGCGGTGAACGGTGCGGCCGAACTCCGAGAAGTCCTCGCCACCCGTGGTAGGTGGCCGCTCCTCCACCCCACCCTCGCCCAGCCACGCCTTGAACGTGCCTACGAGCCGGTGCGTCAACGCAGCGTCATTCACGGTGACGGGGGTCGACTCCGGCGTCACCGTGACCAGCGGCAGCCGATCGTCGGGCAATCCCGCCGCGCGCGCCGTTCCTTCGCAGATGCGCCGAATCGAGCTGACGAGCTGCTCCATCACCTTTTCCTCGAACGCCCGCAACGTCAGTTCGAGCTTCACCGACTCCGAGATGATATTGCGTTTCGTCCCGCCTTGTATCGTCCCAATCGTGACAACGGCTGGCGTGCCCGGCTTGATCTCGCGACTCACGATGGTCTGGAGCGCCACAACGATCTGCGAGGCGAGCAGCACGGGATCGCGCGTGGTGTGGGGCTGCGAGCCATGCCCGCCAATCCCGCGAACCACGATGTCGACCGATCTCACGCTGGCATATGGCGTGCCCTCAACATAACCCACCACCCCGGCGGGCCGGACAGCCGACACATGCAATGCGAGGGCAAAGTCCGGTTTCGGGAACCGTGTATATAGACCATCACTCAACATTGCGCGGGCGCCCGCGACGATTTCCTCGGCCGGCTGCGCCACCAATACAATCGTCCCCTTCCAGTGCTCCTTCAACGCGACGAGTGTGCGCGCGGTGCCGATGAGCCCGGTTATGTGCAGATCGTGTCCACATGCGTGCATCGCCGGTTGATCCTTTCCGGCCAGGTCCTTCACCACCGCCGTGCTCGCCCACGGCATGCCCGTCGACTCCTTGACCGGCAGCCCGTCCATGTCGGCCCGCAGCAGCACGGTTGGACCCGGGCCGTTTTTCAGCACGCCAACCACCCCCGTGTTGCCGACCTTCTCCGTAACCTCTATGCCGAGCGCACGCAGTTCCTTCGCGACGAGCGCCGCGGTGTTCGTTTCCATGAACGACAGCTCGGGATTCGCATGGAGTTGTTTATAGATCGCCTCGAGCGAGGGGTACTCGGCCGTGATCTTGGCCGCGACCACATCGCGCAGCTCGGGTGGCGCGGCGGCTTGCAGGAGTGGCGCGACACCCAGAAGCACCAGCCCGAGCCCGTGGGCAAATCGGGCAGCGTAAACGCATTTCATGGGGGGAAGTTCGGGGTGCCATAGGGACAGGTCAATAATCATGCGCATCCGTGCCCGGCGTGCCATGGGCGTCTCCGCCCGTTGCCCGAGCAGCGCCGCGTCTCCGACCGGCGACTTCGCCCGGGACCCGTACAGTTGTTTCGTACGAAAACCGACTGCTCCCGAACACGTCCAGGGTTCTTGAATACAAACAGACACCGGTCGGAGACCGGCGCTACCCCAGCCACCTGTGGCCAGCCCGGACGGCGGATCGACGCCATTCATCCGCGTTGCTTCACGACGATATCATGGCTACACGAAACCGAGTTTCCCCAAACGTGTTGAAAGGACATCCGGTACGCCTGCCTGCTTTCGATGAATGTGACCGGCTACGACTGCGGTGGTCCGAAATACGAAACTTACCTCCAGGCAAAGGGGCTCGGCGATAGGACGCTCGCGCGGCGCGGAATCTACCACATCACATCGGGACAGGAGTACCGTACCTTTGGGCGCGGCCAGCTCGGTCACGTGACGATCGCGCTGCCGAACGATTAAGTTCGAACGGCGGTTCGCACCCGGGGGCCGCGCGGAATGGTCGTTGCGTCACGTTCTGTCAGTGCGGGCCAGCAGTTGGATCGCGGCCCGGGCCTACGCCGATGCCGGCACGGACGCGCATACGAATCCCGTGTATGTCTATTTTGGACACGTGCTGCCGTTCGACGAGGCGAGTGCCCGGCATATCATGGCGCGGCTTGAAGGCTCGGCTGGCGCGATCGCCATTCCGGAAATTGTCACCCGGCTCAAAGCCCTGCAGATCGATTTGCGGGACTTGATTCGGGACCGAACCCGGACCAATCTGCCCCGGGCGGAAATCGCTCGATAGTTTCCGGGCGCGTGTTCATGGTGCGCCCGTTCCGTGGACCCGTAGCTCAGTTGGATAGAGCATCTGGCTTCGAACCAGAGGGTCGGGGGTTCGAGTCCCTCCGGGTCTACCACTTTGGTTATCGGTTATTAGTGATTGGTTGTTGGTTATTGGTAATTGGTAATTGGCTGTTCGGGGGCAGACGGGCCCGACACTCTATAGCTGGCCCACGGCCGAGCCGGCCGGTGTCGCGCAAAGCCCAGTCGATCAGGCGAGCGCTTCGCGGCAATATTGGACACACTTGCCCACTTCCGCGATGGGGTTCGAACCGGCCGGGACCTTGTACTCGAGTTCAATATCCGTCGGAAACGTCCATTTCTCCTTCCGAATCAGTTGAAGGATTTCCTTGATGGGGGTCTTCCCCTGGCCCCAAGGCAGGTTGCCGCCGTCCGCGGTTCGGTCCTTCATATGCAGACTGACGATGCGCTGGTGGTACTTTTCGAGCACGGGAATCGGTGAGAGTCCCTTGGTGCCGGCAAAATAGTGGCCCGCATCAAAATTGAAGCCGATATACTGGCCATACTCCAAAATTGGATCGGTCTTATCCATCACCGGGTAGTTCGTTGTGTGATTGTGGAAGGCGACCCAGATTTTGTGCTTGTCCGCAAACGGCGCTAATTTCTTGGCCAGCGGTTCCGATCGCTCGGTGGTGATGCCGACACAGCCGAGCGCCTTCGCGACCAGAAAATTGAACTCAATCTCCTCGTCCGACGGCCCAAAGCCCATCTTGTGTATGTGAATATTGACGCCGGCGTCGTTGTACATTTTGCGCAAATCCCGACACTTCGCGAGTTGCGCCTGGCGCTGGGCGTCGGTCGGTTTTGCCGGTGCCTTCACGGGCTGTTCCGGGGGAACGGAACCCTTGCGCCCTTTCGCCTTGGGGGCGCCACCGCTGATACCCGCATACGACTGAATCGGCCCGCCCATCAGCTCCACTTCGCTGAGGCCATTCTGAATGAGAGCCTTGAGCGTATCCTCCGCCGTTACGATATCGGGACGGTAGCTATAGGTAATGCAGCCGATGCGCACGCCTTTGAAGACGGAGTTTGGCTTGCCGGCCTTGCGCGCGCTTTCTCCACGCAACACGTTGCCTGGGGCAAGGGCGCAAGCCGCGAGGGCTGCCGCGCCCTGCAGAAATGAACGCCTCGTTGTCAATTCGCCGGCAGTAATCGCTGAGTACATGATCGAATGATTGGTCGGTGGTGAAACGTGCTCGGAACTCCGCTCTCGCCCGCCTGTATCGGTGAATACGTGGCACGGGTAATCGGGGCTAACCGCGCACCGTGCGTCTGTCAATTGCCCGGACCCAACCATGCGGTCACTCCAATGGTTCCGGCGCATCCTTGAACCACTCGATGCGACTGCACTTCTTGCACGTCACGGCCACGGCGCCACGGTTCAGCCAGTCGAGATTTACGAAGGTTGCCCCTCGCGTGTTCATCAACACCTCGCGCCGGGCTCCAACCATCGGAGGAAGCCGCGCCCCGGCTTTAGGGAAAGAGATGGTGCTCGGGACAGGACTCGAACCTGCACGCCTTACGGCACACGCCCCTCAAACGTGTGTGTCTACCAATTCCACCACCCGAGCAGTCTTTGAAAAGCGAAGGCGGACTAAGAAACATGGCGGGGGGGTTGTCCAGCACTGAAACGGAAAAACCAAGGTCCGCGCAGGACGGATGGGGGCAGTGCGGACATCAGCCCCGTTGCAGTGGGGCGTCTCACTCACGCCGTCCCGAGCGCCCGCTGCCGATCCGCGAGCGCCCGCGCCAACTCACTGGCGAAAAACGGCCCACGATAGATCAACCCGGTGTAAACCTGCACGAGCATCGCTCCCGCATCCATTTTTTCCCCTGCACTCACGGTATCGGTGATGCCCCCCACGGCGATGATCGGCAGGCGTCCGTGCGTGGCGCGCGAGATAAAATTCACGATCTCCGTGGAGCGATGGCGCAGCGGTGCGCCACTCAGCCCACCGGCCTCGTTCACCATCGCGAAAAACCCCGGCCGCGCGAGCGTCGTGTTGGTCGCGATAATCCCATCCAGCCCGTGGTCGGAAATCACCGCCAGCACTGCTTCGATCTGCGCCCAACTCAGGTCCGGCGCGATCTTCAACAAGATCGGCACGCGCGCCGCAGGCCGCTGTGCCGCCCGCTCCCGGTTCGCTGCCGTGATGGCGCCAAGGAGCTCGCGCAGACGCGACTCGTCCTGAAGTTGACGCAGATTTGGCGTATTTGGGCTCGACACATTGAGCACGAGGTAGTCCGCGTAGTCTGCCAGGTGCGAAAAACTCACCAGATAATCCTCAGCCGCCCGGTCCAGCTCGGTGAGTTTCGACTTGCCGAGGTTGATTCCGAGCGGAATAGCGCGACGGCCACGGCCCGGCTGCCGCGCGAGCCGTTTCGCCACTGCCTCCGCCCCCTCGTTGTTAAATCCCATCCGATTTATTACGGCCTGCTGCGCCGGATAACGGAAGACGCGCGGCTTCGGATTTCCCGGCTGCGCCAGGGCGGTGACGGTTCCGATTTCCACGTGACCGAAACCCATCGCGGCCGCCCCTTGCCAAGCCTCTCCATTCTTGTCGAAACCGGCGGCCAGTCCGACGGCGTTCGGAAATTTCAAGCCAAACACCTCAATCGGGCGCCCCTGCCAGCGTGGCACCCGATGCCAGGCCTCCAGGCCGCGTCGGAGCGGGGCGGCCTTGCCGAGCACCGACATCATTTTCACGCCCACTTCATGCGCGTGCTCCGATTCCAAGCGGAAGAACCAGGGCCTCGCCAATGTCTCGTAAAAAATCCCCATGGCGGCTCACCGTGAAATCCCGCTTGAAAATAGGCAAGTTCGGCGCCTGCTCGAAACGCCGAACGCTGAAGATTTTCCGCTGGAAAAAACCATCTGCTCGTGACCGTGTCCAACGGGCGCTTTTGTGCTTGTTTTTTCAACCTCCGCTCGCACGCTGCGCAAAAATTTCACCTTCACTCTAGCCCATGGCCAAAGCAAACACACTCGACTGGTGCATCGTGCGTCTCGGCGAAGACCACAACTGGTGGGTCGCGGAAACGAGCGACCCCGTGCGCTGGGACGTCGATGGACTCAGCATCATCGACCCGCGCCAGATTCAGCACCTCGTCGAACTGGTGGATCCGCTGCGCGACTACGGATTCGACCAGGACGCCTTCGAGGCCGCATTCATCCGGTTTCGCATCGACAAGGATCTCGGCAACGGGCGCGTGCGCCTGCGGCGCGTGAAGGAGTCACTGTTCGAGTCGGACGAAAAACTCTTCGGACTTCCGGACATCCTCGACGAGGAAAACGGCCCTTACGCCGACCTCCTCGATCACCTCACGCGCTGCCGTGTGAAGTTGCTCAACGACCTCTTCAACTTCGAATCGAAGCTGTCGGTCGATGAGGTTGAGGACGAAATCCGCGAGGACCAGAACACCAATTTCATCCAGGGCAAGGCGGTCCATACCTTCGAAGACCTGACGGCAATCCTTGATTACATGCCCGCCGGTTACGATACCGACGAAGAGGCGCCCGCAAAAGGCATCGAGGATGACGACACCGACGATCTCCCCGAACTCGACGAGGAAGAGGAAGAGAAACTCAAGAACGACGAGTCGCTCAAATGGGATGAGGACGAAGAGGAAGGTGCGGCCGCGCCAGCCGAGGACGGCGTGGCGGTGAAGAAGGGAGAGAAGAAGAAGGTCGCCGGCCTCGACGATGAGGACGAGGATGAGGACGACGAGGACGACGAAGACGAAGACGAGGAGGACGACGACGATGACGCGGAGGACGACGGCGAAACCAAGAAACCGCGGAAAAAAACCAAGGGGAAACGCTGAGTCCCGGTTGAATTGAGTCACGATTTCAAACGGCGGCCGCCTGCGGTTGCCGTTTTTTTATTGGGCAGAACCGCGAATGGACGCCGGGTCGGCACGCCGGCGTCAGCCCGCATATTTCCCCGCGCGGCGGAGCCGCAACCGAAGGAGAACAGTCCGGCTGATTTTTACCGCGAATGGACGCGAATAAACGCGAATGGAACGACCTCGAAACGGAGCGAGTCGCAACTCCGTGGCAGCGGGCGCCAGCGAGTGGATTTGTGTATGCAATGTATGGAAATAGTGCTTAATAAACACGCAGGC
>JBBRCR010000271.1:0-11432 GCA_038204695.1 Opitutales bacterium | reverse complement strand
CACCCGACCCCACCAACTGAAACAGTCGAGCCAAAAGCCGTCGAAGTCGTAGCCGCTGGACAATTCGCGGAGCACCTCGCGGGTGTAGTCGCCATGCGGCCCGTTCAAGCAAACGACCGGCGCCTCCTCCTGGGTCACGCGAAACTGGGACTTCTTCATCTGGTTTACGCCGCGCCCCTGGGCATCCCGGGCCTGGCGCTCGGGATACGTGAACGAGCGGCGCTCGCGCGAGAGCTGCACGTAATACAACAGCGTGAGGCCGCGGGCCCGGCAGTGCCGGCTGTATTCGCGCATGAGGTCGCGATCGCCGATGCTGGAGTGGCGATGGGCGACCTTGCTGTGATAGTAGCAGTTTCCCTGGTTGTCCTTGGCGTGTACGAGCAGCGTATCGACGCCGGCGGCCGCCACCTGTTCGACGATCGCCTGCGGATCGAGCCGCTCGAAGAAACGCGCCGGCATGCCGGGCACTCCCTGGTCCGCCGGGTCGGGCATCTGGCTGTCGAGGAGAAAGACGCGGGGATGGCGGCGGAACCAGTCAGTCCGCGCGGCGGCCTCCGCCGCAGTGCCACTGCGCAAACCGAGGGCGGCGGCGGACGCGCCAACGGCCACGGTACCAAGGAAGCCTCGCCGGCTCAGGTCATCATTCACGGGAAAATGTCGTCAGGGTTTTGGGTGATACTGAAAAGGGAGGAGGCGGCGGTGAGCCGTCAAAACGTGCCCTTGAGGCCGAACGTCCACAGCGACCCAAATTGCTGGCGCTGCCGGAACCGGGCATACTCCGGCGTGCTCGGACCATAGATCTTGTTGTCGATCGGATCGTCCAGGAGGTTGCTCAACGCGGCGAAGGCCGCGACTCGTTTGCTCAGATAGTACTCGGCATTGAGATCGATGACGAGGCGCTTGGATCCCCAGTTGTATGTTCCGACCTCGATACTTCGTCCGGCCGCCACCGGGCCAAGCCGTTTCCGGCCGGTGTAGTTCCAGTTCAACTTCAGACTGTATCGGGCCCGCGAGAGGCTGAGGCCCCAGTTCGCGACCCGCGGAGTGTAACCGCTAAAACTGCCGGAGTCGTCGCCCGTCACCCGCTGGGCACTGACGTTGCCAAACATCCGAACCCCCCGCGCCCAATTGGGCAGGAAGGTGAGCGCCTGCTTGAAGTTGAAACTGACGCCCGTCGTGCGCACCGTGCCCGGCAGGTTATACTGCGTGCTTACGTCGTACTCGCCGTAGGTGACGGGATTGAGGCCGTAGAGGCTCAGAAATTCCGGAGTGGAACGGACCACGGTCTGGCCAAACATATTCTCGAAATCGCGCTGGAAGCCACTGATCGAAACAAGGCCGCCCGGCTCGTAATAGTATTCCAGGGCGATCCTGGTCGTGCGGGCCGACCATGCCTTGATGCCGGCGTTGTTGATGGAGATCCGATTGTTCGGTCCCGGTGGGTTCTCGGTATTGGGCAGGTTCACGCTGCCACCGTATTGATTGAAATCGGGCCGGCCCACCGTCCAGTAGTGGCCGGCGCGGGCGATCAGACTCTCGGTGAGGCTGAAGGCGGCGTTGAGGCTGGGAAACCAGCGCAGGTACTCCTTGTTGGCGTGCAATCCACGGTCGACGTTGGTCAGCCGCGCGGACTCCAGCGAATCAGTGGTGATGGGCAGCGGCACACCGTTTGTTCCGACGATGACCTTGCCCGAGGCATCGCGTTGGAAATTTCTTGTGGGATCAACCAGCCGGCCTTCGGTTTTCACATTGGTCTGCTCGGCCCGCACGCCGCCCACCAGTTTCAGCCGGCCGTTCAGGAACTTGGCATCGCCACGAAAATAGGCTGCGTAAATCGACTCCTCTGCGCGCTTCGAAAGTGCGACCTCCTGGGTGTAGCTGGCCGCCTGGTTTTCGGTGAAGAATCCGGGACTGCTTTCGTAGAGATCCCAAAGATTCTGATTGCTCGTCCATTCGATGCTGGGGAATCCGTACGGGGCAGTGCGCTCGGTGTACGACCGATCGAGCACCGGCCCGGCGTTGTCATCGGCGGTATTGGCGGCGCCATCCCGGCCGACGAAGGTCAACGTGGGGTTGGAATTGCGGGTGTCGCGCACCTGGTGGCGGACATCCAGCCCCCCTTTCAACGTCAGGGGCACCGTGCCGTAGAAACTGCGCCGCAGGTGGGCGAATGCCGTCTGCTGCAGATCGATGGTCTCGAAGGCGTTGGTGCTGGCCGTGCTCAGCCGATAACCGTCGAGTTTGTAGGGATCGATCGTCGCGCCGGTGACGCCATCCGCGACCGTGATTCGGTTTGGCCGCAGGTAGAAGATGTCGTCAAACGAAACGGTGACGCCCTGCCGTCGGGCGACGGAGTTGAAGAAATTACCCTTGGTCGCATCCTTGCGCCAGCGCGCCGATTGCGCATGGGCCAACCCCGCCTCCGCCTGCCAGACCGGGCCGTTGTGGCGATAGGTGAACGTCGGCATGTACATATTGCCGCCGAATCCGTTGATCGTGTTATTGATCCGAACCTCGCCGGCGCCCGCGACACCTTGGGTGGACGTCGGGGTGAACCCCCCCGGCGCCACGCGGTTCACAAAGAAGTTCATTACGCGCTGGGTTAATTCGTAGTCGGAGAAGGCCCATTGCAGCGAAAGGGATAGCAGGTCGTTGCGACTCACCTGGAAATCGAGCGTCGTCCCGAGCGAGGCCGCCGTCACCATCGCGCCGCCGTCACGCAGGGTGTAGTCGGTGAGGTAGGGTTTATCCGGAGTGGTGTCCGGCAAGGCCGCGCCGTTGGTGGCGGCGCCGACCCCCCGCCAGGAACTCTGCGACATGTTCTGCACGCGATAGAGCGTGGAGGCGCTGGCCATGAGGGCGAACCCGAAGCGTTTGTTCACCGGCACGATGCCGGTGAATTCGAAGCCCGGTCGAATCTTGTAGGTCAGGTCACGCATCGGGCCCGGGGTGCGACTCAGGCTGCGTTCCTCGTCGCGCATCGAGACGAACGCACGCAGATTGTAGGATGGCCTCGCGCGCTCGAAGGCGCTGAGCGGCACCAAGTTCACCGATCCGGCCAAGGCCGCACCGCTGCTCTCCGGGGTCGGTGTGTGCATCACCTCGATGCGGGAAATCGTGTTGATCGCAATCTGATGCAGGCTGATGGTGCGAGCGGTGCCCGCATTCGAACTCGGGAGATTGAATCCGCCGACGGTGACCGGAACATTGTTGGCGGGTACGCCGTCCATGGACACCTGGTACGGCTCGCCCCCTCCGCCAAGTTCCATCGAGATGCCCGGCAGCGATTTCAGGACCTCGCCGACCTTGCTCTCGGCCGCACCGCCAAATTCGTCCGCGGCGATCACGTTCATCATATTGGGCGCGAAACGCTGGGTGTTGATCGCGAGGACCGTGTTATCCATTTCCTTCGTCGAGGCCACGACAAATTCATCGAGCACGATCGCGGTATCTTCCTCCGGTTTTCGCCGGAGAGCAGCGAGGTTGAAATCCTGCTGCACCATCTGACCCGGCGCCACCGACACGGACTGCGTCTGCTCCGCCACACCGGTCCGAAATGCTTTCAACCGGGCGAGCCCGGCCGGCACGTTGGTCAGACGATAGCGTCCGGCGGAATCGGTGAAGGTCTCGAGCGTGGTCCCTTCGACCGTGATTCGTGCCAGCTCCAGATATTCGCCCGTGGCGGGGTTGAAAACGCGACCTTCGATGATTCCGACGGGAGTGTTCTGCGCGAGTGACGAGACAACCAGAGAGCAGAGAATGGCGAAGCTAACAATGAAGCCGCGAAGCGTGACGTGTGTTGACTTGATTTTCATGATGCGTGGGGTGTTGAACAATAGGAGATCATAGGGTCGAGGCAGGGGCTGTCCGCCTTGCTGAAATCCGCCAGGGCAGGTTGTCGGCACCCTGGAAGAGGATCGTTTGAAAGCCGTGATCCCGCACGATTCCGACGAGGCTTTCGGTCGTAGGCGACGCCAGGTCCTGCCCCCGCAGAACCGGGGCCACGTTGGCGGGGGGAAAGCGGTCCAGGGCGCCGAGTTGTCGTCGCACCATCGTGATGATGGCGGACGCATCGCCTTCCTCGGTCTGGATTCTCTGATTCCAGTCCAGGGCCAGCTCGGCAGAATCGAAGCCAAACAGGCGGGCGCTGAGGGCCAGCGCGGCTCGCGGCTCAAGCGTGCCGCTCTTCTCGTGTAGCAAGGTGGCCCAGGCGTAGATGGGCTGAAGAACATGCCAGCGCATGTAGCCCAGCAGCGGCTGGATAAAATCACAGACGGTCGCGAGCTGGCGATAATCCTGACCGCACAGCCGGCTGAACAGGGGACCCATCGCGTTGGTCCCGAAACTCACCGCAGGATGACGCTGGCGGCCCGGCGCGAACATGCGGTCGACCGCCGTGGCGACCTGGCGACAGCGGAATTCAAACCAACGGGAGAAGAAATCGGATTCCGTCAGCGTATCGAGTAATTCGATCAACGTCGTTCCCGGCGCCGTCTCAGCGGAGATGCCCCGCAGTTTCTGTCCGAGCGTGCCAAGCATGGAGGTGAGCCGCGACCGCGAAAATCCGGCCTCGGCCATCTCGTCACCGAACGGACCGCCGGCGGTTTCAAAGAGGCCGTTGATATCGGCCGGGTGCTTGAACCGGGCGTGTGTCAGGCAAATGCCCGAAGGATGATAGCGATCGCACAAAGCAGTGATCGCGACCCGGACATGATCGTCATATTCACCCCCTGGAGCCACCATCTTCCACTGGGCCTCGTGGGCCATTCGCAGATCATAATCCAGCAGACTTGCCGTCGCTGCCATCGGCTGGCTCGGGGCACTCATGCCATCCCCCCACCATGTGCCCACCAAGAACTGGAAACTCACCCCGAGGCGGGTGACCGCAGTCACGGCTTCATCCAGACACGGCGCGGGTTCTCTCGGATCGAAGCCCGTGCGGATGACAAACAAACTGACTCCGCACTCTTCCACGAGCGCACGAGCCTGGTCCCGGTCCTGCGCGAGCGCTTCGGCCGAGATATACAGCCCGGTGGTGAGGGCTGTGGTGAGGGCGGGGTTCATTTCAAATGCCAGGAATGAGCACGCGAATCCGGTAGAGCGACGTTGCGGCGGTGAGGAAGATCGTCTTCCGGTCGGCCTCGCCAAAGGCGAAGTTTCCGACGACTTCAGGCACGGGGAGAAAGTCGATCTTTTCTCCGGCTGGATTGAAGACCCAGAGTCCGCCCGGACCCGTCACGTAGACATTACCCTGGGCATCCACCTTCATGCCATCGGGACAGCCGGGGGCGTCGCCCTTGACCTCGGCAAACAGTCTTTCGTCCTCCAGATTGCCGGCGGTGTTAACCTGGAAAACCCGGATCAGTGACTCCTCGGAATCGTTCACATACAGCCGCTGTTGATCGGGGGAAAAGGCAAGTCCGTTGGGGCGGAAGAAGCCCTTGTTCAAGAGGAAGACCTGACTGCGGTCGGGAGCGGTGCGGTACACCCCTTGGAACTCGAGCTCCTGCCGGCCGGGTTCGCCAAAAGCCGCCGTCAAGCCGTAGGGCGGGTCCGTGAAGTAGATCATGCCATCCCGGCGCACGACGAGGTCGTTGGGACTGTTGAATTTTTTCCCGGCGAAGGAATCGATCACGACTTCGATATCCGCCCCTTCCCGCCATTTCACTACCCGCCGCTTGCCGTGCTGGCAGACAAGCAGGGCGCCATCCCGGTCGAGGAACATGCCGTTGGACTTATCGTTGGGCGCCCATACCACTTCGACACCGCAACGCTCCGACCATCGACGGGTGGTGCTCGCCGGTATGTCGCTGAAGTAGAGCGCCTCTTCGCGGTTCACCCAGACCGGGCCTTCGGTGAACTGAAATCCGCCGGCCAGTTTCTCCAGCCTGGGCCCGGGCTCGAACAATGAACCGGAAGCATCTCGCGCATTCATGTTTGGGGTGGTTGGTGAAACAGGCGCAACAGGACCCCTCCAGGCCCCTTAAAATCACCCAGGGTGATCCCGCCGACGCCGGCCGGAAACGCGTTCGAAATCACCTCGGCGCCGCGGACCTTTAGTTTGGCGAGGTGCGCCTTGACGTCGTCAGACCAGAAGGCGAGGTGATGAAATCCCACCGGAGCGCCCCCCATGGCTTTCTGCGGCAGCAATTCGACGTAGATCGTGGCCGAGGCGAGGAATACAAAGTCCTCTCCCTCCCCCAGGCCGCTCGGATAGCGCGCCTTCACTTTAAGATCCAGAGTTCCGGTATAGAATTCGACGGCGGCCGGTACATCGGCCACCACGAAGGCAATTTTGACGGGTTTGTCGGTCATGGGGTCCTCCTCAACTGAAAAGCATGAGCTCCTTCATCCAGACATTGCCTTTGCCCTTGAGCAGCAGGCGCAGCTCGAGCGCCGTGGCGTTGGCGGGGGCAACGAACTCGATGGAGTCCTGAATCCAGCCGCTCGAGCCGTTGTGGAGCGCCCCTCTTGGCGCGTCGGCCACGTCGGCGAGGTAGCCGTTGAGCGAATCCATGAATCCCATCGAGAAGAAAGCGGCGCCAGTCTGCTCCACGCCTTCGGTCCTTATGCTGCCGGTGAATTGGTAGCGCGTTCCGGGCACCAAGCCGATCACCTGAAACAACCCGATCACCCCAGTCCCATCGTATTCGAGGCCGGGCGAGCGGCGGCCGGCGGCATCCACATCAATGACAACCTTGCCGCGGCCTTCCGAAAGCTTGCGCAGGACCATCCAGTTGGCGGGTTCGTCGCTTGCCGTCCACTGCCTGAAAGCGCCGTTCTTCAAACGCGGCCAGATCGGGTAGAGCGTGCGGGCGTTGCGGAATTGCCAGACCACGTTGCCGAAGGGATCGATCTCGATCACCTGGCGATGAAACTGATCGGCCGCCAGGACATTGCCGTTGGGCAGTTTGTCGGCGTCGTAAAACATGGCGAAGTGCTTCGCCTGGTAGCACCAGACCATCCGGCCGTCCGGACTGATTTCAACGATCCGGCTGTTCTTCGAGTCGGCGCAGAGGACGTTGCCGTTCTCCAGCTTGTCCGCGTCTCGCGGCCAATATAGCGCGTCAGGTGTGCCGCCGTAGCGCCAGACGATTTCTTTCTCCGGCGTGACCTCGAGCACCCGGTTGTTGTCGGAATCAGCGATGATCACATTGCCGTTGAGCAGGAGATCGCAGTTGTGCGGATGATGAATATCCCGGGAGTATTCCCACAGCACGGCGCCGAGCCGATCCGCGATCAGACAGCGGTTGTTGTTGCGATCCGTGATCATCAGCCGCCCGCCGCTTTCAAGGTGAGCGTCGTTCGGATAGTTGAGATGCGTGCCGTCGGACAGCGTGCCGGTGCCGCCGCCCCAGTCATCGGTCGTAAACACCACCTCTTTTTCCGGCGTGACCTCGATCACGCGATTGTTGGTGGTATCTGCGATGAGCGTGTTGCCGTTTTCCAGCCGCTTGGCGCTGTGGGCGAAGACCAGACCTTCGTGGAAGCACCAGACCATGCGCCCTGCCGGATCCACCTCGATCACCTCGCTGCCGAGCCCGAGTTCGTCCCCGGCGTCAGTGATGAGAGTGTTGCCATT
Organism: Opitutales bacterium; assembly: GCA_038204695.1. Classification (GTDB taxonomy): domain Bacteria; phylum Verrucomicrobiota; class Verrucomicrobiia; order Opitutales; family Opitutaceae; genus ER46. Next base: position 3,850 of record JBBRCR010000271.1, on the reverse strand, counting down.
CGGCAGGCGCTCCACGTCGCAGGGAAAATCGAGCATGCCTGCAGTGCCGCGGAGGCTGTCGTTGATCAACCGTTGTTCCATGAGCATCGCTCCGCCTGCCTTACATGTAGCCGAGTTGCCGTAGCTTGGCCATGAGTTCCTCCTTGTCCTGCCGGCGACCGCCCCGCTCATAGGTTTCCTCCAGGTCTTGCTCCCAGGCCGGCGCGTCGTGCTGCTTGGTGGTGGTGATGCGAGCGCCGAGTGAACGGTAGCCGGAACGGTAGAGTTTGCAGATCGGTATGTCGTACTGGAAGTGGGCGTCCCAAACATCGCGCTCCATGAAATGCAGAATCGGATGAACGCGCAGGTGCTGCGGGTTATAGGCGGTGGCCTCGTGCAAGTTGAAGTACTGCTCGTTGGCGCGGGCCGCCTGTTCGTCCCAGCGCACTCCAATGAAAAGGCCCGCGACCTTCTCGTCTTCCAGATAGCGGTTCATCGTCACCGTCTTCATGAGGTGATTCCCCACAAACGACTCGGGTTCATAGTTGAACTCATCCTCTTCATAACCCAGGCGTGCGATCTCGCGGCGGTTGCGCTCGTTGAGCGCGGCCACCCGGACCGGAGCGCCCAGCTTCCCGCCGGCGGCCTTCGACACATCCGCGTTGTGAATGTGGGTGATCTCCACCCCCCACGCGGTTTTGACCGCTTCGATGAACTCGATGATCTCGGGAAACATGTCGCCTTCATCGATGTTGAAACACTTCGGCAGCCGGCGGCCCGATTCCCGGCAGACTTCGCGCACCAGCCACAACACCAGGGTGCTGTCCTTGCCTCCGGTCCAGGCGATGCGCAGTGCCTCTGGCGCAAACTTCTCCAGCGCCTCGCGAATCACCTTCTTCGAGTCCTCAACTTTCTTCACCAACACCGCGCGTTGGTGTTCGTCCCTGTTGTTCACTTCTACTGATTCTGGCAGGTTCTCTGCTGTTGGTTTCATTATGTTTGCTTGCTCTTGAGATGGGTCGCTTCGGTTCAAGTCATCATCATCCCGGCGGTGACGTTCAGCGCCTGTCCGGTCATGGCGGACGAATCATCGCTGACGAGGAACAGCGCCACGGCCGCACATTCCTCGGCCGTGGCAAACCGGCCCATGGGCGACTGGTGCTCCCACTCGTGCTGCACGTCCTCAGGGGAGATGCCGCGGGCGGCGGCCATCTTGGCCATGGCTCCAGTCAGGCGGTCGGTCATGACCGGTCCGGGACAAATCGTATTCACGCGGATTCCGTCCTTGGCGGTCTCAAGGGCCAGGGTTTGGGCAAGGCCGTGCATCGCCCACTTGCCGCAGACGTACGGGGCGCGGTGCGCAAAACCCCGTCGGCCCACATTGGATGACACGTTGAGAATGCAGCCGCTTTTCCGGGGCGTCATCACTTTGATCGCCTCCCGGCACATCACCATCAGGCCGGTGAGATTGATGCGCATGGCGTCCTCCCACGCCGCCACATCGAGCGATGCCACCGGGCCCACCTGGCCCACGGCCGCCGCATTGTTGACCAGGATATCCAGCCGGCCAAAGGCTTCCAGGGTCTCGCGGACGGTCCGCATGCAGTCGGCCTCGACCCCTTGGTCCATGACGATGGCTCTGGCTTCGGTCCCCGCCGACTCGAGTTCGCGCAAGGTGTCGGCGAGGTTCCGGGCGCGCCTGGCGCAAATCACCACCTTGGCCCCTTCCGCTGCGAACCTGAGGGCAATGGCACGCCCGATACCGGTTCCGCCCCCCGTGATGAGGGCGACCTTGTCTGCGAGTTTTTTCATGGAAGCGGCGGTGTTTTCAACTCTTTGGCCGCTTCGGCGATCGCGGATTCCACGAGTTCGATCCAGGTGCGGCCATACTTCTCCAGATACATTTGCCGAATCGGTCCGGCAGCCCGGCGAAAGGCCTGCAACGCCTCGGCATCGGGGTGCAGGATTGATCCGCCGTGTTTTTCCGTGAATTGCACCGCGCAATATCGGGCCCGTTCCACCGCGTTACGCGTACCGAAGAAGGCCGCATCTTCGAACGAGCGGATTACGGTGACGCGCAGTTCCTCCGGCAACGCCTCCAGCCAGCGGCGGTTGGCCACCATGTAACAAACGATCGGCACGTGATGATCCGCAAAGACATGTTTGATGTAGTCCACGATGCGGATCGAATAGAGGTGCATCACCCCATAGTCGGCACCGCTGATCAGCCCGGTGTTGAGGGCCGTAAAGACCTCGGAGGAGTTCACGATCGTCGGGTGGCCACCCAGATTGGCAATGAAGGCCTGCTGAATCGGCGAGGCGATGGTCCGAATCCGGCGGCCTTTCAGATCCTCGACGGTCCGCAGCGGGAAGGTGGAGGCGAAGTCGCGCCACTGGTTCCCATAGGCCGCAACCAGCCGGACGTTGCCGAACTTCTCCTGCAGCGCCTGCCCGAGCCGGTTCATCAAGAGACTTCCCAGTACTTTCTCCAGCACCTGGTCGGGGTCCCGATCCGGCACCTGAAACAGGTACGGAATCTCGAGCACCTGGATTTCCGGAACGAAGGTGACCATCGACTGCGGATACACGAGGGCCGCCTCGAGAATGTTTCCCTGAATCTGCTGCATCGTCTCCGTGTCGTTGCCCATCTGCTGCGCCGGGAAGATCACGACCGCTACCCGGTGGTTCGTCCTTTTCTCAATCAGCCGGCGCGCCTCCAGCACCATGATGTGATGGGGATTGTCCTTCATGCCGGGATCTGAATGCGCGAACCGCAGGGTGAACTCGGCGGCGCCCGCCTGACTGCAGAGCAGGAAGGCACCGACAAAAGCTGTGATCCGCGGGAACATCGTTTTCAATCCGTGACGAACCCCATCAGCCTGGGGAGCAGGAGCGTGATTTCGGGAACCAGCGCGATCACCAACAGCGCCGCCACCTGAATCCCGAGGAATGGCAGGTTCGCCTTGGCGATGCTTTCCGGGGTCTCCTTCGTCATCGAAGAGGCTACAAACAGGACAAACCCGAAGGGTGGAGTGACGGTGCCGATGGCAAACCCGATGCTGACGACTATCCCGACGTGAATCGGATCGGCTCCGGCCGCGATCAGCGGCGGAACCAGCGCCGGACACAGCACCAGCACGCCGCCCATGGTGTCCATGACGGTTCCGGCGGCCAGTACGAGAACCGTGAGAATCAAGATCAACGCCTGGCGGTTGGTCGTGACGGTCGCGAGAAACTCGCCGAAGGTCGCCGGCACCCGGGTGATGGAGAGAAACCACGACAGCGCTGCCGCGGCGCCCACCAACAGAAACACCGAACCGATGACGGACCCGCAGTTGATGATCAACTGCGGCAGTTCGCGAAGTTTTACCGTCTTCAGGACGAAGCAAGTGAGGACGAGCGAATATAGGACGGCGACCGCGGAGGCCTCGGTGGGCGTGCATAGACCAGAGAAGATGCCTCCCAGGATGATGACGGGGGTCATCATGGGCAGGGCGGCCTTGGCAAGGGCCCGACGGACATCGGCCAGGGTGTATCGCGTCTCGTTTTTCGGAAAGGCGTGGACCTGGGCGAAATGACGGTTGGCGATCATCATCAGGAATATGATGAGCAGCCCCGGCAGAATCCCCGCGGCGAACATGGCGCCGACGTTCACTCCCATGATCGAGCCGTAGATAATCATGATGATGGAGGGGGGAATGACCGGCCCCAGTACGGATCCCGCCGCGGTGAGCCCGATCACAAACATCTTCGGATAACCGCGCTGCGTCATGGCGGGGATCATCAGTGAACCGACGGCGGCCATGCTGGCGGCAGCGGAACCGGTGAGACTGGCGAACATCGCGCAGACCAGCGTGTTGATTTGGGCCAA
>JBBRCR010000270.1:0-11451 GCA_038204695.1 Opitutales bacterium | reverse complement strand
CCTCGGCCGAGCAAAGCGCCGCGTTTCTCACCCAGGGCGGAGAGCTGCGCGAAGCGATCGCGGCGGAAACCGCCCGGCTGGACGCCCGCAAAGCGCAGCGCGCCGCCACGCCGAAAAAAGTGCCGCTCAAAGACCTGCCCGCCGACGCACGCTTTGCCCAGCCCTGCCCGGAGAGTAAGCACTTTATCGATACGATAAAAATGATCGCCTACCGCGCCGAGAGCGCGCTGGCCGGCGAAGCGAGGGAAACGCTCGCCCGCGCCGACGACGCCCGAGCGCTGCTAAGGCGGCTCTTTCTGACGCCCGCCAACCTGCGGCCCGATTACCAAGCCGAGACGCTCACCGTCGACGGAAACGGGAGCGATCGACTTTTGTCGGATCCGCTCCTACGTGAGCACCCTGCAGAAAAACCACATCGACCTCTTCGACGGCATCACTCAAGCACTGGCCGGTCAGCCTTGGCTTCCGCCCGAAGCGCCGTCCGTCGCCCAAGTGCAGGAATCCTCAAGGTCAGATCACCTGAAAGTTGCCGCCTGAGTAGTTACAGGAGTAGTATCTCGGCCCTCTTCCGCCGACTTTTTTTCGGCCGCCGCTTTGTCTGCTTCTTTCTTCATAGCCGCCGCCTGCCGCGGATTTATCTTCGTGACGGGTTCGGGCGGCGCCTGCCACGGCCGTCCCGCCGGGCCATTGTCGATGCGGGGAAAGGCCGACAATCGCAGCCGGGCGGCACCCATGGGGACTAGAGTGATTTCTTCCACGGGTTCGTCCGACTTGACCGGACCTTCCGCGATCAGGCCGACGAGGTCGGTCTCGTCCGTTTGCCATTCCGGTATCCGGCGCCCTTTGGCTTTGATCTCGATCGGCGTCTCAGCATTGCCCCACGCGTTGTGGTCCACGGGCCAACTTTTCTTCGCCACCTGCAAGGAGGCTTCCGGCTTCGCCGGGTCGACCACGAGACCGTAATTCCAGGGGGTGGTCGGATAGAGATCAAAGGCGGGCCAGGCGGCGAGCTGCTCCCTGGACAACTCCCGCCGCCACGCATCGGGTAGATATTCCTTGGAAGTCGCAACCGCTCCGTCGATTGGCTCGGCCCGCGCCGGGATTTTCAGGGAGTAAGTGAGCGGCCCGCGGTCAACCGAGACACTGTGGGCGTTTTTCGCCCACGTCCTGACGTTCAGCCGCATCGGAAATTCCAGCTTGAGGGTGTCCCCGTTCTTCCATTCGCGGTCAATCAAGAGGTAGGATTGAGCCTCCGCCTGCACCGCGATCCGCCGGTCATTGATCGTGAGCCGGGTCTGATCGGACCAGCCGGGGATCCGGAGATACAGTGGAAATTTGGCGGCCTGTGGCGAAGACACCGACAGGACGACGTGCTCGTCGAACGGATAGCGGGTCTGGGCGGTGATGCTCACCTCCGTGCCGTCGCCCACCTGTGCGGTCACCTTGGAGTCCGAGTAGAAAATAAAAGCCAGTCCGTTGTCAGGTGTGGCCATCCAGAGATGCTCTGCGTAATAGGGCCAGCCGTGCCCCATGTTGAGCTGGCAGCAACGGTGGGCGTGCGGGCTCATTTGATACTTGGCGCCGGGGTCCTGGATTTTTGGGCTCTTGTTTTTGCTGTTGGAAACAATCAGATTGGGCGCCGTGAGGTAACGCAGCCCCCTGAAGTCGGCGGTGGTGGTAGCCGGATACGAGTTGAACGCGACGTCCTCACAGCGATCCGCCCATTTGAGGTCGCCGTCGATCTTCAGGATCGCTTCGCAGGAGTGCATCATCTCAACGATGCCGCAGGTTTCGACGGCCTGGCGCGCACTCACAAAACCCGGCCGGCAGTTTTCATCGCCGCTGAACATCCCGCCGGGCACCTGACCGTATTGCCCCCAGACCGTCTGGTAATTTCGCTCCGGGGCGGTGAGATGCCGGAGGTCCCGCGACTGCAGGTAATAGGTCGGCGTCCCGCGCAGGGACTGGGCGATGTTCACGTTGTGCCAGTCGGGCACGCCATCGGTCCAGTTGGACGTCTTCCGGAAGATTCTGGTCGCAAGCTCCAGGAGCTTTGCGTCACCGGTCCGGTTATACAGCCAGTAGACGCTGGCGACGTTGTCGCCTCCGCGCCGCTGCTGCCAAAGTGGAGGCAGGAAATCCTCGTCCGGGACGCGGAGTTGCCAGGCGAAATATTTTGTCATCAGCCGCAGGACCCGTTCGTCACCCGAGTATTCGTGATACGCCTGCAGCGCATTCAGCATGGGCATGTTGGGCCAGAGGTCCGGCTTGCCGGTGCTGTGCACGCGGGGCGACTTGATGTTGGCGCGGGGGCCGAAATAGCCGTCCTCCCGACCGCTGGAAATGACGCCGTTGATCCACACCTTGGCCTCCTCAATCATCTTCGGGTCGCCCAGCACGTAGGCCAGATCGCCGTAGCCTTTGAGCCAATAGGGAACCTCTTCCCAGAATTTCTCCCCCTCGCCCTGGGGGCTGAGCCACGGGTTGTTGTCCTTGATCAGAAAGCGGCTCAACTCGGGCAGGTGCCCGAAGAAGCCGTCGGCCTCCAATTCAAGCTGCTTCCGCAGCCAGCCTCGTGGCTCGATGGCCCGGATCGGCAGCTTGAGCAGCGGGCCGGGCAGCAAAGGTGGCCGGTTGCCAACGTAGAAGTTGTTATTTGTTTCCGTGCTGGGGCGCTTGACCACGACCACCCGGCCATCGTCCGCCGGCCGGCTGGCCGACGCGGCTTGGCTGGCAAGTCCCGTCAGCAGCAGAAGCAGTGCAGTATTGAAGGTTTTCTTCATAAAATCTTGGGGGCGGGAATGGACCCGCAGTTAATACTTCACCACGGGTGCGACTCCGGCCGCTGAGCGCGCCTGCAGCCCAGCCGTGTTGAGCCCTTCGACATTGTCCCAGACGATGGCCGGACGTTTCTCTTCTCCGTCAAAGCCGAGTTTCACCATGTCCAGCGTTATCCCCTTCGCATGGCGGATGAAGAAGCCGTAGGCAGGCAGATCGCCTTTGAACTCGAAAAATTCCGGCTTGAAGCCGCCCAGCTCCGGCACGGCTCGGCGGCGCGCCATCTCGTCGGTGCCGCCGCCGGGAAACACCACTTCGACGTTCTTGAATTCGATGTTCTCAATCTTTCTCCCTGCCACCCCGACGATCACCATATACGCCTTGGCGTCCTTGACCTTCGGGTTGCCCGCTTTCGCCTTGATGTTGACGAACCGGATATTTCTCAGGGTCCCGGGCGACGGCAGCGGCACTTCCATGAGTTCCCGCGTGAAACGATGGCTGTTCAAGGTCATGAAGAGTGGCCGGGTGACATTCTCCATCGTGATGTTCTCGAAGAGCATGTTCTCCATCACGGCGCCCTCCGCCATCTGGAGTTTGAAGCCGGTGCCCACGGTGTCGAAAAAATGACAGTCGCGCATCTCCACGTTGCGGATGTCGCTGCGCGTCAGGAGCCCGATCCGGATGGCCGCCCAGCGGCTGCTCAAGCGGCAGTTGGTGATCTTGATATTCTCGCAGGGCCGGTCCCTTTCCGACGCCTGCAGACAGATGCTGTCGTCACTGGATCTGATCTCGCAGTTGTCCACGATCACGTTGCGACAGCTGTCGAAGTCCAGGCCGTCACCGTTCCAGTTGACGAGACTCTGGATGTTGAGTCCGCGCGCCTCAACATTGTCGCACGCGATGATGGCGGTGGTCCACGACGCGGGGTTGCGCAGGTTGAAGTCGCGTAAAACGACATTTTTGCAGTTGTAGAACCTAAGCAACATCGGGCGGTCCAGGCGGAGCTTGCCCGCGGGAAAGTTCTCCTGGGTTCCCTGTCCGTCCAGTGTTCCCTGCCCGGTGATCGCAATGTTGTCCGCGCCCGCTGCGTAGACCAGGCAACGGTCCATCCAGGGCGTGTTATAGCGGATTCCGCCCGTGTCGGTCGTATAATGCTTAATGTCGGGGCTGCCGAGGATCGTCGCGTCTTTCTGCAGGTGTAACTCCACCTTCGATTTGATGTAGAACGTTCCGGTCAGATATTTTCCCGCCGGAAATACCAACCGGCCGCCGCCGCTGCGGCTGCACTCGTCAATCGCGGCCTGAATGGCCTTCGTGTCGAGCTGTCGGCCATCGCCCACCGCGCCAAAAGCCATGATATTGAACTCCCTGAGCCCGCCGCCGGAAGAGCCCGAGGGGACGGCGGCCAGCGCAGCCGCGCAAAACGTGAATCCGGACAGGACGAAGCCGAGGGTGCGGGCCACGAGGTTGCAGGGCATGACTGATTTAGAAACCAAACGTTGCGGTGAGGATGAAATTGCGCGGACGGCGCAATTCCCAGCGGAGGGGGACGAGCGTATTTGCGGCGCCGAGCACCCCGTTGGTGTCGTAGTCGCTGGAAACCAGCCGCGCTTTGCTCCAGTCGAAGAGGTTTTCCACGTTGAGCTGCGTCCGGAGGGTGACGCGGCGGAAGATGCGCCGCTCGTGGGAGAGCATCGCACCGACGTCCCAGTAGTCCGAGCCCTGGATTGGCCGGTGCGGGTCGATGATGCCGTTGGGCACTCCCGCGGCATTGCGCGTGCGCTCGTAGCCAATCGTGCTGGCACTGCGCCAGCGGAAATTGCCGCCGACGGACCAGCCCTTCAACCGGCCCTCTTTCGGGAAAATGTGGGTCACGAGGCCGTTGAACGCGTAGCGGCCGTTGCGGCTGGTGGTGATGCCCTCGATGGCGCGCTCGTCGAGGTAGGCCCGTTCCGCCGTCGCGGTTTGCTGCTCGATGTAGAGTGCATCCGTGGCCGCCTGGCTGCGTGCGACCGGGTCGGCGGGATTGAGGTCGAAGGACGCGGACCGCTGGCCGGCCTCGACCTTGCGCAGCTCGCTCGCGAACTTCCGCCAAGTCTCAAGCCCCTCGAAGGGCGCGGCGGTATAAAGGTATTTTCCGAGCGACGCCAGGTGCGTGCCGAGCACGTTGGTGTTGCGGCTGCCGGTGAACGCCATCCGCCAGTTGCGCGACGGATTGATGATGATGTTGAGCTCGTAGCCCTCGGAGCGGAAACTCCACGTGTCGCTCACGTTGTCGACAAGGTCGAGCAGGGGAAACTCCGGCGTGTCCATCTTGACGAAATGCGAGTCCTTGAAATCCCGGTAGTTCGCGCGGAGCCGACCCGCGATGCCCCGGAGCGGAGCCCGAAATTGGTTGGCGAGGCGGGATTGATCGCTCGCAGCCGCCGTGAAGCGATTCACCCCGACCGAGAGCCGGCCGCTCAGCAGCGAGAGCCGCACGCCGACATCCTCGGTTTTTCCCGTCGAGTTCGGAGCCGAGGCATTTTGGTAGTTTTTCCACGACGCGTCCGAGACTGGGTTGAAATTGCTCGAGCGGTTGTAGGTCAGCGAGAGCCAGGAGAGCGCGTGGTAGACGGCGCCGTAGGTGCGGGTGATGCCAGTGGCGTCGACGGTCGGCTTGGCGTTGAGCGGCACCTGTAATGAAGGGGTGAAGAATTTCTTGAGGGGATCTGTGGCCGATCCGGGGATCGCCGGCTCGACATATTCGCGCAGGGTCACCGGGTCGTAGCTCTTCGTCGCGTCGGTGCGATAGCCGGCCACCGTGGCGAGCCGGCCGTTGAACCACCGCGACTGCCAGCCCAGCGACATCGCGTCGTCGGCATAGCCGGACTTGACCGCGTTCAGGTGCTGGCGCAGCGCGAGGTTGAGCGGCGCGGCCTCGTTTGCAGTTGAGGCGAGGAGGCGTCCGGCGCTGTTGATCACAGCAAGATTGGCGGCGATCTGGTGCTGGTCGGGGAGCGCGGGCACGTTTCCATTCACAAAGTAGGCGCGCCCGCGGATCTGGTTCACCCCGGCCAGCGCATCCCCCGACCAACCCGTCCCGGTGAGGCCGACGGTGGCGAGGTTGTAGAACCGCATGATGTTGGTGTCGGAGGTCGTCCTCGTCGACTGGGCCAGCGCGCCGAGGTTGTGGCGGCCCAGCCAGCGATGGACCTTGGTGAGATCAAATTCGTAGGACAGCGTCGCACGGTATTCCTTCGTCGTGGCGATCTCCTCGCGTTGCTGGCCGAGCGTGTCGCCAAACGGGACGAGATATCCCGGGTTGGACGAACCGTCGGGCAGATAGCGGTTCACGTCGATTTTGATCACGTTGAACGCCTCCGGCGAGTAGGACCGCAAGTGCCGGCCCACATTGCCCGCAAGTTCCAGGTGCAGTCCGGCCAGCAGTTTCTGTTCGATGAAAAACGCGCTCCAGCGGCCGTGTTCGCGCTGCGAGGGGCGGTCCCACGTGCCGCCGTTCAGATTCGCGTCCTTGCGTAAACCATACAGCGCCCAAGGGTCGACGCCCTGCGTACTCTGAGTGCTGATACCGCCGAACGTATCGGTCTGCATCTGGCCCTGAAACCGCATGTTCACCATCGGATTCGCGAGATTGAGTCCGGTGACGTAGACCTGCGTGTGTCCGCCGACCTGCGTGATCGCGTTGCGCGGATTGAAGTCGGCCACGGAATCGACGAGGCCGTCGGCATCGACGACCCCCGGAGCGACCGGGATGCCCCGGCCATTCGCATCGACAAACGCCCGGTTGACCGCCGTCCACGCCAGGCCCTGCGGCAGAAAACCGACCGTCGGTCGGCCGTTGGCCAGCCACTGCAACACGCCGCCGTCGAAGGCCCAGGCCAGCGGCACAATGTTCCGGTGGTTGCTGTAGTTCTCGTGGTTGACCGTGATCTTGGTGTTGGAAAACGGCCTGGCCGTGAGGCCGAGCGTCAGCCGATCCTGGTTGTTGCCTTCATAGCGGCGGAATTCGCGTTTCTGCCCGTGGAGCAGATTGAGGCGCAGGGCCAGCCGGTCTTTGACGAGCGGTGCGTTGTGATCGAGCGCCACGCGGTTCGAACCCCAGCGGTCGACCTGCGTTTGCACCTGCGTCTTCCGCTGCTGTAGTTGCGCACGTTTCGTCGTGGTGATGGCCGCGCCCTGCGGCTGGCCGACGCCGATGAGCAGCGCGTTGGGGCCGCGCGAAAGCGTCACGCGCTCGAGGTTGTAATTGTCGTTCGCCTCGAGCGAATTGAAGAAATCGTGAGAGGTGGTTTGATTCCCGTTGGGTCCGGCAAACCCGCGAATCGAATACGACTGCCCGTTCCCACCGCGGAGAAACTGTCCGGTGAGATTGCCGTCGGTGTTGGGCGAGTTGTCTCCCTCGACCGCATCCACGCTCGCCGTGAAAAGGAGCGCCTTGTCGAAGGAGCTCACCGCGAGGTCCTGCATAAACTCGGGTGTCAGCACGGTGAGCGACGCCCGAGTTTATGCAGGTCGGTGCGTATGCGGGTGCCGGCGAGTGTCTCCAGCGCGGCGTAACCGGTGTCTTTGCCGGTGGTGACTTCGAAGGGAGAGAGTGCGACGACATCGGACGTTTGAACTTCGGTACGAGGAGGCGGAGCGGACGCGGCGCGCGTGGTGGGGGCAGGCTCAGTGCGCGCCGCGACGGCTTTTGGGACCGGGGTCTCCGGGCGGATGGCAAAGGCCCCGGATTTGGCGTCGCGGTCGGCGCGGAGGCCGGTATCGGCGAGCAGTGCGGCGAGCGCTTGTTGCGGGGTGAAGCGGCCCGCCACGGCATTGGTCTGCACACCGAGGGTTTTTTCGCTTGGGAAGAGCACCTCGACCTGCGCCTGCGCCGCAAAGCGTTTGAGCGTTTCGCGAGCGGTGCCGGCCGGGACGTTGAAATCGCGCGTCGCTTCGGCGGCCAGCGCCGAAAAAGCCGCCAGAAGAAAACAGGTGGCGGCGAGGAGTCGGCGGCCGGACCCGCCGGGTGCCGCGGACGCTGGCGTGTGACTGGGGCGGGGCATACGGGTAAGACCCCGCGCGCACGAAGTTCCGCTAAGCGAGACGAGAGATTTTCTTGAGCGGAGTTTTGGGATATGCCCGGGCTGGAGCCGGTGGTCGCGCAGGCTGCGTCGAACGATCAATGCCGGGCAAACAACGCGATTTCAGTTTCGCTTCGCCACTCGGCGCGAACGCCGAAACTCGACTCCAGCAGGCGCACGAAACCCTCGACGTTGTCGGACCGGAAACTCGCGTTGAGGCGGAGCGCGGCGAGGGCGGCGGAAGCCACTTTGAGTTGCACGGGGTTGCGACGGTTGAATTCTCCGACGATCACGGCGAGCGGCACGTCGGTGAAATCGAGCAAGCGTGGCTGCCATGAGAGGCGGCTGGTCAGATCGGCCTCGGTCAACGTCGCGATGTCCGGGGCGTTCGGCGCATCAAGCGAGATCACCGCGCGCTGCCGGGCAACGAGCACGGGGGGTGCGGTGACTGAAGCAGCCGTCGTGGCTTGGTCACCGAGTTGCACGCGGCCCTCGGTGACCACGACTTCGACCGACGCAGAGCCCAGCCGCACGTTGAATGCGGTGCCGACCGCGCGCGCGGTGACTCCGGCCGCCTCGACCACGAAGGGCCGCGCCGGATTCTTCGCCACGGTGAAGTGAGCTTCGCCGCGTTCGAGGCGCACGCGGCGGGTCTCTGGGGTGAACCACACGGTGAGACGCGCGCCGCGGTTGAGTTCGACGACCGTGCCGTCGTCGAGCGTGCGTTGTTCGCACGGCGCGGCGAGCGCGGTGGAGAGTGTCGCAACCGCAGGCCGGGCCGGGCCGGAAAACGGAGACGGGTTCGCGCGCCAGAAAAGCACGGCGATGGCCGCGGCGGCCGCGAGGCCGAGAGCGCTCCACTGCAGCCAAGGCGGACGCCGGCGGATGAAACTGCTCTGTGGTGCGAGCAAATCGGGATCCGGCGCGGCTGCGACTGCGGTGTGCAGGCCCGCGATGCGGTCAAACTCGCGCCAAGCCCAGCGGCGATCCGCGAGCGCCGCGCGATGGCGGGGATCGGCGGCGAGCCATTGGGAAAACGCATCCTGCTCGGCGGCGGTGAGCCCGCGCTCCTCGCGCACGACCCATGCGGCGGCGGCGCGCCCGATGGCGGCGGCGCGCCCGATGGCGCGGCGCGCGGCAGATTCGGATGGCTCAGCGCTCATGGGCGATTCGGCGCATGGCCACGCGCACGGAAGAAGTCCGCACACTTGTTGAGGCCGATGGTGCTTTGCGCTTCGACGGTGTGCTCGGCAATGCCGAGGCGGGCGGCGACCTCCTTTTGCGAGAGGCCGTAGATGCGGCGCAGCGTCATCACCTGCCGGCAACGGGCCGGTAGCGATTGGATCGCCTCGATCAGCACGCGGAACTCCTCCAGACGGGCGACGGTTTCGGGAATGTCTTCACTGTCATCACAGACACCGCCGAGATCGAAATCCGCTAAAGATTGTTGCGCGGGGTCGCGCCGGCGGTCGCGGAGCCGGTTGAGGGCGAGGTTCTTCGCGGCGACAAACAGCAGCGCTTTCACCGAGAGGATCGGGCCGCTCTCCCGCGCCCGCAGCACGCGGACGAACGCCTCCTGCACGACGTCGTCGACTTCGTTCAATTCCGGAAATCGCGACCGCAGCCAACCCCGCAGCGCGGGCTCATGCGGCTGCACCGCCTCAGTGAACCATTGGGAGGAATTGGATTGGGGTGAATCCACAGCGCGGCGGTGGCGTGATCGTCTTCCACGGTCCCGACCACATCTGCGTTCAGCAAGAGCGAAACGGCATAATCTGCCCTACCGCCGGCCCCGGAGCACGATTTCGTGGTCGCCTCGACGCTCGGCCTCGACGTTGAAGCTCGCTTCCAGCAAGCCGACGAAGGCGGCCGTGTTCGCCGCGCCGAAAATGCCGCTCACGCGCACCTTCGCCAGTGCGGGATCCTCGATGACAAATTGCAGGCGGTTGTGACGGTTCATCAGTGCGATCGCTTCGATGAGCTGCGTGCCGGAGAACTCGAGGCGAGGGCTGCGCCACGCGAGCCTCGTTTGCACATCGGCGTTGGGGACCGCGCTGACCTGAGTCTTCTCGCTCTCGGGCTCGACGCGCACGGTCGCGCCGTCTCCGGCGCCGACCAAGAGCGGCGGCGTATTCCCGGCCGGGAGACTGGCCGTGGCCGCGACCTCGACGGCGACGGTGCCTTCTGTGACGAGCAACTCGATCGAGGCGTTTTCCCGTTGGACTGAGAACGCGGTGCCGACCGCGCGAAATTCCACGCCGCCCACCACGACGACAAACGGCCGCGCCGGATTCTTAGCCACCTTGAAATACACCTCGCCACGGCGCAGCTCGACCCGCCGCTGGCTCGGGGTGAAACTCACGGCAATCTCGCCGCCGTCGCGCAGTTCAGCCACCGAGCCGTCTGGGAGGGACTGGAGCGCGGGAAGCAGAACGGCGGCCGTCGCCACTTGCGGTGACTTCAGTGGTGAGGCGGATCGGGTGATGTGCCACCCGGCGCCTGCGCCGACGAGCAGCACGAGCGCGGCGGTGGCAAACGCCATGCGCCGTCGTCTCCGACCGGCGCGGCGATCCAATTCAAAAAGGACAACGTCGGCCGCGCCGGTGCGAGCCGGTTGATCGAGGGAAGTCCACGCAAATTCAAGCCGCTTGATCGCCGCGTGGTGCCGCGGATCGGTTTCGAGCCACGCGGCATAGTCGCGCTCCTCTTGCGTGGTCAGACCTGCGTCGCGCCGGGCGACCCAATCGGCCGCCACTTTGGAAATGCCGTTCGGAATCGCGGCGTCACGATCAACCGCCCGCCCGCCGGAAAGTTCAACTCGCCGGTTCATGGCTGGTTGGGTGCGCGGACGCCCCGGCGCCGGAGTTATTCTTCGATGCGCCGCACGCCGCGGCCGACCTGCACCTGTACGGTTTGCTCGGAGATACCCAGCTGGGCGGCGATGGCCTTTTGCGGGACGCTGCGAAGTTTGCGGAGGATGAGGATTTCACGACAGCGACTGGGCAGAGAGTCGATGGCGGCGAGCAGGAGCGCGGTTTCCTCACCGGCGCACGCAGCCTCATCGGGACCATGCCTTGCATCAGTAGAGACGGACGTCGTCGCAAAATCAGTTACAGGATCAATCGGCGAAACGATCTTTCGCCGTGCTGAGTCGACAACGATGTGCCGGGCGATCTTGAACAGCAGTGATTTTGCGTAGCGCACCGGTTGCACGGCGCGCAGCCGCCAGATGCGGAGGAATGACTCCTGCACGACATCGTCGAGATCCGGCTCGGCGGGAAACCGGCTGCGCAGGTAGGCCCGCAGCGACGACTCGTGCGCATGGACTTCCGCGGAAAACCAGCGAGCGGTCTCCACGTGGGGTGCGGGAGTTGTCGGAGGGGGACTCACGGGGCGGGGTAGACCCAAGGGACGGGCCGCTCAAAACTCTCCGCAAGCCAAATTTCCGGGGCTGCCACGCCTGAAAGCCAGCAGGACTGACGTCGCGGAACTGAAAACCAAAGCAAAGAAAGGGAGCAATTTGAGGACTCCCTCGGCGAACCACTCCCCGCGCGCGTTCTCGGGAATCATTGATCGTAGCTGCGCAGAAACGGTTTTTGCGACGTCG
>JBBRCR010000269.1:0-11524 GCA_038204695.1 Opitutales bacterium | reverse complement strand
GATGCCGATGCCGGGCGGGACCACCTTGAACGTCTCGAACGCCTGCATGCCCCATTTCAAAAACTGGTAGCGCTCGCGGTTGCGGGAGAATTCGAGCTCCAGATTTTTCCGCAGAGCCTCGGCGGTGCCGGCAAAATCAACCTGCACCGAATGGTCGACCACGAGATCGACGGGCACGAGCGGCTCGATGATCTTCGGATCCTTTCCCATCCGCGCCACCGCGGACCGCATCGCCGCGAGGTCGACCAGCAGTGGCACCCCCGTGAAGTCCTGCAACACGATGCGCGCAACGACAAACGGAATCTCCTCCGTGCGCTCGGCCTTTGGCGCCCAGCTCGCCAGCGCGCGAATCGCGGCATCGCTCACGCGTTTGCCGTCGCAATTGCGCAGCAGCGACTCGAGCACGATGCGGATCGAGATCGGCAGTCGCGAGACCTTGAAACCGGAGTCCTCGAGCGCGGGCAGCGAGTAGAACTTGTGCGACGTCCCGCTGGCGGAAAACGTCTGCAACGTGTTGAAAGGATTCGGAACGTTGGTCGGAAGACTCATGGATTTTTCGTCGGAAAATGAGGGCGGCGCGCGCATCGCGCCACCGTGGCCGTTGGTGCGCCGAGCGGCTCGAATTAGTCCTTAGCGAGCGCCGCTTTTATCGCCTCGAAGTTCGGCAGGTCTTTGGGCGTCGGGGTCTTTTCAGCGTACTGCACCGTGCCGTCCTTGCCGATGACGAACGCCGCACGCGCGGCCACATCGCCTGCCGGACCGGTCAGCACCACGTCATAGCTGCGGGTCACCGTCTTGTTCAGATCGGTAAGAAGCGTGATCCCGATTTTGTTCTGCCTGGCCCAGGCCTCCTGGGTATGTGGGCCGTCGACACTGATTCCGTAGACCTCCGCTCCCAGTTTTTCATACTGCGCGAGACCGCTCGTCTGGTCGCACATTTCTTGCGTGCAAACACCACTAAAAGCCGCGGGAAAAAACAGCAGGAGCGTCTTCTTTTTGCCGAAATTGTCGCTCAGCTTGATGTCCTTGAGACCGTCAGGCACCTTGGTTTTCAGGGTGAAGTCGGGGGCTTTCGAGCCAACAGCGATGGGCATGGTGAGGTGGGAAGAGTGTGGATGGAAGACTCCGGCGCGACCGGCGCGAGGAAAAGAACTGCGACGTTGAGCCGCACGGAGCCATGCGGCAAATCGTTTTTCCGTATAGCAGTGGCGTTTCTGAGTGGCACGGGCGTCCCGCCGCATCCCGCCCGTGAATGTCGTGAGGTACCGCAAACCAAGGCGGCACACCCGTACTGCTGTACAAAAAGTTATCCATGGGCGCGACGCCCATGCCACTTCCGCTCCCAGCCATTGACCAAACTCTTCACCTTGACCATCCCGGCTCGCGATTCGTTACTCCCGCTCCTCCAATGACGATCCTGGATGACCTTCGCTGGCGCGGCCTCCTGGCCGACTGCACTGATTTGGACGCGCTGTCGCAGCGCCTGGCGCAAGGCCCCCTCACACTTTATTGCGGTTTCGATCCCACCGCCGACTCGCTGCACGTGGGCAATCTCGTGCCGCTGCTCGCGCTGCGTCGCTTCCAGTTGCAGGGGCATCGTCCCATCGTGCTCGCGGGCGGAGCCACCGGCATGGTCGGCGACCCTTCGGGGAAATCCGCCGAGCGCAATCTCCAGACGCCCGAGCAGGTCGAGCATAACATCGCGTCGATCAAGGTGCAGTTGACGAAATTTCTCGACTTCACCGCCCCGGCAAATTCGGCCCGCCTGGTCAACAATTACGACTGGACGGCTCCCATTTCGATTCTCGAGTTCCTGCGCGACGTGGGAAAACACATCTCGGTGAACTCGATGGTGGCGAAGGACTCGGTACGTTCGCGGATGGATGACCGCGACGCGGGCATCAGTTTCACCGAGTTCAGCTACATGCTGCTCCAGGGATTCGACTTTTACCACCTGCGCAAGACGTACGACTGCGAACTCCAGATCGGCGCGACCGATCAGTGGGGCAACATCACCGTGGGCACCGAACTCACGCGCAAGAAACTGGGCGCAACGGTGTGGGGACTCGTTTTCCCGCTGCTGACGAAAGCCGACGGTTCGAAGTACGGCAAAACTGCGACCGGCACGGTGTGGCTCGATCCGAAGCGCACGTCGCCATATCGGTTCTACCAGTTCTTCGTCAACTCGGACGACGCCGATGTCGTAAACCTGCTGAAGACCCTGACGTTCCTGTCGGCCGATGAGATCGCCGCGCTCGAACATGAAGGGCAGAAGAACGCCGCCGCCCGCGTGGCGCAGAAGACACTCGCGCGGGAACTCACGTCACTCGTGCACGGGCCGGAGCGGCTCGCCGGCGCGATCAAGGCGAGCGATGTATTGTTCGGCGGCTCGCTCGACGGGCTTTCAGCCGAAGAATTCCAGGATGTCGTTGCGGAGGCGCCGAACCAGGAATTCGAAAAAGCGAAACTCGATGGCGCCGGTACCTCGCTCATCGATCTTCTGGTGGCGAGCGGTCTGTGTCCTTCCAAGGGACAGGCCCGAAAGGATATCGAAGGCGGCGGAATCTACGTGAACAACGTCCGCGTCAGTGAGCTCACGCGGCCTGTCGGCACCGCGGATTTGTTGTTCGGGCAATATGTTCTGCTGCGCAAAGGCAGGCGGACGTATGTCGTGCTACGGGCCGTGTAGAGCATCCGCTACTTCTTGGGGTTCACCGGATGTTCGGAAACTCCCGGTTTTCGATTCTCGCGGCCTTTGGCGTCGGTAAGCGTATCGCCCAAAAACTGGCGCTCCTGTTCCAATAGTTCCGCCAGATGCGCCTGCAATTCCGGACGGCTTTTCAGAATCGATTTTTGTTCACCGGCATCCTGGTATAAATCGTACAATGCCGCCGGCACTGGCGCTGACGTGAACTCGTCGCGGCGATAAATGTCTTCATTGTGGAGGATGTTTTTCGCGCGAAGCTTGTATTGTTTTTCCCGGACCGCATGCAGCTCCGTGCCGAAATAATAGTAGAAATGCGTCCAGGGCGACTTTGCGCCGGGCGCGCCCGTGATCAACGCGGTGGCATCCTTCCCATCGATCGTCTTTTCCGGCCGGTGGTTGATTTTCGCCAGCGCCGCGAAGGTCGGCAGGAAATCCATCGTGGTGAGGAGTTCATCGCTCACTCGACCGGGGTTCCTCACGATGCCAGGGCCCCACATGATACACGGCACACGAAAGCCGCCTTCATAACTCGTCGTCTTCCCGTTGCGCAGCGGAAACGCGGAGCCACCGTCCTCACCTTTGACGATCCAGGGGCCGTTGTCGGAAAGGAATATCACCAGCGTGCGGCCGTCGATTCTGGTTTCTTTCAACGTCTTGATGATCTCGCCGACACTCCAGTCGAGTTCCTCCACCGCGTCGCCGTAAAGCCCGCGCGGAGAGCGGCCGGCAAAGCGTTTTCCCGGCGTGAGTGGCGTGTGCGGCATGTTATGCGCCACATAAAGGAAGAAGGGTTCGTCCTTGTGCTGGCGGATAAACGTCGTCGCGCGCTCGGTGTACGTCGCCGTCAGCTGATCCATCACGGGTGGCTCTTTGATGCGTTCGGTCTGATCGATATAATAAAACGGCTTCATGTCGTTGCTGTACGGAACGCCGAAGAAGTAATCGAAACCCTGCCGCACCGGGTTGAATTCAGGCGCATCGCCCAGATGCCATTTGCCGATTATGCCCGAAAAATAGCCGGCGGGCGTGAGTACTTCAGGGATGATCGTCTCCTCCGGATTCAGTCCGAGCTTTGAGCCGGCATGAATCACTTTGACCCAGGATTTTGTCACGACATCGCCGAAGCCGGGCTGGTTGACCAGGTCGTCACCCATGCCAATCCGCGCGGGATAACAACCGGTGAGCAGCGCGGCGCGACTGGGAGTGCAGACCGACGCACCGACGTAGAAGCTGGTAAAGCGAACGCCCTCCCTGGCCATCCGATCGAGATGTGGCGTCTTGATCAGCGGACTGCCGTAGCAGCCGAGGTCATTATAGCCAAGGTCGTCGGCCAGAATGACGATGAAGTTTGGTTTGCGGCTGGTGCCCGCGCCGAACAGCGCCGACGCACTCAGCAATACCGCAGTCACCACGGATGAAATCCGAATGAAATTTCCAGGAGTCTTTTGCATAGGTGAGCGCGACAGCGCGGATGAATCGAGTGAAAGCCGGAAGATGAAGAACGCGAGACTCGGAAGACTTCGGAATCTTCCGCCTCTTACTCTCTTCCCCGTCTTCCCCGTCTCCCCCGTCTTCCAAGTCTTCCCCGTCTCCCCCGTCTCCCCCGTCTTCCAAGTCTTCCAAGTCTTCCAAGTCTTCCAAGTCTTCCAAGTCTTCCAAGTCTTCCCCGTCTTCCCCGTCTCCCCCGTCTTCCAAGTCTTCCAAGTCTTCCAAGTCTTCCAAGTCTTCCAAGTCTTCCAAGTCTTCAGAACGTCCCCTTCACTCCGAAGGTCCAGAGCGCACCGTAGTCGATGCGGTTGCGGAAGCGCGCGGGCCCCGGGGTGAGCGGTCCATAAATCTGCGTGTCTTCCGGTTCGTTCGTCAGATTGCGCAGGCTGCCGAAAACGGCGAAGCGACGGAAGAACGTGTACTCTGCCTGCGCATCGAGCGTCAGCCGCTCGGGCACCCAGGTGTACGTGTCGGCACCGATGCTCGCGCCGTTCGTGGCCGCACCGCGACGCTCACCGCGATAATTCCAGTTGAACCGCGTCTGGAAACGTTCCCGCGTGAGGCTCACGCCCCAGCTCGCGCTGCGGGGATAGAAGTTGAAGCCAGCATTGCCGACCAGTGCGCCCGTGCGGCGCTGCGACGAAGCATTCGCAAACACCTGCACGCCTCGCGCCCAGTGCGGCAGAAACGTGAGCGCCTGCTTGTAGTTTATACTCGAACCCTCCATCCGCACCGTGCCGGGCACATTATACTGCGTCTCCACGTCGAACCGTCCGTAAACATCCGCGTCCACGTCGTACAGTGCCAGGAACTCCGGGGTGGCCGGAAATCGCGATGCCCCGAAGAAGTTTTCGAAGTCGCGCCGGAACGCGTTGAGCGAGAGCTGGCCGACGCCCTCGAAATAATATTCCAGTCGCACGTTCGCCGTACGCGCGCTCCACGCTTTGATGCCGACATTGCTCACTATAATCCGGTTGGCCTGGCTCGGCACGGATTCGCTATCCGGCAGCGTGAGCCCGCCGGCGTACTGGTTGAAGTCCGGCCGGCCGACGGATTGATATAAACCCAAACGCGCGATCAGGTTTTCGCGCACGCTGAAGCTCGCGTTGAGGCTCGGAAACAAACGCAGGTATTCCTTGGATGCGCGCGCGCCGCGCTCGATGAACGTGAGCCGCGAATATTCAAGCGAGTTCGTGTTGCCGACAATCGTTGCCGGTCGCCCAGCGACAAGAATGACGCGACCTTGCGCATCGCGCTGATAATTGCCCGTCGGGTCCGTGAGCGGGCCCTGCGCTTCGATATTCGTCTGCTCGGCGCGCACGCCGCCCGTCAGCTTCAGCCGGTTGCCGAAAAAACTCGTGTCAGCGCGAAGGTACGCGGCGGAGATGAGTTCCTCCGCGGACTTCGAGGACGTCACGGTCGAGCGGTATTCAGCATTCTGATTCACCGTGAACTGGCCCGGCGTCGCCTGATAGCGCTGCCACGTGAGGAAAGGACTCGCGCCTTGCAGCGGCGGCAGGCCAAAGATGCCTCGCCTCGAGCCATAAACCGGATCGAGGAACGGCACCGCGCTCTCCTCGGTGACCGCGTTTCCATCGGGCCCGAGAAACGTATAAACCGACGTCGTGCTCCGATTGTCGCGCGCGGACTGGCGGACATGCAGGCCGGCTTTCAGCCGAAATGGGACCCGGGTCGAAAACGTGCGGCCGAGGTTCGCATACGCGGTGCGTTGCAGATCAACGGTGTCGTTTTGAATCGCCGTTCCCGCGGTGAATGTCTTGCCCGTGATGGCGAACGGATCGATGACCGCGCCAGTCGCATTGTCGACGACCGTGATGGTGCGCGGCCGCACCTCCATCATGTCCTCGAAGGTGATGGTGAGATTGCGCCGAAATCCCGCGGTCGAGTTGAACGAGCCCTTGTCGATATCGCGATTGGCATTTGTCGAATGCGACACCCCGATGCCTGCATCGCCCTTCCACACGCGCCCGTCGTGGCGCCAGACAAGAGTCGGCATCGCCGTGCGGTTATGTCGGTCGCGCATCAAATTCGATGGCTGCAATTCGGCCTGGCCCGGCGCGCTGCGCGTCCGCTCCACGCTGAAATCCCCGGGGAGAACACGACTGATGACGAAATTCATGTTCTGGTTCGTCGCGTAGAGATGAAAATAGGAATGCTGAAATCCGAGTGAGAGCCGGTCATCGCGCGAGAGCCGGAAGTCGAGCGTGGCGCCAATCGAATTGCGCGTGGTGATCTTGGTGCCATCGCGATAGGTGAACTGCGTGAGGTATGGCTGATCGGGCGTCGTGTGCGGAAACGCATTGCCGTTAGTCGCCGCGCTCGCGCCGCGCCACATGGTCTGCGTCATCGGCTCGGGCGAAAAGTTGGAGGACGTGCCACCCGAAAGCGTGAAGCCGAAACGTTTGTTGATCGGCGCAATGTAGGAAAAATCGAAGCCCGGATCGAACTTGCGCGACGGCGTCTGCAGCGGACCCGGCGTGCGATCGAAGTCATGCTCGTTGCTGCGCATCATGATGAACACGCTGCCGTTGAAGACCGGGCGGGAACGCTCGAAGGCGCTGCGCTGAACCATGTTCACGCTGCCCGCGAGGGCGGCGCCCTGCGACTCGGGCGTCGGCGTGTATTCAACCTCGATGCGCGCGACATTGTTCACCGAGACCATGTCCATCGCAACGGTGCGCGACGTGTTGACATTGCCGACGCTCGCACTCGCCAGGCCGAAGCCGTCGACGGTGATCGGCACATTGGCGGCGGGCGCGCCGTTGAGCGAAACCTCGCGGGAATTGCCACCCGACGACTCGATCGTGATGCCGGGCAGAAATTTCAGAAATTCCGCCGCGTTGCCCTCCGGCACGAAGCCAAACTCGTCCGTTGCGAGTACGTTCTTGATGTTCGGCGCGAACCGCTGCTCGTTGATCGCAATCGCGGACGCCGCCATTTCGCGCGAGGCGCCGACCACAAACTCGGCGAGCTTCACCGTGCTGTCGCCCTCAGCCTTGGCGGCCCCGCCAAACACGATATCACGCTGAACCGTCGCGCCAGGGGCGACCGTGAGGGGAACGCTCTCGGTCGGAAATCCCGTGAAGAATGCCTCGAGCGTGACGTTGCCAGCGGCCACGCGGGTGAACCGATAAAACCCGTCCGCGTCGGTGAACGTTTCCTGATTCGTGCCGGCAAGTTGCAGCCGCGCGCGCTCGACGTACTCGCCGGTGCGGGCGTTTTGCACGCGGCCTTCGATGGTGGCCGTGTCGGCGTCCGCCGCGAACGCGGGCGCAACGATGCACATCAAGGCGACTAGCACGAAGCCGAGGAGTCGAGCGATCGTCGCGATAAAGTGAGCCAAAAAAGCAAGCACGGGTTGGGGAGTAGCCATGGGGGAAAGTGGCGTGTACGCGTCTCCCGGCTGGCGTTCAAGCAAAACGCACCGGCGCGCCGGGTGCCGCTCCCGCCAGAAAAATTATCGTGTTTCACGTGCAGCTTGCCTGCGACGTAGTTCGCCGCAATGCCGTGAGGAGTACTGCGAAGCCATTTCTACCTATGAAATTCATCGTCTCGTTGATTGCCGCCGCGTTGGTCCTGCCGTTCACCAGCGCCCAGACGACACCTCCAAGTGTCATCAACGTGATCGCCACTGGCGGCCCCACCACCGCCGCCACGTTCGAATGCATCAGCGTTTATTTCCCGAGCGCTGATTCCTCCACGTGCAACGTGCATGTTCGCACGGGCGCAAACGCCGAGTGGAAACCCGCGCTCGATCTCGTCTACGACTCACGGAATCAGGAGCACCGCGGCAGCATCGTGGGCCTCACTCCCGACACGGCTTACGAAATCCGGCTGACCCACCAGGGGAAAACCACCGTGGTTCCGGCGCGCACGCGCAGTGACCGTTTCCCGATCGGCCAAACAACATTGGTTGCCTCGCAACCCACCACGCTGACGATCACCGAGCCGGGCACCGCAACCGGCTATCACCTCTTCACTCCGCATCCGCACACCCGCACGACGATCGACGTTGGCAACCAGCTTGATTTTTCTGTCGTGGTCGACGCCGATTACGTGATCGTCCGCGGGCTCGAGTTGAAGAACGCCGCGCGTCATGGTGTCTACATCAAGCCCGGCCGGCACCACGTCGTCGTCGAGGACTGCCGTATCGCGTTCTGGGGGCGGATTGGCGGCCCAGTGAGCTTTGGCAACAACAGCAACACCGACAGCGCGATCTACGCCGAGCGCGGCGCCGGCCATCTCGTGTTTCAACGCAACCTGCTCGAAAATCCGCGCGGTGCGTCCAACGACTGGGACACCGGCCATCCCGCGGGTCCGCAAGGCATCAGCCTGATCAATTCTTCCGGCGACAATATCATTCGCTATAATGAAATCCTCTCGACCGAGGATCACGGTTTCAATGACGGAATCGGTGGTGGCTCCAACTTCAGCGATGCGGGCAGTCCGAATCGCGACTCCGACATTTACGGGAACATCATTGCCGGCGTCTGGGATGACGCGATCGAGAGCGAGGGAGCGAACATGAACGTGCGCATCTGGGGCAACTATCTCTATCGAACCTACCAGCACGTCGCCACCGCCAGCACTTCGCGCGGTCCGCTGTACATCTTTCGCAATGTCTTCGGCAGCGCGCGGCGCACGCACCTCAACACCATCGGGGGTGCCATGATCAAAACCGGTTCGCGCGGCGAGTTTGTCGGCGGGCGCAAATTCGTCTTCCACAATACCGCGCTCCAGCCGGGCGGCGCTTTCACGGTGTTCAGCGGCCACACGGATCCGAATACGGTCACGCGCAACAACATCTTCGACTGCCCGGGCCGGCTCACCGGCACGCAGCCACCGGAGCCGCCGGGCGATTACGACTACGATTTCTACAATGGCACGGACCGCGGGTACGCGAAGGAGCGTCACGGCGTGAGCGGACGGATGGCTTTTCTCGCATCACACTATCTTGAATTCTATCCCGCTGCGGTCGTGACGAAAGTGCAGTACGGAAAGATCCCCGTAAACATGGGCGGAAAAATCATCGAGATAACCGATCCGGTCGTAACAGCGCCCAATCCGGTGATTGATGCCGGTGCGCGGGTGCCGAATTTCAATGATGATTATAGCGGCCGCGCGCCCGACATCGGCGCGTTCGAAATCGGCCGGCCGCCGCTGCGATTCGGGCGCCGTGCCGGCGGGAACATCTGGGCACCATGGGAGCTGTACGCCGCGGAGAAACCGGCGTCGTAGGGTTTGTTCTGCGTGGCCCGGGCGGCCCGCCCGTGAATATCATCACGCTCAGCGAAACGTGGGCGGGACGCCCGATTCTGCAGTACAGAATGACACCCATGGGCGGGACGCCCATGCCACGCGGGACACGGCCCTCGCACCGAATTGAATCAGACACCGGCCTCCCGCCCGACGGTTCGAGTTGGCACGGGCGTCCCGCCCGTGGGTTTGATGTGCCATGGGCGCCCCGCCCATGGACAATGCGACTTATGTATAAAGGTATGGCGGGACGCCCAGGCCACGGCACACCCATGCAACGCGCTTCCACTCGCTGGCGACCGCTGCGACGGCATACACTCGCAGCGGACGTTCCGACTTCGTCTAAAAGGTGCCGCTGGCCCGAAAACTGGGTGTCCTCCATGCGCACCCCCGTCACGATGCCCAGCCGCCCAAAACGAAGGTCGCCCATGACATACGCGGCGATCACGGTCTCGGCCGCCTTTGAATCGAGCCGGATCGAATCGCGCGTGCCGATCGCCAGATCCTGGCGGAAAAGTTCCGGCGAGTTCTCCAGCGTCGCGCGGAATTCCGGGAGCTTGAGGTACTGCAGCCCGCGCGGAAAATTGAACGCCACATGCGTGTAACCAGGATCAAAAGAACGGTCCAGGTTGTCGTCATTCGCCGCGCCCACTGGACCGGCAACGCCGTTCGGGCCGACCTAGCTGTAGATGCGGCGATTTTGATCCTTGTCGCGCGTCTGGTCGCGCCAGCGCAACCCCGTCTTCAACGCAAACGGAATCCGCGTTTGGAATGGTTTCCGGAAATTCACCTGCGCCCCGTAAATCGTGTCCTTGCTGAAGATTTCGGGCAGATCGAGGGACGTCATCGTGGAATTCCGCACGTCATAAATGTCCGGCCCGCTGATTTGCGTGAGAACCGGACGGCGCGGATCGAGGCTGCGATCCTGCCGGAACCCCACGCCCGCCACGGAGCGCTGCGGGATGAAGCGGTCCTCCTCTCCCGCGGACGGCGAATAGTTCGCGGTGAAATCCAAGCGGCCGCCCCAGATATTGCCCTCGCCGCCAAACTGGAAGTTCAACGTCTCGATATCCCGGTGCCGGAGGTTTTGGTTTAAAGTGAACGTCTGGTTCCGCGTCTCGGTGACCAACGCGTCGAACGCCACCACGTTCGCATCCGCCGCCGTGCTCAGACCAGCCTGCCGCCGGTTGAGCTGGTCCTTGTAATACGAATACATGGTGTTGAAGTACACCTTCGTGGCGGGATGGACCCGGTAGTCGAACCGCAGGCCGAGGCCGGAACGCATGTGCTTCAATTGATCCTGGCCCCAATTGTTCATGCTGAAGTACACGGGGCGATCAGTGGCGGTCGTGCGCTCGAAATCGATATTGCTCCGGTCGCGCGGCTTGTGCGACTCGTTGTAGCTGGCGGTGAAGAGCAGGCCCAACTTGTCCTGCACCAGAATGTCGGAGTAGCTCACGCTGGCCATCGGCCGAAAAGACGTCTGGTCCATGTTGTAGGTGTTGCCGAATTGATAGGTCGCGCGCCGGCCCTTGCGGTCCAGGGCGCTTTTCGTCTTCAGGTTCACCGCGCCGCCGATCGAGTCGGCGTCGATATCGGGCGTCGCCGCCTTCGTCACCTCAATGGTTTCGATGAAGTCGGTCGGCAGCTTGTCGATCTCGAAACCACGCTCGAACGAGCGTGTCGAGCCGCTGGACCCGCGGGTGCCGTC
Organism: Opitutales bacterium; assembly: GCA_038204695.1. Taxonomy (GTDB): domain Bacteria; phylum Verrucomicrobiota; class Verrucomicrobiia; order Opitutales; family Opitutaceae; genus ER46. The sequence continues at coordinate 341 of JBBRCR010000269.1, read as the reverse complement.
GATGCTCACCGCATTCATGTTCGAGTCGACGCCGCGGATCTGCACCCGGATGATCTCACCCTCCGATTCCTCCTTGCTCATGCCCGGCAGCCGCAGCAGGAAGTTGCCGAGGTTGAGATCAGCCACGTTGCCGAACGCATCGGAGGAGATGACATTTTTGACGTTGGGTGCATTCCGCTGCTGCGTGATGGCGAGCGCGTTACCCTCGCGCTCACCCTCCACCACGAACTGGGAAAGCTGATACACCGATGAGGTGAGGCCAATGTCCTGCGCGGACACACTGCCCGGCTGCACGGTTGCCACGGCGGTTTTACAGGGAAGACAGGGAAGACGGGGAAGAC
>JBBRCR010000268.1:0-11538 GCA_038204695.1 Opitutales bacterium | reverse complement strand
TCGGTGAAATCTTGCGTCGCATCATATCGCGATACCTATGGGAATACCGTACATGCGATCTCAGTAAAACGCTTTGGCAGTGCGCTCTGGTAAAAAGCTGTTACCCCTACTGTCGAGGTACGGTATGGGCCGGAGCTAGTTCCTTCACCTATTCTTTTTAGTTCCGTCTTCATAGGGGGAAAGCACCTATTATAGACTCAGAAATGCGAAGGTACCGCTAGAGCCATGTACTTCCGCTGGTTCGGCCGGTTCTTGAACAGATAGATCGCCCGCGACAATGATCATATAGTTGTCGAGTTGCGCGTGAGATTTCGAATTCTTCCCAATCCTGCTGCCATGATATGTCGGCGGAAATGCTCCAGCGGCGTTCCGGCGGGAAAGCTGATGCGCATCAGGTAATCGGCCACGATTCGGGCCAGTTTGGTGGAACGGGCCGCATCCTCTGTGCCGGGCTTCAATCTGGCGACGCTCCGGAAATCGAAGGCAGGAGCGAAAATGAAGCGATTGGCATAACGTATTCCAGAACGGCGTTCGACCTGGCTCGTCGGCACGAATTGGAACCGTCGATTGCTCCCACTCCTCCGCGCCAAATGGCCTGCGAACCGTCGGCACGGCCATCGTCACAACGCCAGTGACAAGGAGCAGAACCAGGGAAGCTATTTTTCGCGTTTGCATCCACCGAACGGAGTTGCCGGCAGAAAGGTTTCGCTGCGTCAATCCCGAGTGCTTGGAGCGTGGGTCACCATTCGTACGTGGGACGTGCGTGCAGACGGAGGCATCGATTCGGCTATGCGAGACATCCATTACGATCGAAACTGTTTCAGGCAAACATCACCGGAATTGCCGGACAAGGGTTCGCTTACGAACATCGTTTCCCTCCGCTGCCGGTCGACATCCCCAACTTGACTCGGAGGTTGCAAGCGACCACCCGGCTGCGTCCGATCGCGATATCCAGGAAACGATGTTCGTAGGTGCGCGCTTGTGCGGGGACATCGGCGAGTGCTTGCTTGGTCGCGCCCTTCAACGCGACACCGCAAAACCCCAACCGGTCGCGGCGAGCTCACCGGCATCACGCATGCCGGTTTTATCTCAATTTACCTTAGAGTATCGCAAAACTCGGAACCGAAACGAGCTATGAAACCAATCAAGAGTTTAGGTCTAGCCATCATCGCATTGACACTTATTGCTCCCACTCAAGGTCGGGAACAACCACCGTCAACACCGGCCCAAATTACCTCGGGGGACGGGTATGTGGCTTATGATTCACGCACCCATACATGGACCATGGGCACCGCGCGGGTGGAAAAACAAGTCCAGCTGAACGCCGCAGGCCAATTCCTTCTGAACAGCTTTAAGAACAAACTATCCGATCGCGATTATGTGCGAGGAACTGCCACCCAGGCCGGGGAGTTCTCAATAACCGTCGACCAAGCCAATCATACAGGCATGAGCGAGGGGTGGATATATGACACCTTTGAAACCTCCTTAATGCCGCAGAAAGAGATTCACCTCGCCATATCCTTCCATAACCACGCGGTAAATGTACGCCGTAACTACGTAATCTATCCACAAACCGGTGTGATTCAGGAATGGACTGTTTTCACGAACGCATCGCCGAAGGCGGCAAAATATAGTTTTCCCGCCATGTTCCAGCAACGGTTCAGTGATGATGTGAACAACCTGGACTTTCATTATATGACCGGCGGTGGAAACTTCACAGGAAGCCAGATATTAACACCCGTGAAGTTAACATCGGATTATAAACGCGTCTTCGACTCGTACGAAAAGCCCGAGGCGGTCTCCGTTGATGGAAAATTTCACGCAAACCCTGCCAATCGCAAAACAGGCGCTTCCGTCTGGCACCAATTTTATGCATTGAGAAACAGGGCAGCCAACGACGGCGTGTTTCTGACGTTTGATTACATGGGACACTGGACATCCCACGTAGAGTGCAGCAATGGGAATATCACCCTGAATGGAACCGCTTACGTTTCAGATCTTGAGGTCCGTCCAAACCAGACACTAATCTCGCCCAAAAGCATGACCGGGGTATTTTCCGGGGATCTTGATGATATGGGCAACACGATCCTCGATTACGTATATAGGTACAAGTGGGACTACACCAAGGATGAATATTTCGCCAAGGTCAAAGCCAACTTCAGGTTCTGGGGAGCCACCAAAGGCCCATGGGGTTCCCAAAGGGAATCCATGTTTGATGCTATAGACAACATGAGGTACATAGGAGCAGATATGTTCTTCTACGGTTTCGGCTGGCAGGACGCCACCGGCGACTGGAACAATGTTGTGCCAGAAAATAACTTCAAGCAGGTCAATGACTATGTAAGGAAGCAAGGAATGATAATGGGGATGTGGTTGCCTGTCTGGAACGCGTACTATAAATCACGCGTCCTCCTGGAGCATCCTGAATGGCGCGTCGGAGAACCGGGCCCCAGCCCCGGATTGGGCACCGTTCCATTCGCGGGATACGGCGCCCGCTTGAACCAGGCATTGCCTGAGGTGATCGAGTGGGAGCTCAATGTTCTCAACTCCAAGCAGCGGGAATGGGGCCCGCATATGTGGCGTCAGGATGGGAATCCCGTCTGGAGCGAAGGAAATGACAATGACATGCTGGCGCAATCGGAAAACTACTACGGGTTGTTAAAGCGGTTCCGGGATGAAAATCCAGAGGCCGGCATATACGGCTGCGCATCAGGCGGAGAGGCCATCAGCATCGAGGCAACCCGATATTCCGACGCACAGCAAAGCTCGGATGGGAATGTCCTCCACTATGACGGGTACTGGACCACGCTGTTCGTACCTCCAGACAAGCTAACCTCACTTTCCAATATTCTCTTCAACAGTCAGAGATGGGGTAAGCCGTATGAAACTTACAACCGTGGCAACCTTCGGCAGTCCTGGACAGTGTTGATGTACGAGCCAAATGCGGAAATGGCCTTCGAGGACAAGGAAGCGATCAGAAAGGACATAGAGCTTTATCATTACCTTAAGACCCAGAACGTCGTAGGGAAATGGGTAAAGGTCTATCGGCCGACGGTCAGTCAGAATGCAGACCCGACTTACTTTCTCCAAAAGATGAGCCAAGACCGTACAAAGGGATACATCACCATCCGGAGATACGATGCCATGAAGAATGGGACCGTCGTGATTTTCCCAAAAGGTCTCGATACTAAACGCAACTACACCGTGTCTTTCGCGACCAATACCTCCGAAGCAACCAATACAGGCGACTATTGGATGGCCAATGGCATCAAACTCGCGCCGATGCACGAAGGCGAAATGGTATTTTTTAACATAAGCAACCGGCCAGGCATGGGCAAAGACACTGTGGCGCCCGGTGCACCATCAAACGTCAGGAAGCTTGCCGCGAGCTACATGTCCAGAACGGGAATCGAACTGAACTGGACGGCTGCGAATGACAACAATTGGGTCTCCTATTACGAAGTCTTCAAGAATGGTAAGCCGATAGATCGGGTTTCGATCGGAACGTTCTATTTCACCCTTGATGGAACCTTGAGCGACTCCTTCGAAATTCGCACTGTTGATGGCGACGGAAATGTGTCTGGAACTGTGCAGGCCAAAAGCTAGGAACTGCCGGCAAATGTCGGAAAACCAACAGTGAACAAAAGGACTGCGGGCATAGGGTGGACATTGGCGCCGCTGGTGCTGCGCGCCGGCGGCGATTCGAGCCCGTGCTTGGTTTGCAACACTCGATGCAATTTTTTGGGTCCCCACGTCCGATGGAGCCGGCGTTCGGCGAGGATCAACGCCTCCACCGCCTCATCCGTTCGTTGCGGAAACGCGTGCGGCCGATGGCTGCGCAGCTGCAGCCCCTCCCTTCCCTGCAGCGCGTACCGCGCCAGATGTTTATAGCCAGTTTGGCGGCTGATGCCAAACTGCGCGCACAGCTCCGTGACCGTGAAACGGTCGGTCTGCGCGAGTATAACGAATCGATTAATCTTTTCCATAACGGGCCTTGGCGCGTTGAGCCCTGCCGTTCCCAGCGCGCTGGAAGAATCGGATTGTAACTTCGACGCGTTTGGCGCACCTCACGCCGCATCCGGTTCGAATCACCGTGAGTTTACCTCCCACCATTCCCGAGCGGTCTTCCTGCGACGAGCAAACGCGCTGGTTTGCGGAGGAGGTGCAGCCGCACGAGACGTCGTTGCGCTCCTATCTGAAGGCGTCCTTCCCGACGGTGCGCGATGTGGACGACGTCGTGCAGGAGTCGTACCTGCGCCTCTGGCGGGCCCGTGCCGCGCATCCAATTCAATGCGCCCGCGCGTTCCTTTTCGGGATCGCCCGGCGCTTCGCGGTCGACGTGATCCGCAAGGAACGGCGGACCACCGCGCATGAAGTTGTAATGGATCTGAGCTCGCTGAGCGTCTTGGAGGATAAGGCGGATGCAGCCGAAGCCACCAGCGCGCACCAGGAAATCGCGCTGCTCGCCGAAGCGATCCATTCGCTGCCGGCGCGCTGCCGGGAAATCATGATTCTGCGCAAACTTGACCGGGTGTCGCATCAGGAGATCGCCCAACGACTCGGAATCTCCAAATCGACGGTGGAGGTGCAGATCTTTCGGGGCATGGAGAAATGCACCCGTTACCTGCGGAACTGCGGCGTGGTCATTGGTCCGCGCGGGAATTTGCCATGAGGAATCCAGGCAGGCGCTTCGATGTCATCGAATCCCAAGCTGCGGCGTGGCTCGCACGGCGCGACGGCGGCATGAGTGTCGGGGAAAAGAGCGAGTTTGATCGCTGGTGCGCCGCCGATCCGCGGCACGCGGCCGCGGTGCGGGAGATCGCGGCCGTGTGGACGGCGCTTGATCGCCCGACCGCGGCTGGCCAGGTCGAATCATTGCGCGCCGCCCTGGACGCCCTTGACCGCCGTCGGCGCCGCCGCTGGATGGCGGGCGGCGCGGCGACGACGTTGGCTGCCGCCGCCGGTCTCGTTGTGCTTTTGGGGCTGCTGCGCCCATCTTCCGGTCCGCCGTCGGCGCTGGCCGACGCGGCCCCGACCGCCCGGGTGATCGAGCCGAAACGCCAGACGCTCCCCGATGGCTCGATCGTCGAGCTTCGGCATGGCGCGGAAATCACGGTGGCTTTCGACGACGCGAATCGCGTGGTGAAGCTGGCGAGCGGCGAAGCGCACTTTTCGGTGACAAAGAACCCACGGCGGCCGTTCGTCGTGGAAACCGGCAACGTCAAGATCAGCGCCGTGGGTACGGCCTTCGCGGTGGAGGTGGGCCGGACCGAGGTTGAGGTGCTGGTGACGGAGGGCCGGGTGCGCGTTCATTCCACGCCCTCCGTGCCGCCGGTGCGTCGCGACCCGCCGACCGGCCAGACGCCGGGCCCCTCCGCGGTCTCGTCGGCGCCGCTCGTCGAGGCCGGCCAGCGCGCCGTGGTATCGCTGGGAGCTGCCGGTTCGCTGCCCCTCGTGGTTTCGGTTCCGGCTGCCGAGTTCGCTGAGCGGCTGGCGTGGCGCCTGCCTCGGTTGGAGTTTTCGGAAACGAGCGTCGCGGATGCGATCGCGATGTTTAATCGCCACAATCGGCTCCAGCTTCAGGTGGCGGACAGCGCTGCGGCTGCGAGGCGAATCACGGGCGTCTTTCGTGCCGACAATGTCGAAGGCTTCGTGCGCGCCTTGGAATCAAGTCTTGGGCTCCAGGCCGAGCGTCGGGCCGGAGAGATTCGCTTGCACAGCGCAAAGTAAGCTTCGCGCGGCGGCGGAAATCTTTTTGTAAAGGTTTTCGCCCGGGCCAGCGTCGTTGAGATAGACAAGGTCATCCGCCCTGCGGTTGGCCCGGGCAAACTTCACCCCAACCGGAATCCTCATGATTTGGCAGTTTCTTTTGCGATCGCTCCGCTGGCTGGGCGTGGTCGCGGGGGTGTGGGGTGTCCTCTGGCCCGCCTTGGCGGCGGAAGCGGCCAGGCAAAGATTTGATCTGCCGGCTGACGTTGTGGCACGTGCCATCAAGACCTTTGCGCTGCAATCCGGCGTGGAGATCCTCATTAGCTCCGAATTGGGCCGGGACATTCGCACGCAACCCGTCGTCGGCGAGTTCACTCCGCGCGAGGCGCTCGACCGCATGTTGAGTCACACCGCGCTGATCGCAAAGCAGGACGAAAAGACCGGCGTTATCACGATTATGCGCGCCGCGAGCACGCCCGGCCAGGACGGGTCCCGCCCGCCAAGTGCCGACGCACCGTCTTCCGCTAAAAAAAAAAGAATCTTATGACTGACCCGAGAGCCAACGCCGCAACCATGAAACGCCCCCGTCCCCTCGCCCTGCTCGCCGGTCTGCTGTCTCTTCTGGCCGCCTCGGATCCGCTGGCGGCGCAAAGCGACGCAGCGAAGGGCGGCCATCCATCGGGCGCGGACGCCGACAAGGTCGTTGAGCTGTCGCCCTTCGTCGTCAACTCGAGCCAAGATACCGGCTACCAGGCCACCTCGACGCTGGCGGGGACCCGGCTCAACACTCCGCTCAAGGATCTCGGCGCTTCGATTTCGATCTACACGAAGGATTTTCTCAACGACATCGGCGCCACCAGCTCCAGTGATTTGCTGATCTATGCCACGGGCATGGAGACGGCGGGGGCGGGGGGCAATTACTCCGGCGCCACCGACGACATCAACGCCCAGGCGGTCGTCGGCGATACGCCGCGGGTCGATCCGCAGGGGACGAGCCGCGCGCGGGGGTTGGCCTCGCCGACTTTCACGCGGGGATTTTTCGCCACCGGCATCGCTTTCGACAGCTACAACACCGAAACGGCGACGGTGAATCGCGGGCCCAACGCCATCCTCTTCGGGGTGGGCAGCCCGGCCGGCGTGGTCGACACCGCGCTCCTCCGCCCCGACCTCCATCGCAACAGGAACAAGGTCGAGTTGCGCTACGGCAATAACGACAGCCTGCGCAGTGCGGTCGATTTCAACCGCGTGTTGATCGACAAGAAACTCGCGGTGCGCCTGGCCGCCCTGCGCGACCGCGAAGAGTTCAACCAGCGGCCCGCCTTCGAGGAGAAGAAACGCATCTACGGCGCCCTGAGCTTCGAGCCCTACAAGTCGACTTCGCTGCGCGCGAACTTCGAATCGGGCCACACGCGTGCGAACCGCCCGATTACCGTCCTGCCGTTCAACAGTTCCGCTCCGTGGCAGGCTGGAGGCCGCCAGGGATTCGACTGGACCTACTACGACGATCCCGCCCGCAATCCGAACGCCGCGGCGCAAAACGCCGGCGCGGAGTTCCGCGGGCCGTTGGTGGGCGAGGCGGCGATCTTCGATTCGATCATGGTGGTCTATGCCAATCCCTCCGCCGGCGCGCCTTCGGCTGTGTTTCGCCCGCAGTTGCCAAACACCGGGGCCAACGCCGCCAACGCCGCCAAGAACCAGATTCTCCACCCGCTGGTGAATCGCGATCTCGCCGCCGACTCGATCGTGTTCCTCGGCACGTTCAATATCGCCGAGCTTCCCGCGCTCTACTGGACGCCCGCGAATGTGCCGGCCGGGCAACTGCCCGGGTTTGTCCCCGCCGGCCTCAAGATGCAGGGCTTTACGGATTTCAGCGTGTTCGACTTCAAGAACCGGTTGCTCGACCAGACCTCGCGCCAGGGCGACAGCTTCCATGCGTTCAATGTGGCGCTGGAGCAGCGCGCCTGGGGGGACCGCGCCGGCATCGAACTCGCCTATGACACGCAGCGGGCCGACCGCCGCGGCAAGAACGCGTTCTTCGGCTCGGGATCCACCAATCACATCCGTATCGATCCCAATGTTACGCTGGCGACCGGCCAGCCCAACCCCAATTACGGGCGACCCTATGCCACCTACGGGCAGACCGTCTGGAGCAACGTCTTCAGCGAGCGCGAGACGAAGCGGGCCACCGGCTACCTCAAGTACGACTTCAAGGATCTGGGCGCGGGGTGGGCCAAGTGGCTCGGCCGCCACACGGCCACGGGGCTTTACGAGGAATACGCTGTCGAGACAATCAACTATGGGCACCGACTCGCCACCGACGGAGACGCGGCGCGGGCCGTCACGCCCAACGTCAATGTGTTTTCCCGCCGGCCCTCGCTGGTGGTGTATCTGGGGCCGTCCGTCATCGGCAACAACAACCCGCTCCAGCCTCAGCCGATCCAGGTGCCCGAGCTCAAGGCGGGCCCGCTCCCGGCGGCCACTTATTTTCTGCGCTCCGCCAACGCCACGGATCCAGGCGCCTTCGTTTCCGCCCCCGCCTCGTTGGTTGAGATCAACGGCGGTGGCAACGCGCAGCGCGAGGTGATCAAGTCGCAGGCGGCCATGCTGCAAAGCTATTGGCTGCAGGACCACCTTGTCACCCTCTTCGGCTGGCGCCGCGACGAGGACTACTTCGTCCGGGAGATCGTCAACTACGTTCGCAATCCCGCCGACTCGAACGATCCCGGCAAGGTGCATTTCGGCTTCGATGATTTCTCTTTTCCAAGCACTCCCCCGCCCAACGTGGCCAAGGAAACCAAGAGCTATAGCGTCGTCCTGCATTGGCCGCGGAAGCTGCTCAAGCTGCCGGCGGGCACGGACGTCAGCGTCTTCTACAACAAGTCGGAAAATTTCACGCCGCTCGGTGGCCGCATCAACGCCTTTCACGAGGTGCAGCCCTCACCGAAGGGGAACACCGAGGAGTTCGGCTTCAGTTGCTCGGCCTTCAACGACAAGCTCCGGTTGCGGGTGAACCGGTTTGAGACCGGCGTCACGGGTCAGACCTTCACCCCGAGCGTTTTTGGCGCCGCCATCAACAACGGCACGCTCCAGATGGCCGATGTCTGGGCGGTGGAGGGGAACATCAATCCGCACCTCGTGGCGAGGCGCAATGCCGACATCGAGACGCTTTTCAGCGCGCTTCCGGCCAACTTCCGGCAACTGTATGACTGGCAGGTGACCGGCGCGGCGCCGACCCTGGCGGTCTCCCGGCTGCCCCTGGCGCCGGGCACCGGCGATACGACCGACTACACCGCGAAAGGCATGGAGATCGAGGTCGTATACAATCCCACGAGCAACTGGCGCATCCTGGCGAACGTCGCGAAGCAGGAGACGGTGCAGAGCAACTCCCTGCCCTTTCTGAAACATTATATCGCGCTGATGAAGCCGACTTGGGAAAAGCTGAGCGATCGTCCGCGGCAGAATTACCCTCTGGGATGGCAACCCGGCGATCCGGTGACGTTCGCGACGTTGGGCGAGTGGATTAACGCCAACGTGATGGTGCCCTTCGCCACGGCGACCGCCACGGAAGGCTCGGCCAGCGCCGAACAGCGCAAGTGGCGCGCCAATCTCGTGACCAACTATAGCTTCGGCCGCGACTCGATCCTGGGCGCCAGGTTGAAGGGCTGGGGCATCGGCGGGGCGGTGCGCTGGCAGGACAAGCTCGGCATCGGTTACCCGACGCGCCGCAATGCCGATACGAGCGTGGCCATCGACATCGCGCATCCCTATTACGCGCCGCCCGAGACCAACGTCGATGCGTGGGTGAGCTACGGGCGCGAAATCTGGAAGAATCGGATCAAGTGGAAGGTACAGTTCAATGTGCGCAACCTCATCGCCGACACGACCCCGATCGCGATCGGCGTGCAGCCGTGGGGTGAGACCTCCACGGTCCGTCTGGCTCCCGAGCGTCGCTGGTATCTGACCAACACGTTCTCGTTCTGAGAGCGACCCGGCATGAGTTCCGCCCTGCGCTCGTTGGCCTGCATTTTTCGAACCCACGTCGCTCTCTGCGTCTGTCCGACTGCCAGGGCGGCGTCGGGATGGCGTCGGGCGGCTCGAATGCAGGCGAGCCTGGCAATTCTTGCGTGTGGATTGCGGCTGGCTGCGGCTGACTATTTTGTCGCAGTCGAGGGGACGGAGGGAAATCCGGGCACCGAGAGTGCCCCCTGGTCCCTGGCTTGGGCGAATGTGACATTGCAGCCGGGCGACACCGCGATCCTGTTGAACGGCCGGTATGCGGGCGCACCCATCGCCCCGGCGCAGTCAGGCACCTCGGGTGCGCCGATCATCTACCGGGCGGCGAACCGGCACGGAGCGATCTTCAGCCGGATGGAGCCATTGGCCGCGGCGAACGGACCGGTGGCGATATATCTCACCGACCGCGCCCACATCGTCATTGACGGCATCAAGGTCGTGGACGTGAAGCGGTGGATCGTGGGCATCCGGGCCGCGCACATTACGGTGGCGAATTGCGACTTCCAGGATGGCGCGGGCTGGAACAACTGCCGCTTTGACCACGCCGGCGACGGGCTGCGGATTGTGGACAACTCATTTCGCAATGGAACGGACTTGTTGAGCATCGATGGCGGCTCCGGTCACCTGGTCGCGGGCAATTTTTTTGGCGACGCCTCCCACACGGGACTGGTGCTGCTGGGGGTCAAGCGGTCGGTGATCCGTCACAACACCTTGGTCAACCGGCGCTGGCGCTGCATGGAGGTGGAAAGCCAGCGGCACGAACCTTTCGCGCTTTCGGAGTTCAACGTGATCGAGAACAACCATTTCGGATTCACCCCGTGCAAGGGCATCCAATACGCCGGCAACCGCTCCATCATCCGGAGAAATGTCTTCCGGCATGAACGGATGGCCATGGGGTGGGCCAACTATCTGGGGAAGGTCAAGGGGCCGGAGGCCTGGCACAACGAACACAATCGGTTTATCCACAATGTCGTGGCGGAATGTGGTGGCACGGCATTTGTGACCGCGCAGATCGATCAAAACCGGCGCAGCGGAATCGAAGCGGCCGAGCCGATCGCGAACAACGACCGCGCCATGGTGTTTTCGACCAACCTGGTGAATCCGAAGATCGCCGGCTACGATGACGTGGGCTACGGAGACAACCTCGTCGTCAATAACCTGTTTTACCGGAACGAGAGCGGCGTGGATAAGCTTTATCCGCCGTCGATCCAAATCTCGTTCGAATGGAATGCCGCGCCCATGCACGGGCAGATCGTTCGAAACGCCATCCATGGTGAGGGGACGGGGGCGAAGATTTTCTGGCTGGAGCGAGCCAAGAGCGGCTACTCGATCGCCGATTTTCAGCGGCAGTTTCCAGCCGCGGCCTTTGAAAACGTCGAACTGGATCCAGCATTTATCGAACCCGCGGCCGGCAACTTCCAGCTAAGTGTGCGCAGCCCGGTGATTGATCAGGGACGGGCACTTACTCTCACCACCGCAGCGGATCGGGGCCGGAGACTTCCAGTGCAGGATGCACTCTATTTCACTGACGGCCACGGCCTGATGGCGGGAGATGTGATCCGGGTCGGAATTCATCGGGTTGCCGTGGTGGGAGTCGACTACAGCGCCAGGGTGCTTGTGATTGACCGGGACATCGCCTGGAACATGGGGGAGCCGGTGAGCCTGGACTTCGTGGGCCGCGGCCCCGACCTGGGGGCATACGAACATGGCACATCGATGCGGGTCGGAAGGTGAGCTCCGCCCAAGGATGCCGATATCGATGCACTTCGTGCCGTTTCGCGACGATTTTTTAGGGCCGCGCCGTGGCGCGCGCCG
>JBBRCR010000267.1:0-11562 GCA_038204695.1 Opitutales bacterium | reverse complement strand
CCTGTTTACCCGCATCGCCAATAGTCTGTTTGCCCACTGGCGCTCCTGTCAGCCCAAACCCCAGCACAAAACCACCACCGACTTCACCACTTTCATGGCCGCAGATCACGACCGCCGTGCCATCTTCACTCTCACCGCCGTTTCCCCGAGTTTCGCCAAAGCTTCGTGAATTGGCCCTGCGTTGCCGCGCGTGCGAGGAAATGTCGCGGCGCTGACCCAGTGCCTTTCCAATCTCGTGGGGAACGCCGTGAAGTTTGTGCCGCCGGGGGTCGTGCCGCACGTGAAAATCTCGGCGGTCACCCGTGACAAACGGGTGCGGGTGTCGATTCAGGACAATGGGATCGGCATCAATCCTGAAATGCACGGGAAGATCTTCGGAATTTTTAATCGGTTGTCTCGCGACTACGAAGGCACCGGCATCGGCCTGGCCGTGGTGCGCCGGGCGGCCGAACGAATGGGTGGCGCGATTTTGGTTGAGTCTGAACTGGGGAAAGGCAGCACCTTTCACCTCGAACTGAACGGAGCATCATGGGAGTGAACGTTCCAACGACCGGCCCGGTCCTCTACGCCGAAGACGACGACAACGACGTCTTCCTGCTTCAGCGCGCCTTTCAGAAGGCGAATCTACCAGGCGTGAAAGTTGTCTACGATGGCCAGCAGGCGCTGGACTATTTGAGCGCCAGCGAAAGAGATCCGGGGAAATGCCCCGTGCCTTCGCTGGTGCTCCTGGATATCAACATGCCGTTTCTGTCGGGGCTGGAGGTGCTGGCCTGGATTAGGAAACAACCTGTGTTTGCCGATCTACCCGTCTTGGTCTTTACCTCGTCGAGCCAGGAGAAAGACATCGAGCACGCCTACAGCTTGAACGTCACGGCCTATGTGACGAAACCCAGCGGGGCGAACAAACTGGTGGAATTCGCGCAGGCGCTCCGGGCGTTTCAAGAGAGCAAACCGGGCGTTGCTTTCGATTTTTCCGGTGTCTCCGGATATCGCCCGCCCCCGCTGCGTGCGCGTTAGGCGAACGCACCCTTCGTTACCTTCTGTTCAATCTTCTGTGCTCACTGGAAACGGCGAGGAACCAATACTTTCATAGCGATCGAAGTTTCGCCCTATCCGCTGCCGGAACGCCCGGCGTGGCAGACCTCGGGGTGAAGAGGATTTCATGAACGAATTCCGTTTCTTCTCAGCTTTCGCCATTACCGTCGCGCTCGGCGGTGTCTGCTTTGCGCAGAATCCCGCTTTCCGCACTGAGATTGCCAATGCCGCGCAGCCGCAACTCACCATCGGCTCGGATGGCCGCGTGTGGATGGTGTATGGCCAGGCCGGCGACGCGCCGCCGGCCAAAGCCGACGGTCAGAAGCATGAAGGCCATCGGCCACAAGGTCGGTCCGGCGATGTGTTTGTCGTTTCATCGAAGGATGGAGGCGCGACGTTTTCCCAACCGAGCAAGGTTGCGAGCGTGCCGAAGCTGATGCTCGGAATGCGGCGCGGGCCGCGGATCGCCGCTCAGGGTGATCGGATTACGGTGACCATCATCGCCCACGAACTGCTCGCGTTCACCTCGACCGATGGCGGCAAAACCTGGAGCGAGCCGGCCACGATCAACGAAGTGCCCACCAGCGCGCGTGAGGGATTGCACGACCTTGCCGGCGCCGCGGATGGCCAGTTGTTCGTCACGTGGCTCGATCTGCGCAACGGCAAGATGGAGTTGTGGGGCGCCGCTTCGAAAGACGGCAGTCGCTCCTGGGCGAAGAACGAGCAGGTCTATCGCTCGCCCGATAAATCCATCTGCGAGTGCTGTCATCCAAGCGCGCTCTTCGATGCCGACGGCAATCTCGCCGTCATGTGGCGCAACTCCATCGAAGGTTCGCGCGACATGTGGCTCACGACGCGGGCGAAAGGAGCGGCTCAGTTTTCTGCGGCGCGCAAACTCGGCGAAGGCACTTGGAAAATTGCCGGCTGCCCGATGGACGGTGGTCGGATTTTGGCGCTCGGCGGTGGCCAGTTCGGCGCGGTGTGGCAGCGCAATGGCGAGGTATTCATCAGCCGCGGTGAGGGCGCCGAGATGAATCTCGGCAAAGGCAAACAACCCGTCGCGGTTCACACCGGCAACGCACCGCCGATGGTCATTTGGCAACAAGGAGCCGACTTGGTGTCCCTCGCCAGCCTGCACGGCTCCGAGCCGGTGAAGCAGGCAAGCGACGCGCGGTTCCCGTCGATCGTGGCGCTGCCGGGCGGAAAAGGCGTGCTGGTCGCCTACGAGCGTGGCCCCGCGAAAGGCGCGACTACGGTGACCGTCGAACGGTTGTAAGGCTGGATTTTTTCCGCCTTTCGGAGGCCAACCGACCACGTGGCGGTTGGTCGAAATTTTTGCACCTAAAACGGATTGGGTGAACAAGCGGAACACCGGATTTCGAAAAACCTGTAGGCGGGAAACGCTATTGATGCGCCGATCACACTCCGTCTGTCGGATGTCGCTGGCGATTCTGGGCGGCCACTTTTTCGTCGGCTTGCGCGCGCTGTCGCCGAAAAGGCATCATGAGCAACGAAACAACATTCAACTCGGACGCATCGCGATAAGCGGGCACACCAACGACGATTTTCTCCTGCGGCACATCCAGTCGCACCGTGCGATGCAGCCGGTCCCAAAGCAGCAGGAAGTTTGAGAAGTTGCTGTTGGTTTCGCGGGCCACGATCGAATGATGGATGCCATGCGCGCGCGGCGTTACGATGAGCCAATTCAGCACGCGCTCGAGCTTCACCGGCAGTCGCAGGTTGCTGTGGTGAAACTCGGTCGAGGCTTCGAGCACGATCTCGTAGATCAGGGCCGCCGCGGGACTCGCGCCCACCGCGACCACCTGGATCGCGCGAACGACCACGCTGAGCAGCATTTCGCCGAAATGGAAACGAAACGCGGTGGAAACATCCAGATCGAGGTCGGTGTGATGGACGTGGTGGAAGCGCCACAGAAATGGCACGCGGTGATTGAGCCAGTGCCAGAAATACATCGCGTAGTCCAACAGCAGGACCGCGAGAATCGTGGCGAGGAAGACCGGCATCTCCACCACGCGAAGCAGGCCCAGTTCGCGCGCTTCCGCCCACGAGGCCACCGCGACCACGGCGGGAATCAATAGCAGGCGCAGGATCAGAAACGACGGCGCGGCGACCAGGAGATTGGTAAGAACGCGCCGAAGCCAGCGGTCGACCCGCGCGCGCAGCGGCCAGCATCGCTCCGCTGCGAGCAGGAGAAGAACGAGTGCGCCCAGCAGCGGCGCGCCGATCCGGTCGAGAATCGGATAAGTCGGCATGGCTATTTCCGCTGCGCCTGTTCCCGCGTGCTGCGCTTCGGGTGCAGCGTGGCGTCGTCATTCAGTCCGGCCGCCTGTTGTTTCTCAGGGGAAGACTCACCGCGCGGAAGGCCGACGCGCATCCGGACATCGCGCCATCCGAGTTGGACGTCGCGCAGAAAATGCCCGGGGGGCTTGTAGCCGTAGGCGCGATAGCGGCCAGGTGGAACCTTCCCCTTCGCTCGCACGTGCGCGGCGAACTGATCCGTCCAAGAATCGAAATGGGCGAGCACGTCGGCCCGCTCGGGAAGGTTCTCCGCCTGATTCTCGCTGTAGCTTTTGCCGCGGCCAAATTCGCAGTAGCGCCACAAATCATCCGGCACCTCCACACCGCCGTAGCGGCACTGCCAGACGAGCGGAGCGTAGCTGTCGCGCATGTCCGTGAACGGTTCGCCCTTGGGGTCGAACCACTCTTTGTGCCGGAGAATTTTCGGTCGCCCCTCGGCATCCAGCTCGTCCCCACCTCCATCGCCGTAACAGAAAAACCCCGCGGTGCGTCCCTCGAGATGATTCAGACTGAGTTTCTTCCACTCCGCCTTTCGCTCCAGCTTCATCGCCAGCTCGGGGTCCTTGTGCTTGATCAAATCCTCGCGCGGATTGCCGCCGTTCATGCAGACGAGCCGGTCGAACAGCAGCTTCAGATTGCTCGTCAGGCCATACCAGTTGACCGGGCCTACGGTCGCCCAGGCGTCGGCGAGATCGAGCCGCGCGTAGAGATCGAGGTCCCAGAGCAGATCGGCTTCGCGCTTATTTTTCGCCTCGTAGCAATTGCACGGCCAGACGCACAGCGCCATCGCGGTCGAGACGCACGCATTGCAACTCTGGATACGAGCCCGGCCGAAAACGTTGCCCAGATCCTCGACGTCAATTTCCCATTCCGGCGGCAACCGTTCGGCCATCCGCAACATGAGCGTGCGCGCCTTCGAATCGACGCCCGGGCAGTTGTATTGCCGCCGGTCGGAGCCTGCCAGCAGCAGCACCCGGAAAGGACGCTGCGCGAGGGGGAGTTTGCCGTTGGTGTCGTTGGGCTTCATAAGGCGGAGCGCGGCGACGTGCGCGCCGGTGCGGGACCGGACGTGCGTTCGGCCGCCTTCGGAAACAGCGCCGCGGGGTCGGGTCGGTAGATCGCGGCGAGCGTTTCGGGCGATGTGCCGCCCAGATAGCGCAACAGGAGGCGGGCATTCAGCCATTGCTGACGAAAAACGCCCCGGCGCTCGAAACGTCGCGCTGAGGTTGTCACGGCCGCTGGCAGCGAATGGAGTTTCGTTTTTCTCCGAACGCGCCGGAGCAATTCCACGTCCTCGAAGAGCGGATACGCGGGGAAACCGCCGAGCGCCTCGTAGCACGAGCGGCGGATCAGAATGCCCTGATCGCCAAAGCGGGTGAAAACCGAATCGAAACGCGTGAACCACGCGCACGCGCGCAGAAACCGATCGCTCGCATCGAAGCTCAGCCGGAAGGTGGCGGCGTTAGCCTCCGGACGGGCGATGAAGCGCGCGACGACCTCGCCGGCATCGCCGGGCAGCCTCGTGTCCGCATGCAGGAAGAGCAGCCACATGGCGCCGGTGGCGGCAGCTGCCGCAGCGCCAGCGCGGCATTGCAGCCCGCGTCCCCGCACTGATTCGACGATCTCGGCGCCTGCGGCTCGCGCCAGTGCGACGGTCCCGTCACGGCTGCCGCCATCGACCACAAAGACCGGAGCGCCAGGAAACTGAGCGCGCGCCTGGGCCACCGTTTCGCGAATATGCGCCGCCTCATGCAAAGCCGGAATCA
The DNA here is from genome assembly GCA_038204695.1 of Opitutales bacterium. Taxonomy (GTDB): domain Bacteria; phylum Verrucomicrobiota; class Verrucomicrobiia; order Opitutales; family Opitutaceae; genus ER46. The sequence continues at coordinate 6,442 of JBBRCR010000267.1, read as the reverse complement.
CGAGGGCGAGCGCCGGGCGAACGGCGCGATTTGGTGTCGGCGTCGAGACTACGCCCCCACGGGCTTCGCAGCGCCGCCAGCCGGCGAGGTCGTCGATGTCTTCCTTTTCCTCCAACTGCGCGGTCGCAAGTCCGGCCTCGGCGCACCGCTGAAGCGTCGTCGCGAGCACCGTCTCGGAACTCCAGGAAATCCTGGCGAAAACCTCCGGCGCCATTTTCCGCAGCCCAATGAGATAATAGCCGCCATCTGCGGCCGGGCCCAGGACGACATCGCTTCGCGCGAGCGCGTCGCGCGCGGAAGCGAGACACGCCACATCCAGGTCGGGGCAATCGCCGCCGATCGCGATGACGCGGCGCGCGCCCCCCGCGAATGCCGCCGCAAACGCGCGCGTCAACCGCGCACCGAGATCGGCGTCGCCCTGCGGCCGGTAGTCGTAGGCGTCGCCGAGCCAGCGGCGCATCTCCACTTCCGTATCGTCGGGGGAGAAGACGATTTCCACGGATCGCCCGGCCGGCAGGGCGGCGAGTTGTCGCTCGACCAGGGCGCGATAGATTCGCGTCGCCTCGGCGTCGCCGAGGTCCCGCGCGAGCCGGGTCTTCACCGTGCCCTCACGCGGCGCCTTTAGGAAAACGAGCACGCGGTCTGACGGGGAAACGGAGGGAATGGTCACTGCGGAAGTCATCGTGGCGTTGCGCGTTTCAACCGTCGCTGACTAGGCGAATTTCACCGCAGCGGGCGCCTCGATCGCACCTCCGCAGCTCGAACCCGCGCCGGCGGTGCAGCCGAAACAATGCTCGCCTGTGCGGATTGGCCCGTCCGTCAGGGCGGCGGGATCGAGGTCCCAAAGGAAGACATTCTCCCCGCCACCCACGCCGGCGCGGAGACCGAGCATCTGGTTGAAGTCGCAGTCAAAGACCTCTCCCTGCCAGCTTACGTTGATGGTTTCGCGGCACATCAACCCCTCGACCGTCGCGGGACTGAAGGCATTCGCGAGCAACTCGAGATAACTCTCGTAGCGACCGTTGTGTCGAAGCCACGAGGCGAAACGGGCGATGGGAAGATTCGCGAGCGCGAAGAGCTGGTTGAAGACGATTCCGAAATGTTGTTTCAGCTCCCGCTTGTAGTCGGCCTCGAGTTCATGCTGCGGGCCCGGCAGAAAGGCGCCGCCGGGATTGTAGACGAGGTGGAGCGGCAGCTCCGGATCGAGACCGTAACCGAGCGCATTCAATCGCTGCAAAGCGCGAATGCTCGCGTCGAACACTCCGTCGCCGCGCTGGGCGTTGACGTTCTCGGCGGTGTAGCACGGCAGCGATGCCACGACCTCGATCCGATACGCCGCGAGGAACTCGGCGAGATCCTCGTAACCCTGCTCGAGCAGAATCGTGAGATTGCAGCGATCGATGATCCGGGCAGCGGGGGCGATCTTGCGCAGCTGCGAGACGAGGTAAACGAAATCGGGAATCATTTCCGGCGCGCCGCCGGTGAGATCGACGACGGGCAGTCGCGCGCGCCGTTGCCAGGCGAGAACGCGATCCACGGTCTCGCGGGTCATGAGTTCCTTGCGCCCCGGTCCGGCATTCACGTGACAATGCACACAGGCGAGATTGCAGCGCTTACCGACATTGAGCTGGAGGACGCGCGGTGGAACGCGGTTCAACTCGCGACCGTGCACGGCGAGGATTTGGGGAAACGACTTCATGTGTCGGTCACGAGGTCCCTGTCAGCGCAAACGGATCGTCGTCACCCACGCGTTCGTTTTTGTTTTGGTTTTCGTTCGTTTTCGACGGCCCCGCGAGCCGGCGGGAGTGCCGGCCGCTCGGACCCGGAGACGAGCGGTGGTTTCCTAACCGCCGAATTGAATTCGGAACCGCCAGACCCTTGACCCAACCGCGGCGCAGCAAGGTCGGCTCTCAAAGCGCCGACCCGATACACCCTCATGCTTCAGCAAACTACTTTTTCATCTTCACCGCTTTGTCGGGATCAGCGGTGTCGCCGGTCATCGCGACGAACATCAGCTTCTCGGTCAGCGGCGCGGGTTGGCCTGCCTTCATCGCCATGATCTGCTTCACGTATTCCTCGCGCGCGGATTTCGGGCTGCGCTGGCCGGAGATCACTTCGTCCGCGAGATTGAGCGCCAGAAAATTAGCGGCTTCCTTGTCGCAGCGTGCCGAGAGTTCGCCGTTCGTGCGCTCAGCCACGACGCTGCCGTCGTATTCCGCGAGCTCATCGAACTTTTCTGGCGGAACCTTGTAATCGATGAACTGCTGCATCACGTCCTTATGCGGCATCGGAAAATCGTGCTGCACCGGCGTGCTATAGATGACCGTGCGTTTCCAAGGACCGTTGTTCTCCCACTTCAACATCGTGGCGGTCGCCTCCTGCGGCGGGCCGTATTTCTTGGTCATATCCATCGCGGCTTTCTTGGAGTCCTCGGGCCAGGAGGCGATCAGTTGATTGTGATCGCCGTTCCCCGACATGCCCTTCATGGCGCCCGACTTCGGCATCATGTGATCCGACTTCGGCATCATGCGATCCTTGCCCGTCTGCGAATCCTGGGACTGGGCCTGAGCGGCAATGCCGCCCGCGAGCACGAGCGCTGCGGTCAGCCCTCCCGCCGCGAAATTCCATCTCATCCATCGATTATTGTGTGATTTCATAGGTATATTCTCTTGACGATTGCTATCCGCCCGACGCCTTAACCGATCGCCGAACGCGGGCGGCGACCGACCGGGAATCTCGGGCAGGGAGCCTCATGCGGGCGCGATATAAGAACATTTGTCTGGAATAAAATCGCCCCGTTCCCTCTCGCTTCCTGCCAAGTCAGACACGTGCCGAAAGGCGCGACTACGGTGACCGTCGAACGACTCTAGCGCGGTCGAAGGATCAAACGTATTCCTGCGAGGTAGTTTCGGTCTCGTGCTCTGTAATGAACCACCGTCCTTCAGCGCTGTCAGGCATGGGAACCGCTCGTGGTCGCGCGCAAGTTTTCTGTGCGCAGTCAGTTGCGGAATGACCTTCACCTCCGTCCCCGATTTCCGTCCATGCCTCTCGCCGACCGCTCGGACTTCTCCTCTGAAGTTTCAGATAATCCTCATACGCGCCGCGAGTTTTTGCGCGTGGCGGGTGCCACTGGCCTCTTCGTTGGGTTGTCTCGATTTGCTCCGGCTTACGCGCAGACGCCGCACGCGGGTCACACCCCGACCGCTGCGTCTGCGGCGCCAACGTCCGCGTCGGCGCCTTCGGGAAATGCCACCATCGTGGATTTGGCGATCGACAAAATGGATTTCCGCATCGGCGACCGGGTCGGCCAAGCCGTCACGGTGAACGGGTCGCTGCCCGCCCCGTTGCTGCGCTTCCGACAGGGACAGGAGGCCGAATTACGCGTCACGAACCGACTGAAGGAGCGCACCTCGATTCATTGGCACGGCATCCTCCTGCCGAACGATATGGACGGCGTGCCGGGCGTGACGTTCAAGGGGATCGATCCGGGAGAAACCTTCGTCTATCGGTTTCCGCTCAAGCAATACGGCACGTATTGGTATCACAGCCATTCTGGGATGCAGGAGCAGCTCGGGCTCTACGGTCCGTTCATCGTCGATCCCGCCGAACCGGATCCATTCAGCTATGCCAGAGAGCACGTGGTGGTGCTCTCCGACTGGACGTTCGCGAATCCCGACCGGCTGCTCGCGAAGCTGAAAAAGCAGAGCAACGTCAGCAACATGCAGCAGCGCACGCTCGGAGATTTCTTCGAAGATGTGTCGAAGAAAGGCCTGAAGCAGACGTGGTCGGAGCGCGCGATGTGGGGCAAAATGCGGATGGACCCGACGGACATCGCGGACTTAACCGGAAAGTATCTCACCTTTCTGCTGAACGGTCGTTCGTCGGCGACGCCTTGGACGGGAATTTTTCGCCAAGGCGAACGCGTGCGGCTACGCATCATCAATTCCGCCGCGTCCACGCATTTCGACGTGCGAATTCCCGGCCTTAAAATGACCGTGGTCCAGGCCGACGGACAAAATGTGAAGCCCGTCGAGGTGGAAGAGTTCCGGATGGGCGCCGCGGAGACATACGACGTGATTGTCGAGCCGACCGAGGATCGCGCTTATGCGCTCTTCGCCGAGGCGACCGATCGCAGCGGCTATGCGCTCGGCTCGCTCGCGCCGCGCGAAGGCATGATTCCGCAAATCCCGGAGCAGCGAGTGCGGCCGCTGCGCACGATGGCCGACATGGGCATGGCCGACATGGCGATGAACGACTCTGCGATGGGAAAAATGGAAGGTGGCAAAGCAGGGATGGGGAAAATGGAAATGGGCGGGATGAGTGCCGCCGATCACTCGGCGATGATGGGCGCCAAACCGGCGGCGTCCGCGCAAGGTGGGATGGCCGGGATGGACCATGGGGCGAAGGGTTCGGCGGCGGCAGCGCCGTCGAGCGCAGCGCCGCCGGCGAAAATGTCAGCTCACGAAGGGCATGCTGGAATGGCGGGTATGCCAGGGATGAAGAGCCAGAGTTCCGCTCCCGCCGCGCCAAGCGGCCATGAAGGTATGCCGGGTATGAGCGGTGGCTCCGGCAGCATGGGTGCGATGAAGAACGAATTTGGTCCGGGCAACAGTATGATGGCGATGTCGCCGATGAGCCGGGCGCACGAGCCGGGCACGGGCCTCGGCGAAGATGGCCGCCGCGTCATGGTTTACCGCGACTTGATCGGGCTCGATGCGCGGCCCATGCCTGCCGTCGAAAGGGAGATCGTCATGAATGTCACCGGCAACATGGAGCGCTTCATCTGGGGTTTCGAGGGCAAGAAGTTTTCGGAGTCCGAGCCCATTGCGCTGCGCTTCGGCGAGCGCGTGCGGATTACATTTATCAACCACACCATGATGGAGCACCCGCTGCATTTGCACGGCATGTTCATGGAACTGGAAAACGGGGCGGACGGACTTTTGCCGCTGAAGCATACGGTCACGGTGAAGCCGGGCGAAAAAATCTCGGTGCTCGTAACGGCGGATGCGCGCGGCGACTGGGCGTTCCACTGCCATCTCCAATATCACATGGAAGCAGGCATGTTCCGCGTGTTCCGCGTCGCCTGAGAAATGATCGCCATGAACACCAAAATTTTTCTCCCGCTCGCCGTGTCGTTCGCGTTTGTTCTCGGCTCGCTCAGTAACACGTCCGCCGCCGACTCCGGGCACGCGGGCCACAGCGCAGGTCTCGGAAACGGTCTCGGCAAACCACTGCCATCCGGCTGGGAGCCGGCGGTGCATGACCGCATGATCAATTCGTTCACGTTGTTTGAAAAAGCGGAGTTCCGCACTGGCGATGAAACGGATGCGGCAGTCGTCGATGCGCAGGGTTGGGTCGGAGGTGACTATCAGCGGTTGTGGTGGAAGGTGGAGGGCGAGCAGGAAACGAAGGACGCCAAGACGGGCGAGATCGAGGTGCAGGCGCTCTACAGCCGGCTCTTCAGTCCGTTTTGGGATTTCCAGACCGGCGTGCGCGTGGACCGGCAATACAGCGGACGCACGCGTGACACGACCGGCTATTTCGTCGTCGGTCTCGAAGGGCTCGCGCCCTACTGGTTCGAGGTTGAGCCGACGCTTTTCCTGAGCGAAAAAGGCAAGATCTCGTTTCGTTTCACTTCAAGCTACGAACTCCTGATCACGCAGCGGCTTGTCCTTCAGCCGCGAATCGATGTGAACGCCGCGTTCCAAGACGACAACAAACGCAACGTCGCCGCTGGGTTCAACGACCTCGAAGTCGGCCTGCGCCTGCGCTACGACATCCGCCGACAATTCTCGCCCTACCTGGGCGTCACGTGGCGTCGCCTGCTCGGTGGGACCGCGGGTTTGGCGCGCGGAGCCGGTAACGAAACTTCAACTACGTCCGTGGTATTCGGGCTGCGGACCTGGTTCTAAATCCGCCCGAATCTAAAAATGGCTCCGCGCTTTGGAATCCTATGAAAACAAAAAACAAACTCACGGCTTCCTTGCTCACACTCGCTCATTCGAAATGGCTGCAACCCTCTGTGCTCTCCTTCGCGGTGGTCGCAATCCTCCTCGGCATCACGGGCTGCCAGGCGCCGCACCATTGAGGAATTTCCTGCTTTCGAAGCCAGAGAAGGAAATCGAAAAGATGAAGGGCATGCTCGGCCACACCGCCACGGGCCGCGACACCCAGCATGGCGCCGGTTCCGGCGCCGCGCATTCTTCACCGAGCGCCGGTGCCCCCACCCATTCAGGATCCCCGCACAAGGAGGGAATGCAGCATGGGAAGATGGAAATGATGACCAAGCTCGACTCCGCCAAGGGCTGCCCTTTGCCCACAAATTCGCCATCGCGTATGGCGTCGCGCCAAGGGCGCGGTTGACCGGAAGGGCGACTTTCCAGTCGCCCGAGACCGGTCGACCGAACGTACTTCGGCGGCAGGAAAGCCGCCGCTCCGGTGC
>JBBRCR010000266.1:0-11588 GCA_038204695.1 Opitutales bacterium | reverse complement strand
CCGCCGGGTGTTTTTCATGTTTAGCCTCCTTGACGATTTAAACTCTTTTGTCCGGTTTGCGCCGTTCGCACACCCGGCGCTACTTCGGAACGGCCCTACCCACGCATCCCGCAGCCTCGTTGGCGCCTCACTCTCGAACCTGTTTATACCGTGCAGAAGGATTTGCTCTGTACCACCGTCTCACCTGCTTTCGCATTGAATACTGTGAATCCTCCGGCCGGTAATGGCCACACCGCCGTGACCACCGTCACTCATCACCTCAACCGTCTTCTCCCCGCGTTCACCGCGGGCGTCGCGGCGGTCGCGCTGGTCGCCTGGCTGTTCCGCCAGCCGGGCGATGAACTCCAGCGGCGCGTGCCCGGCACCGATCATCCGCCTGGCGTGGATCTCGCGGCCGTCATGAACCCGGTGCTCGCCGGCCAGCGGATCGCGGGTGAAGGCCAGCCCGTTTCCCTCCCCGGCTCCTGGCCCGGTTTTCTGGGAGCAAACCGCAGCGGAACCAGCACCGAAACGGCGGGCCTCGCCCGAAGTTGGGATTCCTCGGGGTTGCGTGAACTCTGGTCGCTGGACGTCGGCGAGGGTTATGCGGGACCCGCGGTCTTCAACGGACGCGTTTTCTTGATGGATTACGACCAGGCCAAACGCCAGAGCGCGCTGCGGTGCATCTCACTCGCGGACGGCCGGGAGATTTGGCGCTATGCGTATGCGTTGACGGTGAAACGAAATCACGGGATGTCGCGCACCGTCCCGGCAGTCACCGAACGCTTTGTCGTCGCCATGGATCCGAAGTGCAACGTCGTCGCCGTCGACACGGAGAGCGGCGAACTGGGTTGGGGGCTCAACTTGGTTCACGAATTCGGCACGGCAATTCCGGCCTGGTACGCGGGTCAGTGTCCGCTGATCGACGGCACGTCGGTGATTCTCGCTCCGGGCGGCCCCGATGCGCTGTTGGTCGCAGTGGAAATATCGACCGGAAAAACGCTCTGGAAAACGCCCAACCCACGCGGCTGGAAGATGACGCACTCGTCGGTCATGCCGATGGATTTTGGGGGCCAGCGGATGTACGTGTACTGCGGCAGTGGCGGTGCGGTCGGTGTCTCCGCGCGGGACGGCCGGATTCTTTGGGATACGACGGAGTGGAAGATCAGCATCGCCACGGTGCCGTCGCCACTCGTTCTGCCGGAAGGTAAAATCTTCCTTTCGGGTGGCTACAATGCGGGCAGCCTGATGCTGCAACTCAGTGAACACGACGGCGCGAGCACGGCGAAAACACTCTTCCGTCTGCCCCCCGAGACATTCGGCGCGACGCAGCATTCCCCCGTGTTCCACGATGGCCACATTTATGGGATCCGGCCCAATGGGCATTTGGTCTGCCTGGATCTGGCGGGAAAAGTGATCTGGTCGAGCGGACCCTCCGGCCAGTTCGGGCTCGGGCCTTTCCTGGTGGCGGGCAACGTGATCTACGCGATGAACGATTCCGGCGTGCTCACTCTGGTGGACGCATCGACTGAGAAGTACAACGCCCTGGCGAAGGCGCAGGTCCTGAAGGGTCGCGAATCCTGGGGACCGCTGGCGCTCGCCGGTGGACGATTGATCGCGCGCGATCTAACACGTCTCGTTTGTCTGGACGTGGCCGCGAAATGAAGCCGCGGGCATGGGCGGGACGGCGGGGCGGAGACCCCTGTTACTCAAATCGGCGGCGGCTGGAAAGCCACACGGCCCGTGGCTGCCTTTCGTACAAACGAATGCGGACGCCAAAACCGCCACGGACCTAGCCAAAAAACGGCCGAACTTTGCCAAGAAATGGAGACGTATTTGGTTCTGCCCAACGCGCGTTTTAGCTATGACGGATGCAGCGCAGCGCCGTCGCCGGAATATCGTTTTCTGAATCGGCCACCCAAGTCCCCATGCTGCCGCCCAAGACCACCCACTCCCAACGCCGCGAGTTCCTGCGCGACGCCCTGCGGTATTCGGCGTTAGCCGGAATCGCCGGTTTGATCACCTCCGCCGTGGCCCGCCGCGGAGTGTCCTGCACGCGCCAACCTTTCTGCGACGGATGTTCGCAATTTGCCGGGTGTGACGAGAGCCAGGCCCAGGCGACCAAAGAGGCGGCGATCACCGCACGAGGTGCCACATGAAAAAACGACCCGCTTCGAATGGACAAACGTGGTCGCGCCGCCAGTTCGTGGAGACGCTGGCGCAAGGCTCGGTGGTCGCCGGGGCCGCCGCCTTGGCCAGTGGCCCACTGCGGGCCGCGGAGAAGAACCCCTTTGCCTACGACGTCAGCCGTTTCAGCAAAACGGATCCGAAGCTGATTGGCTGGGAAGAAGTCAGCCGGCGGGCCGGGACGGCCAGCGACGCGCGCCGGATGGCATTCGGTCCCGGTGATGGGCTGCATGTCGCGGCGGGCCAGCAGATCATCCGCCACGGACCGGACGGGAGTGTCAGCCGCCTCGAGCTTGGCGCCGCGGTCGAATGCGTGGCCGTCGCGCCGGACGGCACGGTTTACGCCGGGCTGCGCGACCGTATCCAGGTTTTCGATGCCAAAGGGAAACGGGGCGCGACCTGGGAAGTGCCGGCCAGGAAGACGTGGTTCTCCAGCCTCGCCGCCGGGGAAAACGACGTGTTCGCCGCGGATTCCGGCAACCGGATCATCCTGCGCTATGATCGCAGTGGAAAACTCGTTGGGCGCATTGGAGCCAAGGACGCGGCGCGCAACGTGCCGGGGCTGATTGTCCCGAGTCCGTATCTCGATGTGAAGCTCCACCCCGACGGACTGCTGCGCGTGAACAATCCCGGACGTCACCGGTACGAGGCCTACACGTTCGAGGGTGACTTCGAAGCGTCGTGGGGAACACCCTCGGCCGGCATCACCGGGTTCTGCGGTTGCTGCAACCCGATCGGACTCGCCGTTCTGCCCGACGGCCGCGTGGTGACGTGTGAAAAGGGGCTGCCGCGCGTGAAGGTGTTCGGCGTGGACGGCCAGTTCGAGTCGGTGGTCGCCGGCACCGAAACCTTCGCCGCCAACGTGAAGGCTTGCGCGGATCCTTCGGATTGCACCCGGGGCGGCTTGGACGCGGCGGTGGACAGCGGCGGGCGTATCCACGTCCTGGATCGCGTCACCGGCGAGATTCGCATCCTCCAACCGAAGGCCCGCGCATGAACACGTCTCCGCCCCCCGGGCCCGTCGGCCGCCGGCACTTTCTCCGCAGTGGGATCCGACTCGCCGCGATGACCGGCCTTGGTGGTCTCGTCGGCACGCTGGCCGGGCGCAGCCGCGCCGAGACGATGGTGTGGCAAATCGATCCGGCGAAATGCGTGCGCTGCGGCAATTGCGCCACGAATTGTGTGCTGGAGCAATCCGCCGTGAAGTGCGTGCACGCGTACGCAATCTGCGGCTACTGCCAGCTCTGCACGGGCTATTTCGAACCGGAGCCCAACGAGCTCACCACGGCGGCGGAGAACCAGCTCTGCCCGACCGCGGCGATCAAGCGGACCTTCGTTGAGGATCCGTATTATGAATACAAGATCGACGAACAGCTTTGCATCGGCTGCGCCAAATGCGTCGAGGGCTGCACGCGATTCGGCAACGGTTCGCTTTTCCTCCAGGTCCGCCACGATCGCTGCCTCAACTGCAACGAATGCGCCATCGCGCGATCGTGCCCCGGCGACGCGTTTCGGCGCGTACCAATCAGCCAGCCTTACCGGCTGAAGCGGGACAGCCATTGAGCTGAGCCAACTGCCCGCTCCCGCCGCCCCCATGCCGTCGAATACTCATCACGCTGCCGACCCCGGCGCGGCTGGGACGTCAGCGCGAACCCGAGCGGAGGTGCCTCCGTGGCTGCGAGCGCCAGCGAGTGGATTAGAGTCTGCCAATCGTGCTTCAACCACGCGCGGGCGCACGCAACCACTACGGCCGATGCCGGTATGTCCGAAGTCCTCTGTGTCCTCTTGTTCGACCTCTGTGCGCTCTGTGACCCATGCCTTGGGTTTGATTGGCGGTGAGAACTTCCGGGCAGTGCGGGTGCCTTCCACGTGTCGCGGCGCCGGGCTGGAGTGGCTCGCGCGTGGCGTGATGTTTCTGCTGCCGCTGTTTTCAAGACTTTCGGCTGCGGATCACCGTTTTCCGCCGCCGGAATTCGAGACGGGTCACCAACTGCCGGTCACGACGACCCCGCCCCCGCGCGCGCTCCTGCTCGAATGGCTCGATGCGGGTCTGTTGCTCGTGGCACTCGGCGTGGCGACGTGGCTGGTGTACCGGAAACGCTCGCGCCGCGGGTTGATCGCGCTGTCGCTGGCTTCGGTCGCCTATTTCGGGTTCTACCGCCGCGGCTGCATTTGTGCCATTGGCGCCATCCAAAACGTGGCGCTCGGCATTTTCGATCACAGCTACGCCATTCCGCTCACCGTACTCGTCTTCTTCCTCGCACCGCTCGTGTTTGCTCTTTTTGCCGGACGGGTGTTTTGCGCCGGCGTCTGCCCGCATGGGGCGCTGCAAGACCTCGTATTGATCAAGCCCGTCAAGGTGCCCGCGTGGCTCGAGCATAGTCTCGGGCTCATCCCATTTGTTTTCCTCGGAGCCGGCGTGGTTTTCGCCGCGACGGGCAGCGCGTTCGTGATCTGCCGTTATGATCCTTTTGTGCCGGTGTTCCGGCTGTCGGGTTCGCTGCCGCTGCTGACGCTCGGCGCCGCCTTTTTGCTCACCGGATTATTCGTGGGCCGGCCTTACTGCCGGTTCCTCTGCCCGTACGGCGCGCTGCTCCGCGTCGCGTCTCTTGTCTCCCAATGGCGGATACGCGTGACGCCGGACTACTGCACGCAGTGCCGCTTGTGCGAGCACTCCTGCCCGTACGGCGCGATGCGCGAACCCGTGGTCGCCGCGCCGAAACCGGAGCCAGCGGGTCTTCAGCGAAAACGGCTCGCCTGGCTGCTCCTCGCTCTGCCGCTGCTCATCACGGCCGGCGCGCTGGTGGGGGCGAAGCTCGGGCCCGCCGCCGCCCAGCTTCACCCCGACGTTGCCCTGGCCGAACTTTTCGCCCGCCAGCAGCAAGCGCCGGTGACGTACCCGCCCATGACGCCCGAAGCACTCTCGCTCGAGCGCGCCGCGGCCGACCCGGCCGCGCTTGCCGCCTCGGCTCAGACGATCCGCCAGCGCATGGTGCTTGCCGGGTGGCTCTTCGGCGGCTGGGTCGGGCTGGTGATCGGAATCAAGCTCATTACCCTTTCGCTGCGCTCCGCCCGCACGGATTACGAGCCGGATCGCGGCATGTGTGTCGCGTGTGCGCGCTGTTTTGAATACTGCCCCAACGAACGCGTACGCCGCGGCTTGATGCCCGCGGAGCCGCTGAAAAAAGCTCCCGCGCCCGAGCCGGCAGTCCTGGCGCATCGGAGCTGACGATGACGCCCCGCGCCTCCAGCTCCGGCCTCTATCGGACCGCGCTCAGCACGGCATGGATCGCCGGCGCGTTCCTGGTGTTCGTCTGCGCCGGCATGCTTTATCAGCGGTTCACCGCCAGTTCGAACGACCCGTGGAAGTCGCCGCAGCTGCTGGAACTCAAGGAGCAGCTCAGCAACTCGCCCCGCGACGAGTCCATCAAGGAGCGTATCCGGGAACTGGATCTGAAATTTCGCGCCCGCTACCTTCGCCGGCTGATGATGGGCCGCACGGGCGGATGGCTGGCACTGGGCGGCGCGCTCGTGCTGGTCGCCGCCCTGCGCACCGCGGCGGACGCACGGAAGCGGCCGCCGCTGCCGCAGCCGGATCCCGAGGTGGGAGCGCGAGCGTTGCGGCAGGCGGCCGCCTCGCGCCGGGCCGTGGCGGTGACGGGCGGAATCCTGGTCACGGCCATGACCGCGATCGCCGTCGGAGTCCGTTCGGCGCTGCATGAAACGCCGCGCGGCGCGCCTCCGGCCGCCAGTGCGGCGGGCGCACCGGGCGCCAGGGGATCGCCGGCCGCGGCCGCGGTGGCCGCGCTGCCTCCGCAAACGGAATTCATGGCCAACTGGCCGCGATTCCGCGGTCCCACGGGAGGTGGAATCGCCGCCCAACCGGATGCTCCCCTGAAATGGGACGGCAAAACGGGCGCAGGTATCGCCTGGAAATCGGCCGTTGCCGCGCCCGGCTTTAACTCGCCCATCGTCTGGGGTGATCGACTGTTCATCTCCGGCGCCACGCGGGAGAAACGCGAAGTGCTTTGCTACGACACGAAAACCGGCAACCTGCGCTGGCAGCGCGCCATTGAAAACGTGCCCGGCAGCCCGGCGGAGTCACCCGAGATTTCCGAGGAAACCGGATACGCCGCGCCGACCATGGCCACGGATGGGCGGCATGCGTACGCGATTTTCACCAATGGCGACCTTGCCGCCGTCACGTTTGACGGGCACATCGCGTGGTCGAGGAATCTCGGCGTGCCCCACAACCCGTACGGACACGCGACATCGCTCGCGATTTGGGAAGGACGGCTCCTCGTCCAGTTCGACCAGGGCGAAAGCCGCCCGCAGAACTCGCGCTTGATCGCCATCGATGGCGCCACCGGTCGCACGCTCTGGGAGAAACCGCGACCAGTCGCGAGTTCGTGGGCGACGCCCATTGTGATCGAAGCGGCCGGAAAAAAACAGATCATCACCCTCGGCGTTCCTTTCGTCATCTCGTATGCGCTTGGCGATGGGGCGGAAATCTGGCGCTCCGAAATTCTCGACGGCGAGGTCACGCCCTCACCGGTGTTCGCCGGCGGCCGGTTATTGATTATCCATCCGGACAATAAAATGATGGCGCTGGAGCCGGCGGGCACGGGCGACATCACGGAAAAGCCGCTCGCGTGGAAGGCCGAGGACAACATCCCGGACATCACGAGCCCGGTGAGCGATGGCAAGCTGGTCTTCACCGTGACGAGCCGCGGCATCATCACCTGTTTCGATCTCGAGGATGGAAAGATGCTTTGGGATCACGATCTGCAGACCGAGACGCATCCCTCACCGGCGATCGCCGGCAACCGGCTGTACGTCATCTGCACCAATGGCACGACGGTCGTCGCCGAAGTGAGCCGTGAGTACAAGGAGCTCGCGCGAAATGAGCTCGGCGAAAAAGTGTTTGCCAGCCCCGCCATCGTCGACGGCCGCATGTTCATCCGCGGTGCGAAGCACCTCTATGGCCTGGCCGGCAACGAGCCGCCGCCGGGACCCTGACCAATGCCGGAATTCGATCTCCAGTTCACGGACCAAACGATTGCCCGGGTCGGCCGCGAACCGCACGCGCTCATCCCGATTCTGCAACGGCTCCAGGATCATTATGGTTTCCTGCCGCCGGAAGCGCTGGCGCACGTGTGCCAGCATACCGACATCCGGCCGGCGGATGTGACCGGCGTATCCACTTTTTATGACATGTTCCGCCACGCGCCCGCGGGGAAACACCGGGTGCGGGTCTGCCGGGGGACCGCTTGTCACGTTTCCGGCGCGGAGCGGATCGAGGACGCGCTGCGGCTGCACCTGAAGATTCCGCCCGGCTCGGATACGGATGCGGCGCGGGAGTTCACGATCGAGCCGGTCGCCTGTGTCGGTTGCTGCACGCTGGCTCCGGTGGTTCAGATGGACCAGTCGACGTCCGGACATCTGACGCCCGAAAAAATTCCCGAGCTACTGCGGGAATTCCACGCGAGTCAGGGCAACGGCGCGACCCAGTCCACCGAGGAAGTGTTGCAACCGGCCCACGCCGGCGGCGCGACCATTCACGTGGGCTTGGGCTCGTGCTGCATGTCGAAGGGCAGCGACAAACTATTCCACGCGCTCCAGACCTCCGCGGCGAGCTGCGGCGGAAAGATCAACATCAAGCGCGTCGGCTGTGTGGGCATGTGCCACCGCACGCCGATGATCGAGCTGGTCTCTCCGGGAGGCTCGCCGAAATTCTACGCCGACTTGAAGCCGGAGCAGGCGGGCGCACTGATGGAGGCGCATTTCAAGCCGCGTGGTCTGTGGCGCCGCGCGACGCAGCAGTGGAATCACGCGCTGGACCGGCTGCTGGCCGACGAACCTCCGGCGCGCGAGCAAATCAAACGCTTTGCGATGGAGCGCGCCGATCCTGGCGTGCAGGCGTTCCTCGGCCGGCAGTTGCACATCGCGACCGAAAGCTACGGTCGGCTCGATCCCCTTGACCTCGACGAGTACGAGCGGCACGAGGGTTTCGCCGCGTTGCGCCGCACGCTGAGTGAAAACGCGCCGGAGGACACAATCAGTTCGATCGAGAAGTCCGGTCTGCGCGGCCGCGGCGGCGCGGGTTTTCCCACGGGACAAAAGTGGCGGCTCGTGCGCCAGCAGCCGGGCGCGCAGAAATACGTCATCTGCAACGGCGACGAAGGCGATCCCGGCGCGTTCATGGACCGGATGATCCTCGAGTCCTTTCCGTTCCGCGTGATCGAAGGTCTGGCCATTGCCGCGGTGGCGGTGGGCGCACATGAAGGCGTGTTTTATATTCGGCACGAATATCCCCTGGCGGTCCGCCGCGTGCGGGCGGCCCTCGCCACGCTGGAAAAGCGTGGCTGGCTCGGCCCACGGCTGCTCGGCACGGATTATCCGCTCCAGCTCACAATAATGGAGGGCGCCGGCGCGTTCATCTGCGGCGAGGAGACGGCGCTGATCGCCTCGCTGGAGGGCCGCCGCGGAATGCCGCGGCTGCGGCCGCCCTTCCCCGCGGAATCGGGGCTGTGGCAGCGGCCCACGTTGATCAACAACGTCGAAACGCTGGCGATGGTCCCATGGATCATCCGCTCGGGCTGGGAGAAATTTGCGGCCATCGGCACCGAAAAAAGCAAAGGCACGAAGGTGTTCGCGCTGGCAGGGCATGTTCGCCGCGGGGGGCTGATCGAGGTGCCGATGGGCACGACGATTCGCGAAATCGTGGAGGAAATGGGCGGCGGTGCCACCGATGGACGGCGATTCAAGGCGGTGCAGATCGGCGGACCTTCCGGCGGCTGCGTGCCCGCACGACTGGCCGACACCCCGGTGGATTTCGAGTCGTTGCGCAGCATCGGCGCCATCATGGGCTCGGGCGGGCTGGTGGTGCTCGACGACTCGACGTGCATGGTCGACATGGCCCGCTACTTCCTGCAATTCACGCAAGCCCAGTCGTGCGGCAAATGCACCTTCTGCCGCGTCGGCACCAAGCGGATGCTCGACATCCTTGAGCGGCTTTGCACCGGCGGCGCGCACCGTCACGACCTCCAGGAACTCGAGCGGCTCGCCCATCAGGTCGGTGCCGGCAGCCTCTGCGGCCTCGGCAAAACCGCGCCCAACCCGGTGCTCACGACGCTGCGGTACTTTAAGGATGAATACGAGGCGCACCTCCAGGGCCGCTGCCCGGCGCGGCGTTGCACCGCCCTGATCAAGTACCACGTGAACGAACGCTGCACCGGCTGCACGCTGTGCGCGCAGCGGTGTCCGGTCGACGCGATCCCGATGACGCCCTATGAGCGGCATCACATCGACACCGACCGGTGCACGCGCTGCGACGCGTGTCGCAAGGTATGCCCGCACGGCGCGGTGGAGGTGGCATGAGCACGTTCACGCTCACGATCGACGGGCATTCGGTGGAGGCGTCGGCGGGCGAAAGCGTGCTCGCCGCCGCGCGCAAACTCGGGCTCGACGTCCCCACCCTTTGCCATCTGGAAAAATGCGGCCCGCTCACGACGTGTCTCGTGTGCCTGGTTCGGATCAACGGCCGGCTGGTGCCCTCGTGCGGCACCAAGGCGGAAGCCGGCATGGTCGTGGAGAGCGAAACGGAAGTGGTCCACGCCGCCCGTCGCACTGCGCTCGAACTGCTCTTCAGCGATCATGTCGGCGACTGCCTTTCGCCGTGCAATCTCCTCTGCCCGCTGCTGCTCAACATTCCGGTGATGATCCGGCAGATTGACGCGGGACGGCCCGACGAGGCGATCGTGACCGTACGCCAGGCGCTGCCGCTGCCGGCGGTGCTCGGACGGCTCTGCCATCACCCCTGCGAAAAAGGCTGCCGTCGCGGCGCCCACGACGATCCGGCCGCGATTCGCGAAATGGAGCGCTTCGTGGCGGACGAGGATCTGCGTTCGACGTCGCCGCATCGTCCGCCCTGCAAGCCGCCGACCGGAAAATCCGTCGCGATCGTGGGCGCGGGCCCGACGGGCCTTGCCGCCGCGTATTTTCTGGTCCGGCAGGGTCAGGCCGTGCGGGTGTTCGACCGGCACGAGAAGCCCGGCGGCACGCTGCACCGCAGCGTAGTTGAAAAGCACCTACCACGCGAAGTGCTGGAGGCGGAGGTGGAGCGGCTGGAACAGCTGGGCATTCGCTTCACCGGCGGGGTCGAACTGGGTCGTGACATCAGTCTGGCCGGGCTGCAGGCGGAACACGATGCCGTGATTCTTGCCGTCGGCGAAACCGCGATGAACGAAGGGGACACACTCGGGGTGCCGCTGGCGGCAACCGGGATTGCGGCCGATCCGAACACCTGCCGCACCGGCACGATGCCGGCGGTGTTTGCCGCCGGGGCCGCCGTGAAGCCGGTCAAGCAGCTGGTCCGGGCGATGAACGAAGGACGCATGGTGGCCGAATGCGTGGGGCAGTACTTCAAGGGTCGCGACGTCCGCCGGCCGGACAAACCGTTCAGCAGCATCATGGGCCGGCTGGACCCCGGCGAACTGCGCAGCTTCCTGCAGACGTCGAGCATGACTCCGCGGGTCGCGCCATGCGATGCGTGCGCGGCGGGGTTGAGCCGGCAGGCGGCAGCGGGCGAGGCGTCGCGCTGTCTGCACTGCGACTGCCGCTCGTCCGGGAACTGCGTGCTGCAACATTACGCGCGGGTTTATACCGTGGATGCGAACCGGTTCCGCTCCAAGCGGCAGAGTTTCGAGCAACAGCGGCAGCCCGGCGGCGTGATCTTCGAGCCGGGCAAATGCATCGTCTGCGGCATCTGTGTGAAACTCACCGAGCAGGCGCGCGAACCGCTCGGGTTGACATTTATTGGCCGCGGTTTTGATGTGCGGATTGGCACGCCACTGGATGGATCCGTCGAGGCTGGTCTGCAAAAAGTGGCCGCCGAAGTGATCCATCATTGTCCCACGGGCGCGCTATGTTTCGCCAAGGAATCGCAAGAGCCCGCCCCGACTGCACAATCGTAGCGGCGAGCGCCCGGCGAGTGGATTGTCAACGAGAGCACACGAATCGAAGCCGTCCACTCGCTGGTGCTCGCAGCCACGGCCGGAGCCGCCGCCCTACGCAAAAATCTCGGCCGATGGCCGGCCGACGCCGCGCTGTGAATCGCTCGCTGTTTGCCGAGGGCGTCAGCCGATTGCGCTTTGTCGCAATCCGCGGAGAGTCGCCAAATCTCCCCAGTCGGTCCAAGCGGGTAGCGGCCGGGGCGACGTGTTCCTGCAGCGGCCAGTTTTCCGGCGGTATGCGGCCAATTGCATTTGGACGAAGGCGGAGCCGCCGAGCACGGCGCCATCGGTGAAATAGCGGATGCGGCAGCGGAGGAGCGTGGCCAGCGGCAGCTTGCCCCCTTCGGCGATAACGCGCTCAAACTCGGCGATGGGAATGGTGGCACCGGTTTCGCGCGGGCCGGCGCC
>JBBRCR010000265.1:0-11594 GCA_038204695.1 Opitutales bacterium | reverse complement strand
TCCCGCGCGCAACGGATGAATCCGCAGCAACCGCTCGGCCTGCGCCCGCACCGTTTGCGTCGGATCAATTTCCACCCAACGCCGCTCCAACTGCCGCAGGCGCGCCTCCGCCGCCCTCGCCTCGCCGGCGCGCAAGGCCCCCTCGCGGACCAACCGCTGCAACGCCGAGGCGCATTCGACCGCCGTGCCCCACCAAACGAGCATCACCGGATCGGCGCGCAGCTCCTTCTCGCGTTCGCCGGTCGCAGGCTCCTGCACCAGGAGCGGCACCACTGCGGAACTGTCCCAAAACTTCACCGCCCGTCCTCCCGCTCGGCCAGCAACGCAGCCACCGCGCTCCGACCGCCCTTGAGCCGCGGCGCGGGGGTGGCCCGCAACGCCTCCCAAATGGAACCCGCCTCGCGCGGACGGCGAATCAACCCCTGTCGCTCCAAGCCCTGCAGGCGCACGTCGTCTGGCAGCGTATCGGCCGCGATTGGCTCCAACCGCGCTACGGGCACATCGCGGTCAAGGATCAGCACGCTCTTGCCGGCCTTCGCGGCCCGCAGCAATTCGCTGAACCCGTTCTTCGATGCGGTTACCGTGGCAGTTTTCATGAAGCTAGATTAGCCTTATCCAATCAGCCGTCAAGCCCCTCATGTTCGAGCCCCCCGCGGCGACCAGGCCTGCCTGGGCAGGACCGAGACCTCACTCGATCTCTTCGCGGGTGAAGCGTGCTTCGTGACGGACAGGGTGAACGCGAAACGGCTCCGTCGGCTCGTTTGGATTGGGCGTTTCCAGCAAAGCGGCTGCCAGGATTTTTTTGAAAATCCACCAACCCAAATCCGAAGCGACTGCGTTATGCAGTATTCACCACGGCGTCGAGGAATCGCGGCGGCAGCAGTTGACGCCACTCCGGAGGAATCCGCCTGCCGTATGCTGCCTGGAACCACCCCGTCGCTTTACGCCATCCCCCTCGAGAGCGGGCTCAATCCGAAACTGGTTTCGAACGATCCCCGCTCGAGCGGGATGTCCGCAGGGCGGGGAGTGTGAGTGGCCCCCGGGGTCGGTCAGAACGAAAACGTCGAGCTGGCGACGAGCTGGCGGGCACGCGGCATGAGGCGGCGCTGGATCAGGGCGTGGCCGGTGCCGTCGTCGGCTGCCGTCCAGGGCTGCATCGTTTGATCGTCCCAGAGATTCTGCGCGCGCAGTTGGGCCGTCCAGCGCAGTTTGCGGCCGGAGAGTTTGAGGTCGCGGTTGTATTCGAGCCAGGTGTCGACGTTGGTCGTGACCACGCCGTAGAAGGGGCGCGTGGTGTCGAGGATACCGACGGGCCAGGTGACGCGGGCAAAGCCGATGATCGGAGCGCTGCGCCAGCGAAAGGTGCTGCCGACGGCGAACCCGGCGAGCGGCGTGCCGCGCGCGAACTCGTAACGGCCGACGAAGTTGACCTGCTTGACGTAGGTCTGCGTCTGCCCGATGCCGATCACCCGCTGGTCGTCGGCCACCTCCTGCTGCACGCGGGCCACGAGTTCGCCGACCGTTCGGCCATCGACGCTGGTGACGGGCGTGTCGGCCTTGGCGAGCCAGGCGGTCGTCTGCGCGGCGATATAGGCAAACGCGGTGGCGCCATGGTCGAGCAGCTGGCTGCGATTGCGGCTGAAATTGGCGGTGAGGCGCAGCTGGCGCGTGGGATTGGCGACAAACTGGAATTCCACGCCGGTGGTCTGCTGGGCCTTGGTGTCGCCCCACGAGGTCCCGGGATTGCGGGTGTTGTCCACCGCCTGCCAGATCGTATCGATCCAGGTGCGCTTGCGGCCGGCGATGGTGCCGTCGGAGATGTTTCTCTGGTTGGTCTCGAAATAATTGATCGACCCGGTGACCCGCTGGTTGAAGAGGAAGAACTTCACGCCAAGGTCGTAGCCGTCGCCGGTGATCGCCGGGAACAGCGAGTTGTCGACGTAGCGGGAACCCTGGTTGGAGGCGCGGAAGTTCGTGGACTTGTTGGCGAAGAGGGCGACGGTGCGGTGCAGGTTGAGTACGGCGCCGACCACGTAGGTGCGGCCGATCTGGTCGACGGCGGTGGTGCTGGCGTCGGAGTGGGAGTTCGGAAAGACGCCGCGCGCGTCGCGGACGTAGTTGCGCTGAATTTGCGAGACCTCGTCGCGGCGCAGGCCGGCGGTGAAAGCGAGCAGCTCGTCGAGCAGGAGGGCCTGGGAGGCGAGCATCAGGGTGCCGTTGCGCGTGAAATTATTCCGCGGCGTGCCGAGGGCGACCCAGCCGGAGCGGATGCCGTTCTCGGCGATGGGGGCCCAGTCGGTGGTAAAGGTCTCGACCTGACCGGGAACGATGTAGGTGCGGCGGTGCACGCGGTTGCGGGCGTCGTTGAGGCCGGCGGCGGTGACGGTGAACGGGGTGGTGTTGACCTCGCTGGAGGCGTCGAGGAACTGGTGGAGGGCGTGGTTCGCATACATGCCGGCGACCGTGAAGGTGCCGAGGCCGCGGCCGAAGAGTTTGAGGCGGCGCAGGTCCTGCTCGTAGCTCACCGTCGCGCGGAACTGGTTGATGTCGGTCGGAATGCTCTGCTCGCTCGGCGTCATCTCGATGTAGGGGCGGCCGGCGTTGGGATTCGGCGTGCCGTTTGGTAGCTGGGCGTTGGTGTCGACGCGGATGGAGGCTTCGTCGCCGGGCTCGAGATTCGAGCGGAAGGTGTGCTCGTGCTGGTAACCGAGTTCGAGGTAGAGATTGCGGGCGAGCCGCTGCTGCACGACGAGCGAGGCGTTGTTCGTGAAATAGCGAACGCGATCGGCGTCGCCGAGCAGGTTGGTGTTGAGCGGGACGATCTGGTTCGGGGAACCCTCACCGTAGCTGTAGGAGGCGGTGCGGGCGTTGAGGATCAGCGGGCGGGCACCGTACGACATGGCGCCCCAGTCGGCGGCGCCGAGGCCGGGGACGTAGGTGACGTAGCCGTTGCCGGAGAAGAACTCGACGCCGTTGAGGGCGGTGGTCCGCTTGGCGGTGGCGACGAGCGGTTTGCCGGCGCCAGCCCAGGTGTTGTACCAGTCGTAGATGCCGTAGGAGCGGCCGATCTTCTGGCGGAGGGCGGTCTTTTCGGCGTTGAGGTAAACGGTGGTGTTCCTGGTCGGCTGCCAGGTGACGGTGCCGTAGATCGAATCGCGCTTGGCCCAGGTGGGCTCGATGTAGTTGCGGCGATCCTCGGTCAGCAAATCGAGGCGCACGGCGAGATTGCCGGGGCGCAGGACGAGGTTGCTATCGAGGGAGGCGCGCCGGCTGCCAAAGGAATCGCCCGAAAAGGAAAGCGAGCCGCGGGCGCGGTCCGTCTGGGCGCGGTTGGTGGGCACATCGACGCCGCCACCGGCGCTGCCGCCGCCGAAGAGAATGGAGTTGGGGCCGCGGGTGAAGGAGACGCGGGAGATGTTGTAGGTGTCGACCGGAGTGGCGGAGGTGAAGAAGTTGGTGGTCAGGGAATCCGAGCGGTAGCCGCGGACATAGAAGGGCGTGCCGGTGCGGGGTCCGTTGCCGTTGGTGTCGCCCTCGTTGATCGTGTAGGTGGAGGTGCTCGGCATGAAGTCGGCGATGTCGTAGAAATTGAGCGCGCCGATGTCCTGCATGAAGTCGGCGGTGACGATGGTCTGCGCGGAGGCGATGTTCTTTGTCTGCGCGCGCAGGCGGGTGCCGGTGAGGGCCTCGTTGGAGTCGTAGCCGCGGTCGGAGTCCGCCGTGATCACGAAGGGGTTTAGTTCAACGATCTCGCCGCTGCCTGCTGGAGTCGGCGCGGTTGGCTCAACCGGTGGAAGCTGCTGTGCAGGTGAGATCGCAGCGAGGAAGAATACCGGAACGATGCGAGATGACTTACGCAGCCATGAACTGATCGTGGCGACGCACGTTGAGCCGCCTGCTCTCCGGAAGAGCGTGCGATTGAATCGAGACTGGGGGTTATTCATCGGCTGGTGGTAGATACGGTTTCTTGGGGAGGGAGCCGGAGCGGACCTCATCAAAGCCCCCAAAGTCGGAATGTGAGGGTTCAGGCTGAAGTTATGCAATGAGTTCGTTATTGTTACCGAAAAGTACGCGCCGAGAATATCTTCGATCGGTAACGACACGGTCGCAACCCAGGCTCGCCGCCGATCATAGGGTCACAGGCTCCGGTATAACTCCAGTCGCTGCTTTCGTGGCATGCCTGCCACCCCGGACCGCGTCCGTAATGAACGGTCTAATCTGTTGGAAGATCAGAGCGATTCGCGCGTCTTTGTTATCATTCGCAGTCCTTGAGTGCGCTCAAGCGAAGGCCGCACTACAGCGCGCAATTCCGTTGATTCCGAGTGCTGGTAATTCGCCAGAATTGTGAACGAAGATTTGCTGCGAATAGTCGTGGGTCGGGCTATCGAGTGCTTGCTAGCGCTGGGACTTTTGGTCTGCACGAGTGATATGATCGCGATGGTTGTCCTCAAAGCGGCCAGCGAGGCAGGCTTGCAGGTACCGGGTGACCTGGCCGTGACAGGTTTCGATGATATCGATCACGCGGCCCTGCTCACTCCTGGACTCACCACGGTGAAACAGCCATTGCGAACGATGGCCGGTGACATTGCGGACCTGCTCGTGAGCCGCCTCAAAGGAGATAAGCGCGCGTTTTGTGAAAAGCGCTACGATGTGGAACTCGTGAACGCCTGTGGGGGAAAATCGATGGTCGCACCGTAACCTCGAACGCCTTCGGGAAAGGTCGGATGATCTACGGCGAATCCGTTGCCCAGGCCCTGCAAACGCGGAAAGTGTGGCGCGACTTTGAATACGTTGACCGCGGATCGAAGGTTACGCCGCGAATCGACTATATACATCGCAGGACGGACGACCTGGATTTCTATTTCGTCTCCAATCAGCGCAACGAACCATCGCGGGTGCGGGTCTGGCTACGCACGGAGAAGAGCCGGCAGCCGGAGATTTGGCACCCGGAATCCGGCGCGATGGCGCCGGCCGTTTTCTGGCAGCGTGGCGAGGATGGGCGTTGCGGCGTCGACCTGAATCTGGGTCCGGCGGAATCGGTGTTCGTAACTTTCCGGCGGCAGGCTGTACAAGCCAGGCTATCGGGATACGCGGAACTCCGGCGCGATGACGAAAGTCATTCCCCGCTCGATCTGACGCACGTGGTGTCGAAAGACGGAACGTTGCGCCTGAGGGCATTGGCACCCGGGCGTTACACTTTGGCCGGCCATGACGGCACCAAGACGGAATGCCACGTGCGGAATCTGCCGGCGGCAAAAGACATCAGTCCGGGGTGGCGGGTGTCCTTTCCCACGACGCAAGGAAGCGTGGAGACTCAGCTTTCTCCGTTGGCCGACTGGACTTCGTCTGCGAATGACGCGATCAAACACTTTTCGGGCACTGCCACGTATTCACGTAATGTGGACATCGACGCCTCCGCGCTGCCGGCGGACGCAATTGTGCAGCTCGATCCTGGCGAAGTGCACGTGATCGCGCAGGTCGAGGTTAACGGGAAAGACTGCGGCGTCTGGTGGAAGCCTCCCTTCACCGGCGACATCGCCTCGGCCCTGAAGCCCGGGAGAAACCTGATTACAGTTCGCGTGACCAACCTTTGGGGAAACCGGCTGATTGGTGACGCCAAGCTGGCAGGGATCACGAAGCGGGCGCGCGATGCGGCGTTTCGCCGCGTGCCACTAAGTCCTCCCCCCGCCTTTGCGGTTGAGCGCACCGGTCGCTTCGGCACGGATCTACGCCGCGGGGCTGGGATATCATGAGCTGCGACTTAACGGCGCCAAGATCGGCGACCATGTTCTCGATCCGGGGTGGACGGATTACGAGCCAGTTGGCGACTCCTCTACCGCTGCGGCGAATAATCCAAGTACGGGCCGAGCCATCGCTCGACGTCCGCGAGCGGCATCGCTTTGCGGTGGGCGTAGTCTTCGACTTGATCG
Organism: Opitutales bacterium; assembly: GCA_038204695.1. Taxonomy (GTDB): domain Bacteria; phylum Verrucomicrobiota; class Verrucomicrobiia; order Opitutales; family Opitutaceae; genus ER46. The sequence goes on along the minus strand of JBBRCR010000265.1, from coordinate 5,664 downwards.
CGCCCGATTTTCCCGACCGCAAAGTACTTCGCCTCGGGATGGTTGAAGTACATCCCACTCACGCTGCTGGCTGGGAGCATCGCGCAACTTTCCGTCAGCGTGATGCCCGTCGCCGCCTCTGCCGCGAGCAGTTGGAACAAGGTTGTTTTTTCGGTGTGATCCGGGCATGCCGGATAACCCGGCGCCGGCCGAATCCCGCGATATTTTTCCCGAAGAATGTCCGGCATCGACAGGTTCTCGGTCCGGCCGAAACCACACGATTCCCGCGCGCGCTTGTGCATCAATTCCGCCAGCGCCTCGGCCAAACGGTCGCCGAGCGCTTGAGCCATGATGGCCGAGTAATCGTCATGCGCCGCCTTGAACTCCGTCGCCATTCGCTCGACGCCATGTCCGGACGTCACGGCAAATCCGCCGACAAAATCGATTCGGTCGCTCTCGCGCGGCGCGATGTAATCCGCCAGGCAATGATTGCATTGATGGGCGGGCTTTTCGAGTTGCTGGCGGAGACAGTGAAAACGGCCGAGCAGCTGCGCACGGGATTCGTCGGCGTAAACCTCGATGCTGTCGCCGACGGCATGGGCGGGCCAGAACGCCATTACCGCTCGGGCGGTGAAGCGTTTTTCGGTGACGATGCGCGACAGCAGGGTTTGCGCGTCGCGGAAAAGTTTTGTCGCCTCCTCGCCCACGACCGGGTCCTCGAGGATGTCGGGAAAGCGGCCGCGGAGTTCCCAGGCGCTGAAGAACGGGCCCCAGTCGATGAACGGTGCGATCTCCTCCAGAGGCACGGGGTCGAACACCCGCCGGCCGAAAAAGTCCGGCCGCGCAATGTCGGTCGTCGCCCATTCGAACACTGGTTTGCGCGCGCGCGCTTCCACCAGCGATAGCAACGGGCGGCGGTTGTGCCGGTCGGCGAACTCGACCCGCTGCCGCTCCTGCTTCGCCGTCGTCTCGGCCATGAACGGCGTTTTCTGCTCCGGAGAGAGCAGGGCGCTCACCACGTTGACGACCCGTGACGCATCGAGGACATGCACGACGCCATGCGTGTACTCCGGGGCGATCTTCACCGCCGTGTGCGCGCCGCTCGTCGTCGCGCCGCCAATCAACAGCGGCACGGTGAAGTTCACGCGCGCCATTTCCTTCGCGACATGGACCATCTCGTCCAGCGAAGGCGTGATGAGACCCGACAAACCGATGACGTCGGCCTGCTTCTCCCGCGCGGCGGCGAGGATTTTTTCCGCCGGCACCATGACACCGAGATCCGTCACCTCGTAATTATTACACGCGAGCACCACGCCCACGATATTCTTGCCGATGTCGTGCACGTCGCCCTTCACCGTGGCGAGTACGACGCGGCCATTGGGCCGGGTCACGGCACCGGTCGCCGCGAGCCGTTTCTTTTCCTCTTCCATGTAGGGCGGGTGATAGGCGACGGAATTCTTCATCACGCGCGCCGACTTCACCACCAGCGGCCGAAACATTTTTCCCGCGCCAAAAAGATCACCGACCACTCTCATGCCGTCCATGAGCGGACCCTCGATGATGTCGAGCGGCCGCGGATATTTCTGCCGCGCCTCCTCCGTGTCCGCGTCGACGAATGCGTCGATTCCCTTCACCAACGCGTGTTTGAGCCGCTCTTCCACCGTGGCCGCGCGCCACGCCGCAGCCACGCTGGTTTCGATCTCCGCGTTTTGCGCCTTCGAGCCGGATTGCCGCGCCTTCAATTCGTCCGCGAATCTCACCAGCCGCTCGGTGCCGTCCGGCCGGCGATTCAGCAGCACGTCGTCCACCCGTTCGCGCAGCGCCGGCTCGATTTCGTCGTATACGCCGAGCATGCCGGCGTTGACGATCGCCATGTCGAGCCCGGCGCGAATCGCGTGGAAAAGAAATGCGGTGTGCATCGCCTCGCGCACCGTGTTGTTGCCCCGGAACGAGAATGAAACATTGGATACGCCGCCGCTCACCCGCGCGTGGGGGAGGGTCTGCTTGATGAGCTGCGTCGCCTCGAAGAAATCGACCGCGGAAGTGTTGTGCTCCTCGATGCCGGTCGCGACCGTGAGGATGTTCGGGTCGAAGATGATGTCCTCCGGCGGAAACCCCGCGCGTTCGGTCAGAAGCCGGTACGCGCGCGTGCAGATCCGCACCTTCTCATCGCGCGTCGCCGCCTGCCCCTGTTCATCGAACGCCATCACGACGGCGGCCGCCCCGTAGCGCCGCACGAGTTTTGCCCGGTGCAGAAACTCGGCCTCGCCATCCTTGAGCGAGATGGAATTCACGATCCCCTTTCCCTGGATGCACTGGAGCCCCTTCTCGAGCACGGTCCACTTGGACGAATCGACCATGATCGGCACGCGGGCGATCTCCGGCTCCGCGGCGATCAGGTTGAGAAACTTCACCATCGTCGCCTCGCCATCAATCAACGCTTCGTCGACGTTGATATCGAGTACGTTGGCGCCGCTTTCCACCTGTTGGCGCGCGATGGCCAGCGCCGCATCCCAGTCCCCCCCTTTGATTGCTTTCGCGAATTTCGGTGAACCGGTGATGTTGGTCCGCTCCCCAATGACAAGGAACGTCGATGCGGCGGAGAGTGGCGCAATGGCTTCGGGCTCGGTGGGGGCCGGGGGAGTGGGGGTGGGCGTGGACACAGGGACGAATCAGAAAAGTGGATGCGGGACGGCGGCGACCTGACGCGTTCAGGCGATCGCCAGGGGCTCGAGGCCGCTCAGTCGGAGGGCCGGCGCCGAGGTCGGGAGCAAGCGGGGCCGGTGGGCGCGGACGGCTTTCGCGATGGCGGCGATGTGGGCCGGCGTGGAGCCGCAGCAGCCGCCGACCAGATTGAGCCAGCCGTTCAGGGCGAACTCACCCAGCACCGCGGCCATCTCGGCCGGCGTTTCGTCGTATCCACCGAATGCATTCGGCAGTCCCGCGTTGGGATAGCACGACACGTAACACGGCGCGATTTGCGCGAGTTCCTCGACGTAAGGACGCATCGCGCGGCCACCGAGGGCGCAATTGATGCCGACGCTGAACGGTTTCGCGTGCGCGATGCTGTGGTAAAACGCCGCGATCGTCTGGCCCGAAAGGGTGCGGCCCGATGCATCGGTGATCGTCACACTGATCATCACGGGCACGCGTTCGGCGGCGCCACGTTTTTCGAACACCTGCTCGATCGCGAAGAGAGCCGCCTTGGCGTTGAGCGTGTCGAAAATCGTCTCGACCAGCAGGGCGTCGACCCCGCCATCGAGCAGCGCGCTGATTTGTTCCGTGTAGGCGCCGACCACCTGTTCCCAACTCACCGCCCGGAAATCAGGGCGGTTCACATCCGGCGACATCGAGAGTGTCCGGTTCAGCGGTCCGATCGCGCCGGCCACGAAACATCGCCGACCGGGAGTTTTCGCCTCTGCTGACGCAACCGCCCGCCGTGCGCAGGCCGCGGCGGCGAGATTGATTTCGCGCACGAGCGGCTCGAGGCGGTAGTCGGACTGACCAATGGACGTGGAACTGAACGTGTTCGTTTCGACGATGTCTGCGCCGGCCGCGAAGTAGTCAGCATGAATCTTCTCGATCACATCCGGCCGCGTGAGCGCGAGGAGATCGTTGTTGCCTTGCAGATCGTGCGCATGCCCTTTCAGTCGCTCACCCCGAAAATCGGCTTCGCTGAGTTTGTAGGTCTGAATCATCGAGCCCATCGCGCCGTCGAGTACAACAATTCGTGATGCGAAGAGCAGCCGGAGCGCGTCTTCCGAGTCGGGGTGGCGGGTGGAAGCGTGCATGGCCGGGACCTTATGGTGGGAGCGCCTCATTTCAAGTCACATATCTACAAATCTGAATTCGTTGATACGTAAGTTCCAAGTTTGAAGCTTGCCGGCGAGGCGTTGCGGGGGTGGCGTTCGATCGCTCGTCGTTCTTTTCACTCCGGTCAGCAGGGAAGGCCGTGAAAACCGGCCACAGTTGCGCTGCGGTAACGCATCACAGACCCGCATGTTTTAGTCCCGTGGGACTCGTTCACGGCTAGAATAAAGCCAGTCGGATAGCCGGCGAAGGCGCGGGCGAGGTTGCGCGCGACGCGGAAGGCGCGCCAGCGGCAGGGCATGCAATGCATCGCCCGCGCCGTCGGTGGGGTCATTCGCGTCGGGCGCGGAAGTGCGGAGTCCGAAGATCTGCCCCGGTCAGTCTCACGCGTTTCGCGGCGGCTTGTGGCTGCGGCGGCTCGCGAAAACTTCATCGCCAAAATGAAGCGTGAGAGTGGCGCCGCGCGGTCCGTTCCGGTGGTTCTGCTCTTTCCGCCTCGTCAGCAGAACCATCATGTCTTCCCTCATCGTTTCCTCTGCGCGTGCATGCCTCATGCCGCTTTTCGTCTTCGCCGCCGGCCTTGCACCGGTTGGCGCGCAACCGCCGCCAACTCGACTCGCGCCGTTCGTCACGACCGCCACGCGAACACTGGCCGAGCCACAAACGCTCGGCTCCGCGATTGATGTCATCACCGGGGCCGAGCTCGCGCGCCGGCAAGTGACTTCGCTGTCGGCCGCCTTGGGCTCGGTGGCCGGGGCGCCGCTCTTTTCCTCCGGACCCTCGGGCGCAACGACGTCGCTCTTTCTGCGCGGCGCGAACTCGAACCAGACGCTGTTCCTCGTCGACGGTCTGCGTCTCAACGATCCGAATACCGATTACGCCGTATTTCTCGGCGGCGCCTGTGTGAGCGGCTGTGACAGTCTCGAGATTGCGCACGGTCCACAGAGTACGCTCTACGGCGGCGAGGCGGTGGGTGGCGTCGTCTCGCTTCGCGCCCAGCGCGGCACCGGCGCGACCTCGGGCCGGGTCGCCGTGGAGGCGGGGAGCTTCGGCACGATTCAGGGCGCGGTCGCGGCGCAAGGGGAGAGGGGCTCCAACGCTTTCAACTTTTCCGCGCAGGGCGGCCGGACGGAAAACGATCGGCTCAACAACGATTTCTCTTCTGCCAGCACGACGTTGCGGCTCGATCACACGCTCAGCTCGCAACTGGCCGTCGGCGCCACCGTGCGGTGGTTTCATGGCGTGTACGGCGATCCGGGCGATCGTTACACCAACGATCCGGACAACCAGAGCCGCGAGGAGAACGTGCTCGCGACGTCCTTCGTGGATGGGAAGCTCGCGCCCGGCTGGACGGCGCGGGCCGTGCTCGGGGGCCAGGACCGGCGCTTCGTATCCGAAAATCCGCGACCCAATGGGACCGCTCAGGTGACGGTGGTGAAGAACCGGCGGGGTGTGCTGGATGCGCAGACGACGTGGGCCCGCGTGGAGCGGCACCGGCTGACGGCGGGGCTGACGGCCGAGGCCAATCACACGCGCAATACGGGCTTTGGCGACATCAACGAAAAGCAGACGCTGCTCGCCGTCTTTGCGCAGGATGAGTTGGCGGTGCGCGACGACATTTTTCTCACGGCCGGACTGCGCAGTGACGATTTCGATACGTTTGGCCGCGCGACGACCGGCCGGGCGACCGCGGCGTGGCTGGTGGCCCCGCGAACACTCAAGCTGCGGGCAAGTTATGGCACCGCCTTCCGCTCGCCGAGTTTCCTGGATCTTTTCGGCCGCAGTGCGTTCTACGAGGGCAACCCCAATCTCCGGCCGGAGCGGGCGCGGAGCTGGGACGCCGGGCTGGATTATTATTTTTCGGGCCAGCGCGGA
>JBBRCR010000264.1:0-11597 GCA_038204695.1 Opitutales bacterium | reverse complement strand
TTACCAGACCGGGCTGCGGTACCGGATGGAGATTTACTGCCCGGTGGGAAATGACGGCCGGTACCTTGATGACGGCCGCGTGCCGGCCGACCTGGTCGGGCTGTCGACGCTGGAAACGGTCGAGGACCTCGCGGCGAAACGCACATCGACGGCCAACGTCGGCGTCCTCAAGAAACTGGCAGGGGGCGGCGCGTTGTGGGCGAAAGAGCGTTTTACTCACAGTTACCCGCATTGCTGGCGCTCGAAGACGCCGATCATTTTCCGCGCGGTCGACCAGTGGTTCGTCTCGCTCGACAAACAGGGTCACCGCGGCATCGCGCTCCGCGAAATCGATAAGATTGCGGCTCACCAGGGGTGGATTCCCGCCTGGGGTGAGGCGCGCATGCGCGGTGCCGTCGAATCGCGGCCGGACTGGTGCATCAGCCGGCAGCGCGCCTGGGGCGTGCCGATTCCAGCGTTTTACGACGAGAAGAAAACGGCATATCTCGATGCCGGTGTCGCCCGCGCGATCGCGGACAAGTTTGCGCAACACGGCTCGAACGCGTGGTACGACATGACGGCGGCCCAGTTGCTCGAGGGAGTGACGCTGCCGCCGAGCTGGCCGAGTCCGTCGGCGCTCACGGCCGGTCGCGACACACTTGACGTGTGGTTTGATTCAGGTTCAACGCACGCGGCGGTTCTTCGCCGCCAGATGGGCGGTTCGCAATGGCCCGCGGATCTGTATCTGGAGGGCAGCGACCAGCATCGCGGTTGGTTCCAATCGTCGCTCTGGACGAGTGTGATCGCGTTCGATGCGGCGCCGTACAAAGCGGTGCTGACGCATGGGTTCATCGTCGATCGAAACCGTCAGAAAATCTCCAAGAGCTCCACGTACCAGAAGCCGCAGTCCTCGGACTCGTACGTGAACCAGTACGGCGCGGACGTGATTCGACTCTGGATCGCGTCGCAGGATTTCCGCGACGACATGCCAGTCGACGAAGAAATTCTCAAGCACGTGTCAGAAGCGTACCGGCTCCTCCGGAATACGTTCCGCTACCAGCTATCGAACCTGTTTGATTTCGATCCGAAGGAAGCGGTGCCCGTGTCGCAAATGGACACGCTGGATCGCTGGTCGCTGCACCAGACGGCGACGCTGATTCGCGAATGCGCGGCGGCGTACGACGCGTGCGAGTTCCACCGCGTTTACCAGCTCTGCAATCAATTCTGCTCGGTCACGTTGTCGGCGACTTATCACGACATCCTGAAGGATCGGCTGTACACGCTGGCCACGAAATCGCCGCTGCGTCGTTCATCCCAGACGGCGATCCACCATGTGTTCAATGCACTGGTGCGCGTGCTCGCGCCGGTGCTCACGTTCACCACCGATGAGGCGTGGGCGTACTTCACGGCCGGGACCGAGTACACGAACGGTTCAATTCATCTGCAATCGTGGCCGGAAGCTCCGGCCGACTGGATCAACCCGGAGATCGAGGCCGAGGTCGCGGCACTGCTGTACGTGCGGTCCCAGGTGAATGAAGCGATCGAGCCCCATCGCGCGGCCGGCAAACTCGGGAAATCCCTGGATGCCGCGGTGGCAATTTCGGCGCCCGCGGACACGGCGGAGTTCCGGGTGCTGGAAAAACACCGGGATTTTCTTCCCGAACTTTTCATCGTCTCGCATGTCACGTTGGGCTCGGCCACGGGGGCCGCGCTTCACGTCACTGTCCGACCGTGCAGCGAACTGGGTTTCGCCCGGTGTCCGCGCTGCTGGCGCTGGGTGCCGGCGCTCGAATCCAGTTCCCACGGCGAGGTATGTCCGCGTTGCGCAGAGGCGTTGAAAGCCTAATTTTTCCCAAAGCTCCCCATGGCAAAGAACAAAAAGTCACCCGCGAAAAAAGCAGTTTCCAAACCTGCACCAAAGAAGAAAGCGCCGCCGCCCGCCGCACGGCGCGTCGTCGCGGTCGCAAAGAAACCCGTGTCGCCTGGCAAGTCGCCCGCGCCGAGCGCCAAACTGCCGGTGGCCAATGCCAAACCGCCGGTGGCCAATGCCAAACCGCCGGTGGCGAATGCCAAACCGCCGGCGGCGAATGGCAAATCGCCAGCGCCCAACGGCAAATCGCCCCGTTCTCCCACCATGGAAAAACCCTCCAAGAAAAACGCCCTCCGCGACAGCATCCTGAAGCGCAAAGCCGCCGCCAAGCCGATCGCCTTCAGCCTGGATGAAGTGCGCGCGATTGCGCAGACGGTCACGAGCAAGACCCACTCGCCGTTCCCCCAGGCCAAGGCCGCACCGGTGAAGAACAGCATCGCACTCGAAAAACCGATCAAGCCTCAGCATGTCAAAGCGGCCTCGCTCGCGGACATCCTGGGCTTCAATCCGAAGAAGAGCAGAACGCCCGAGCTCACGAGCGACAAGGACATCCCGGAAAAGTACAAGCGGTATTTCCGTTTGCTCCATGATCTCCGCGCCAGCCTGACCGAGGGCATCGAGCGTCACTCCGAGGAAACGCTCAAACGTTCCGCCAAGGATGACGCGGGCGATCTCTCGGCCTATGGTCAGCATATGGCCGATGCCGGCACGGACACTTTCGATCGCGACTTCGCCCTGAGCATGGTGGCGAGCGAGCAGGAGGCACTTTCCGAGATCGATTCGGCGCTGAAGCGAATTCACGACGGCACCTATGGCATCTGCGAAATAACGCAGAAGCCCATTGCCAAAGAGCGGCTGCTGGCGGTGCCGTTCACCCGCTATTCGGCGGAAGCGCAAAAGGACATTGAGCGTAATCGCCACCGCTCGCGCACGCAGGCGGGCCTCTTTGGTGAGCTGGGCGAAGAGGGTGGCAAGATGATGGACGAGGATTCGCGCGGCGACGAATGACGCGCGCGCATGGCTTGGCGGCCTGTTTCTGATTGAACCCGAGCGATCCTTCACCCGCGTCGTCTGCGACGCCCAACCCGGGCGCCGCACCGCTGCGTCGCATCGGTGAACCGGCTACACCGGGTCCGGCCGCCACTCCGGAGGCCGGCCCGCGCTGGCTGAAGTATCGTGTTCTCCTGTTCCTCGGGATGGCGGTATTCGTCTTCGATCAGGCGACGAAGTTGTGGGTTAATGCCCGGATTCCCTTCAATCCACTTCACGCCCATGGCGGCGGGAATGACATCGTCGTCATGAAAGGATTTTTCTACCTCATCCACGTGGGCAACACCGGAGCGGCATGGAGCATGTTTTCCGGCCAGAGCGTTGCGCTCGCCCTGCTGGCGGTGGGAACGCTGTTCGCGATTTTCTTCTGGCGACGCGCGCTCGGGCTGCACGATCAGCTCGCGCAAGTGTGTTTCGGGCTGCTCTGCGGTGGGATCGTGGGCAATCTCGTGGATCGACTCATGCACGGCCACGTGATCGATTTTATCGACCTTCATTTTGGCACGTACATTTATCCCACCTTCAATATCGCCGACTCCGGCATCTGCGTGGGCGTGATCCTCTACATGTGGCAGTCGCTCCGCGACGGCGCCGGGCGGAAGAAGAGCGAGGGATAACGCCCCGCCGTGGCGGTGTTGAAGCTGCGGCGCCGTGGCAAGTGCCCGCGAGTGGATCCGTGTATCCAATTATCCAATCCTCCACTCGCTGGCGCTCGCAGCCACTCGCAAATCGCTACTCGACGTTGGCCATCTGTTCGCGGACGCGCTCGAGCTCGTTCTTCAACTCAATGACGGCCCGCGCAATCGTCAGGTCGTTTGCCTTGCTGCCAATCGTGTTCACTTCACGACCGATTTCCTGGAGGATAAAATCCGCTTTTCTCCCGATCTCGCCGTCTGATTTCAAAAGCACGGCAAACTGGTCGAAGTGACTCCGCAGACGCGTGATTTCCTCCGACACATCCACGCGGTCGGCGAACAACGCGATTTCGCGCAGCACGCGTTCATCGTCCACGTCGAGCGCAAGGCCGGCGTCACGCAATCGTTTGTTCAACTGCTCGCGATAATTGGCCGGCACGTGGGGCGCGCGGGCCGCGATGGTTTCGACCTGCCGGTGCAGCACTTCGCAGCGTTTGATGAAATCGACCATCAGCGCCTCGCCCTCTTTCGCCCGCATCGCGGCAAACGCGCGCAAGGCAGTGCTGACGGTTGCGCCGATGACAGCCTGCGCCGCCTCGGCCGTCGGCAGGCCTTCCGTCCGCGTTTGCGCGTTGGTCACCTGCCACAGCAATTCAGCCGTCGGTTGAAAGGGCACGCCACGCCGGTCCGCGAATGCCTGCAGGCGGTCGAGTGCCTCGGACGCCGCCGCCTCATCCCAGCCCGGCTCGGTGTCGAGCCGGTTTCCGGTCGCTTCGATTTCCACGTGCACTTTACCGCGCGCGGCAAATTTGCGGACGTATCCGGCGACGACGGGCTCGAGGCTCTCCCACTCGTCGGGCAGCCGAATTGTAAGATCGAGCGTTTTTCGGTTCACCGAGCTCACCTGGACGGTGAGGCTGAATGCTTCGATCGCCGCAGTCGCCCGCCCATAGCCAGTCATGCTTCGCATGTCGGCGAATCAACCAGCCGCCCGCACCTCGCGCAAGGCCGACGGTGGGGGCCGGGTCAAGCGACGGATAATAAGCGGGCGCTCACTTGCCACCGTTCCCGCGGATCCGGTTGAGGAATTCCGTCGCCCGATCCGCCAGCCCGCTCCGTTCGAGCGCCAGCGCCGCCACGCGATTGCCGAACTCGCTCGCATCCGGGTTCCCGAGCGTGCCCCGAACTTTTACCGGAACCGTGCAGGCGGAATAGCCCAGTTCATCCGGCTGCCCGTCGAGCGCACCGAGATATTTCAACAGTTCGCCCTGGCGCCCCCGGGCGCGCAACGTGAAGTCCAAGGCAAGCGTGTCATCGAGCAGCCGCGCGCCGGGTTGATGCGCGGTGTACCCACGACCACTCAAGCGGAGCTCGGGCGAAATCATCGCGAATTCTTCCAGCGTCGTATTGAGCTGCCCATCCCGCCGCACGACCATGGCCAGTTGGTCGTACGAAATCGGGTTCAGCCCCTTCGCGAGTTCGGACACCGCCTCCGCCTTGTTCGCCACATCGGCGTATTCCTTCCTTCCCGTCAACGTTCCAAGGGCCGTGCCCGCCGATGCAATCCAGGCCGTCAACCGACTCGTACTTTCGACGATCTGGCCGGCATTTACGGCCAGCCCTCGAAACACGCCTCCACGGCTGGTCAGCTCGAAACTGCCTCCCGCGGAACCCACGAGCGCCTCGAGCGATTCCGCCCGGCCGAAGACCTGGCTCTGTACATTGAACTTGCCTTCGACCGCCGGCAATTTTGTCGGATCAACCGCCCGAAAGAGCGGCGCGGGATCGAACTGGGTCATGGCCACCTCGGCGGCGAGCTCGTACGGCTGCGGGGCGGAACGATTGAAGCTCACGGTGCCCGTCAACTTCGCGTCGCCTTCGCCGAGCATGACGCGCACCCCCTCGAGCGAGATGCCGTTCTCCTCGAGTCGTAAAGTCCCCACGACGTTGCTCGCCTGAAACGTCCCGGCATAAATCACCTGGTCGAGCTGGAGCGCCAGCGTGCCCTGCAATCCATGCCAGGCCGGAGTCGCGGGCCGCGTGGCCGGAGGCTGACCGGCACCCGGCACTTCCTCCGGTGCGGGCGGCAACAGCGCGGCGAGCACCTGGGCATCTTCAATCACCAGATGGGTGCTCGTGACGTGCGCATCAATCGTTCGGATACGTTGAGGCCGGCTGAGCGTACCCGCGATCGTGAGGTCGGACTTGCGCGCGTCGCGCTCGATGATGATCGGAGCGTTGATGGTCAGGTCGCCCCCCGCGTTGATGTCCGCCCGAAGGTCGACCGAAATTTTCGGCAATTTCGCGCCCGTGGACGCCTCACCCACGCCGGGTGGGGCGTCGAGTGGCGCCTTCGCGCCGGGGACCGGTGCCGGCGCGGCCAGGTTTGCCACTACGATCTTTGCCTGAAGTTCCTTTTTGGGGCCAAAGCTGGCGATGAAGTCGAGTTGGGCATCCCCCCCGACCAGCACGAGCGCGCCCCGGGCGGCGGGCTGCCCGAACGCCCCGGGCAGATCCGCTTTCATTTGCCCGGTTGCTTTCAGCGGCTGGCCATCGCCCGCGAGCTGGCCCGCCTTGCCACTGAGTGAAAGGAGGGTGACCCCTTTGGAAATCGCGGTCAGTTCGCCGATTTCCGCCTGCCACCCGCGGGGGGTGTAATCGGCGGAGGTGGAGAGCGCGAGGTCCACCGCTTCAAGGAGCACCCGGCCCCACCCCGCCACCGACGCCCCCGCTACGGTCAAAGGGGACGTGGTCCGCACGGACGCGCCGCCCGCCCGCAGCGACGCGACCAGTTCGCCGCGAAGATGGCCGCCGCTCACCGAAAGATCCGCCAGAAACGGTTGTATCCACGCGAGCGGTACACCATGGAGCACCACGCCAACCGATTCGCCCGCGGGATCCGTCGCCTTTAGCTTCGCTGATTTCGGATCGTATTCGAATGCCTGCAGCATGCGCAGCGTCGCGACCGGAGCATCGTTTGCCACCTCCGCGTTCAATTGCCGGATCTCGAACGCATCGTTGCGGCGCGCCACGTCGAACTCCGCCGACACTTTCACCGCGCCCACGCCCGCGAGCGCCGGCAGGACTGCTTTCAATTCGTCCAACGATCCGCTGAACCGGCCGGTGGCCCGTCCGGCGGTGAACGCAGCATCCGTCTCAAAATTTCCCTCCCCGCCGGCCTCGAAGCGCGGCAACCGGCGGCCGAGCGCGAAAGGCGTCAAATCGGTGTCGCGAACGTCGAGCTTCCAAATGCCCGCCAGTCGCGGTGCCTGCCGCGGAAAATCCGCCTGGAGCAGCAGCAGTTGTCGATCTTCGGCCATCACCTTCGCCGAATAGTTTTCGCCCGCCGGGGTGCGCGCCGCCGACACTTCGCCCGCAAGCTTCAACCCGTTGGGAAACTGCGTGCCGCTTGCTTCCGCATCCGCTTTCAATCCCATGCGCGTGAGCGTCCGCGGCGTATCCATCACCACCGTCAACGTGCCGGCCGCGCCGACCGCACTCACCTCCGGATCGGCGAGCGCGGCATCACCCCGGAAAGCAAACCTCCCCTCCCGACCCGCCGCGAGCCCGCCTCCGGTGAAGGCCACCTTTGCGCGCCCGCGTTTGTCGGGCAAAACCACCTCACCCGCCACATCCACGCCGTCCAGCACCAGTTCAACCGGCAGGCGCAGTTGCTGGAAAATTCCGTGGAACGCGGCGAGCGCACCCGCACCTTTTTCCGAGGGCGCCTTGGCCGCGTTCCGTTCGCCGGCCGAGCGTGGCGCCGGAGGGCCGGAACTGCTCGTGGATGCTGCACGCTCCGCCGGATGCGCGCCCGGACTGATCACCGCCGGCCGCCACTTGGTCAGGTCCAGCATCCATCCTTTCGCCACCAGTCGCGACACGAGCAGCCGATCCCGAAACGCGGCCGAAAACAGCGGCAGATCTGCTTCAGCGGATGGCAGCACCAGCACCGCGCCGTCGTGTTCCAAACGGACGTCCTTGATTTCAATTCGCTGCAGCCCGGCCGTGACGGATCCAATCCGGCCGCTCCATCCCGGTGTTGAGGTGAGCGCCCGGCGCGCCGCCCACGTTTGAAACCAGGACGAGAAGCCAGCTGCCACCACGAGACTCAGCAACGCCAGCAGCGCCGCAGCAGCGATGGCAGCGATGCGCAAGCGTTTCATTAACGGGAAAGAGGGCACTGAACCCAGCGGGCGGTTACGGCGTTAAAGGTGAAAAATCTTGATCAACGGAAACATACCGCGGCTGCTCCCCACTTCCAGAATGGAACGGCGGGGCCGCTGCCGCGCTCGCGATGTCACTTGGTTACGAATTCGTCCGACATACCCATGGCCTTCCGCAGGCTCGCGACCGCCACGTTGTAGTTATAGAATGCGACGATCTGATTGGTGCGGGCCGTTGTCAGGTCCACCTGGGCCTGGAGCACGTCGAGCTGCGTCCCCGTGCCGGCATTGTAACGGGCGTTGGCCAGTCGGACCGCTTCCGTCGCCTGTTCGACCACGCGCTGCGATGCCTCCGCCAGTTCGGTCGCCTGCTGCCATTCGGAGAACGCACGTCGCACCTCCACGTCAACCGCCAGGCGTGCCTCGGTGACGGTCAGGCGGGTCTGTTCGAGGAGTGAACGCGCCTGGGCGACGCGGCCGGCGGTCGCGCGGCCATCGAAGATCGCCCATTGCGACTGCACACCGGCGATCCAGCCTTGGTTGGAATCGCCAAAGTCGTTCGTCAGACCCTTGCGCAAGGTCCAGCCGCCAAAAGCCGCGACGGATGGATACCGGTTCGCGCGGGCGGTCGTGACGGCTTCCTCGCGCGACTCACTCAACTTCACGAGCCGCTCCAAGTCCGGGCGATTTGCGCGCGCACCGTCGAAGGCGGCCTGCAGATCGAAATTCACCGGCGTGAACGCGAGGCTGCCGACAAAGTTGGGGACCTTCGTGATCGATTCCCGCTGCACGCTCGTGAAGCCGAGCGACTGACGCAGCGCTTCAATGGCCAGCCGGTGATCGTTTCGCGCGGTGATGACGGGAACGCGTGCGTTGGCCACCGCCACTTCCGCGCGGAGTTTTTCGAAGCTCGAAACCGTACCGGCCTCGAAGCGGTCCGTCGCGGTCTTCAGCTGCTGCTGCAGCAGCTCGAGATTCGACTCCTGCACCTTGATCTGCTCCACCGCGAGCAATACCCGGTAGAAGCCCGTGCGGACCTGCAACAGCGCATCGTTGATGACCGCCTGCAGATCCAGGATCGCGGCTTCACGGGCGAGCTTCGAACTCCTCACGGCCGAACGCACGCCGCCGCCGGCGTAGAGCACCTGGGACGCCGTCACGCTGAGCTGCCAGGCGCGATCACTCGGCGGAAACGACTGCGCGACATCCGTATCGTTGCGCTGATACACGCCCTCCGCACCCACATTTGGGATACGACGCGCGGAGACCTCCATCACGATTCCCTCCTGCTGCCGGATGCGCTCGCGAGCCTGGCGAATCGCGAAATTGTTTTCCAGTGCGAAGCCAATCGCCGTTTTCAGATCCAGTGTATCGGGCACGGGTGGCGGTGGCGCCAACTCGGCGGAAGCCGAGGCGACAGCCAGCACCAGCGCGGCCAGCGGACGCACGGGCGAGAAGTGATGACGGGCGAGTTTCATGGAAATTATTTCGCGGGAACGGAGATCGGCTCGAGCACCGCGACGCGGGCGACATCTTTCACCCGGCCTTTGCTATGATCTTTTGCCAGCAGCACATAAAGCGACGGAATGACGAACAAGGTAAAAAGAGTACCAATGGCCATGCCGCCGACCAGAACAAGTCCGATCGAATTTCGCGCCGCCGCGCCGGCGCCCGTCACGAGGGTAAGCGGAAAATGGCCCGCCACGGTGGCCGCGCTGGTCATCAGGACGGGCCGGAGCCGCGTCAGCGCGGCCTCGTGGACGGCATCGAGTTTCGAGCGGCCGGCCTCCTGCATCTTGTTCGCAAATTCCACCACGAGGATGCCGTTTTTCGCGATCAAGCCTACCAGAGTCACAAGACCCACCTGTGCATAAATGTTGAGCGTGGTCGTCCAGCTGCTCGTCCAGTGCGGCATGTTCGGATTGGGCATTTTCAAGAACGTGAACGCGAGCGCGCCGAACATGGCGAGCGGGACCGAACCGAGCAGGATCACGACCGGGTCGCGGAACGAATTGAACTGTACGGAGAGGGCGAGAAAAATGAGGACAATCGCGAGCAGGAACGCCGGAATGAATTTGTTGCCTTCCTGCCGGAGCTGGCGCGACTCACCGGTGTAGTCGACGGTGTAGCCAGGCGGCAGAATTTCTTTCGCGGCATTTTCGAGCACCTTCAACGCTTCATCGAGGGTGCGGTTGGTCATCGCGGAAAGTTTCACCGCGTTGAGCTGTTGAAAGCGATTGAGTGAGCGCGGCACCGTGCGGTTCTCGAGGTGCGCGATTGAACTGAGCGGAATCAGTTCATTCTTCGGCCCATTGATGTAGATGTCGCTCAGCTGATCCGGGTTGAGCCGCTGGCTGCGCTCAACCTGAGCAATCACCTTGTAACTGCGTCCCGCGATGTTGAAGCGGTTGACGAAATTTCCGCCCAGTGCCGAGGCCAGATCCGCGCCGACCTGCGCGAGATTCAGCCCGAGCGCCGCGACCTTTTCCCGATCGATCACGACCTCGGTTTGCGGCTGGTCGTATTTCAAATCGATGATTGGCGGAAAAAAGAAAAAGCCGCTCTCCGCCGCCTTCATTGAAATCTTCTGCGCGAATTCGAGCAGTTGCGGCGAGTCGCCCGTCGATGCGATGACGAACTCGACCGGGAACTGGCTGCCACCGGGCAGCGCGGAAGGCACACCGGCGAATACTTCGATGCCGGGAATCTGGGCCAGCTTGGCCTGCACCTCTGGCAGGATCTCCATCACCGTCCGTTTGCGCTCGTCCCATGGTTTGGTGATCATGCCGGCGAAACCGTCCACGCCAAACGCCGCGGCGGCGGATTGCGGCAGGAGAATCTGAAAGGTGAACCCCACTTCCGGCGTGCTCAAGAATGCCTGCTCCACCCCCCGGGCATAGTGACTCTTGTGTTCCGCCGTCGCATTCGCCGGCGCATTGATCGCGCCAAAAAGAAAGCCCTGGTCCTCCGTCGGCGCGAGTTCCTTGGGCGACATCATGAACATCGGCACCGTGCACAAGCCGACCACGAGCCAGACCGCGTACACGACCGGCCGCATCTCCAGCGTGCGCCCGAGCGCGCGTCCATACGCCTGCCGCAAACGATCGAAACGGTGATTCACCCAACCGGTGAAGCCGCGCTCTTCCTCCGCCGCGCTGCGCAGCAGCTTGGCCGACATCATCGGTGACAATGTCAGCGCCACAATTCCGGAGATCGTGACCGCACCAGCCAGCGTGAGCGCGAATTCACGGAACAGCGCACCCGTCAGCCCGCCCTGCAATCCGATTGGCGCGTAGACCGCGGCCAGCGTGATCGTCATGGCGATGACAGGACCGACGAGTTCGCGCGCTCCCAGCAGAGCGGCATCGTGCGGGGTCCGCCCCTCGCGCAGATGACGCTCCACGTTCTCCACCACGACAATCGCGTCGTCCACCACGAGGCCAACCGAAAGGACGATCGCCAGCAGCGTGAGCAGGTTCAGCGTGAACCCGAAGATCTGCATTAAAAATATTCCACCGATCAGCGAAACCGGAATCGCGATGACGGGCACGAGGACGGATCTAAACGATCCGAGGAAAAGAAAGATGACGACGACAACGATGAGCAGCGTATCGATCAGCGTGTGCGTCACTTCGTTGATCGCATTCGTGATGTATCGCGACGCGTCGTAGCCAATCGCCGCCGTCAAACCACTGGGCAGATCGCGCTTCAGGTTCTCCAGCTCGGCCCGGACGCGCGTGACCACGTCGATCGTATTCGCGTTCGGCAGCGGAAAAACACCGATGAAGACCGCCGTCTGACCGGTGTACCGGACCTCCGTGTCGTAATCCTCCGCGCCAAGGACGACGTCCGCGATATCCTCGAGTCGGACGATCGTGTCGTTCCGCTGCAGGATCA
>JBBRCR010000263.1:0-11624 GCA_038204695.1 Opitutales bacterium | reverse complement strand
TCGCCGGCAACCTGAACCTCGCCACGGCCGCGGCATTCAGCCACAACCTGACCTGCTTTCACCGCGGGCCGCATGAGCAGAATCCTTGGTGGGTGCGACTGAATACGCGATCCGCGACATGACCCCGTCTCCGGTCCCTCCAACCGTCGCGGTTGTGCGCGATCGTCGTGAGGAGGTAGCGTTTTAGGGGAGCGTTGTAGCACACGGCGATGCGGTGGGTCCCCTGGGTAGCGTCGGCCCACACGGGTTGGCGCTGCCGTGGATCCTTCGTCCAACGCGGTGCGGTGCCCGCAGCGTCGCCGGCGTAGAACTCATAGGCGGCTTTGGATTCGATTTGCCCGCGCGGTACGCGGAGCAGGTTGATCCGGCCGGGCCGACGGATGTGCCAGTGCGTGGGGTCGATGGTATCGGGGGCGTAGATGTACACGTAGCCGTCGCGCGCCCCCGCGTAACCTGGACCAAACTGGCAGAACGCGGGTGCGAAGATGCCTTCGGCCGGCGAAGCAAAATCACCGTTCTCTGCGCTGAAGCGCACGCCGACCTCGCGCCAGTTCGCACCCTGGTTGTCGGAGCGCCAGAGCGCGATGGACTTGAAGTACCCGAGGCTGCCACCCTCACCGTCGCGCCAAAGGTAGAGCGTGTTATCGAGAGTGAGGATGCCTTCGCTCTTGCCCTCGAAGGGGGATGGCTGAGGCGCATCCTCTCCGCCGGCGAGATTGATGCCACGGTAGGCGCGCTTGGACCCTTCGATGCGCGCAACGCCGAAGGTTACGCGCCCGTCCGTGTTGGTGCCGCCGAAGCCGCCGCCGTCGCCCCAGGCGGTGAAAAGGCGGTCGTCGCCGGCCCACGTGATCGGCCAGATGTCGCTGCCGGGTGCCGCCGTCCGCGCGGTCGTATCGTCGAAGGTCACGCCAGCGATCGCCGTGCTTGGCGGATACGCGGGGCGGAATGCCGGTTGCTCGTGTCGCGGTTTGGGCGGGATCTTCTGATCGGCGGCGGGGAGCGCCGCCTCCGATAGGAACACGAGCGCAAATGGAAGCAGCCGATGGATCATCCGGGGAGAGAAGGAGAGCGAAAGAAGGTTTGAAACGTGGCCGACTCACCGCGGAGTTAGCGACTGTAATTTGGCACGGGGCCGCGCAGACGGGCCCAGACCTGATCGCACGCGGCGACGGCGTCGGTGGGCAGCGGGCCTTCCTCGCAGGCCCGCAGGTTTTCCTCCAGTTGTTCCTGGCTCGAGGCACCGAGGACGACTCCGTCGATCGGCGTGTGGTGCAGCAGCCAGCTCAAGGCCAGACTCACGGCCGAGCGTCCGCTGCGCCGGGCGATGTCGGCGAGCGCCTCAACCGCCTCGAAATTGGCGTGATGCCAGTAGCGGTCGACATAGGCCTGGTTCTGGTCGAAACGCGTGCCGGGCAGCGGCGCCGCCTCGCACTGCTTGCCGGTGAGCAGGCCACCGGCGAGCGGGTTGTAAACGACCGTCGAGATCTCCAGCGCCCGGCACATCGGGAGGAATTCCGCTTCGATACCGCGGGCGAGCAGATTGTACATGGGCTGGGCGACGCTCACCCGCGGCAGGGTTTTGGCCCCGGCCAGCCAGTGCATCCGGCACATCTGCCAGGCGGCAAAATTGGAGGCGGCGACGTGGCGCACCTTGCCCGACCGCACAAGTTCGTCCATCGCGCCGAGCGACTCCTCCAGCGGCACGGCGTAGTCGGGCCAGTGCATATAATACAAATCGAGATGGTCGGTTTGCAGCCGCCGCAGGCTCTCCTCGACCGCACGCAGGATGGCGTCGCGGGAGAGTCCTGCCTGGTCGGGAGCCGCGCCCATCTTCGCCGCGCACTTGCTGGCGAGCACGATGCGATCCCGGTGTCCCTGGAGGGCCTTGCCGAGGATGATCTCGGAGGCGCCGGCCACGTAGACGTTGGCCGTATCGAAGAAGTTGATGCCACGATCGAGGCAGGTGCGGACTATCGCGAGGGCCGCGGCTTCATCGGTCTGGGCTCCGAAGGTCATGGTGCCGCAGCAGACGCGGGAAACGGTGAGGTCGGTGTGCTGGAGGGTGCGGGTTTCCATGGAAAATTCAATCGGCCACGAGCGCGCGCAGATGGCGGAGGCTGCGGGCGGCCCAGTCTGCCTCCGTCGCAATCGCCGCTGCGGTGGTGGCGGCGGCCGGAGGCCAGAGCTCGAGAATGACATTCAAGTCGCGCTTCAAAGCGCGCAGTCGGGCGAGGAGCTGCGGGATGTCCAAATCACCTTCGCCGGCCGGGCGACCTTCGACGACGAAACCGTGCTGGTGGGGGAGACGCGACACGTGCACGTCCTTCAGATGCAGGCGGAGCAGGTCGAGTTCGCGATCCACCACGAGTTGCATCAAGGAGGGGTGGGAGCCGGGGAGGAATCCCCGGCGAGCAGGGGTTTGCCCGCGTCGATTTGCCAGAAAAGAAACGCGCTGACCATTACCATGCCCGCGATGATGAAGATGGGCGTGTCGTAATTGCCGAAGGCGTTGACGAGGTAACCGAAGAGCACGGTGCAGACGAAGCCGCCGGCCTGCCCGGCGGTGTTCATGGCGCCGGACACCGCGCCCGCGTAACGCCCGCCGAGGTCGACACAGATCGCCCAGGCGGCCGGGAGCATGCAGTCCATGATCCCGAAGCCGAGCGCGAGCAGCACCACGCCGGTGATTTTACCGGTGGTCGAAGCGACGCCGACGAGGAAGAGCGCCGAGAGAGCCAGCGCCGTGGCGCCCACCAGCCGCCGGCCGCGGGCCAGGCCGAAGCGGCGCGACAGGCGATCACACAAGGAACCCCCGACGAAGTTGCCCGTGGCGCCAAGAATGAAAGGCAGGGCGGCGAAGACGCCCATCTCGGCCTCGGTCAGGCCGCGCCCTTTGACGAGATAGGTCGGGAACCAGGTGAGATAGAACATCGAGCCCCAGACGTAACACCAATACATCGCCATGATGAGCCAGAGCTGACGGCTGCGAAACAGCCGGGCCCACGGCACCGCTACATGGTCGACGGGCGCGTCGCCGCCGATTTCCGCCAGTTCCGCCGGTGTGATGCCGGGTTGTTGTGCCGGACGATCGCGATACCAGGCGAACCAGACTGCGGCCCAGACCATGCCGACCGCGCCGAAAACAACAAACGTGGCGCGCCAGCCGACCAGTGCCATCAGGGGCACGACGATCCACGGCGAAAGGGCGCCGCCGACCCGGCTCGCGCCCCAGATGATGCCCTGGGCGCGCGCGCGCTCCACCGGCGGAAACCAGCGGCCGACACTGCCGGCCATGTTGGGATACGCGCCGGCTTCGCCCGCGCCGAAGAGAAACCGCGTGACGAGCAGCGAGGCGTAGCTCCACGCCGCGCCCGTGAGGCTCGTGAAGAGCGACCACCAAAGGACGATCCGCATGAGCACGCGGCGGTGGCCCACGCGATCGCCCAGCGCGCCGCTCGGAATTTCGAAGACGCCGTAGGCGACGATGAAGGCGCTCAGCACCCAGCCCCACTGCTGGGGCGAGAGCCCGAGTTCGTCCTGCATGCGCGGGCCGGCGACCGAGATGCAGATGCGATCCAGATAGGTGATGACCGAGAGCAGCCCCAGCAGGGTCAGAACGACATGGCGTTTCTTCATGGGATATTGCCCCGCAGGGATTTTGCGGAACAAAATCCTAAGGCTTTTGCGGAGCAAAAACCTCGTCGTTGAAAATCAGCCCGGCGGCATTGAAACCGCCATCCACATTGAGGATTTCGCCCGTGATGAAACTCGACTCGTCGCACGCGAGAAACAACACGGCGGCCGCGTTTTCCGCCCCGGTGCCGTAACGCTTCAGCAAAATGCGCTCATGATAGGCCCGCCGGGTCGCCGCGGTGTGATGCTCCCGGCTTTGGGCCGTATCGACCGGACCGGGCGCGATCGCGTTCACCCGGATGCCGTGGCGGGCCAGCTCGAGGGCCATCACCTTGGTTAGTTGAATCACGCCCGCTTTCGCGGCCCCGTAGGCCGCCCGGTCCGTGGCCCCGCGCTGGCCGGAGATCGAGGCGATATTCACGATGGTGCCCGACTTCTGTTGTACCATCACGCGCGCGGCCGCCTGGCTGCAAAGAAACGTGCCGACGAGGTTCACGCGCAACACCCGCTCGAAGTCCGCCAGAGTCGTCGTGAGGAAGGGACGCGCGAGTCCGACGCCGGCATTATTGATCAGGACGTCCAGCCGGCCAAACCGCCGGGTTGTCTCCGACACCAAGGCTTCGACCTGCTGTGGATCGGTAATATCGGCCTTGACCGCCATCCCGACGCCATCGCCGGCTTCGATCTCCGCCACCACCCCGCGGCCGTTGTCTTCATCGAGGTCGGCAATGACGACGCGGGCGCCCTCTCGCGCAAAGCGCAACGCGATGTCGCGGCCAATGCCCCGCCCCCCACCTGTCACCAGCGCAACCTTGTTGATCAACTTCAGTCCGCCCAGCGCCGCGGCCGGAAGCGCCGCGCTGGCCAACGCTGCGGCCTGGCCGTTCCCGCCGTTGCCGTTTTCGGGCGCAGGCGTCGCGAGCGGACTTGGTTCGGCGGAACATGGCGTGGCTTGTTCCGGCATGATTGCTGATCCGGAGAGCGGCAAGGACTGGGTAGGTTTCATGAGGAAATTCGTGGCGGTTTTTGCGCTAACCCGGAAATTTCAGTGCCTTGCGCCAGCGATTGCGCCTGTGGCGCCAGTCTGGGACTGGCGGGACGCCGGTCGAAGACCGGCGCCACTTCTGGCGGCTGCAATAGCGGGTGACAGATGTGCATTGGAACCGTGAAATTTCCGCGCTAAGATCGATGCCGACTTGGTCCGCTGCCGGATTTGACCCCGTGGCTTTCGTCCCCCGGCGGTGCTGGGCGGGAGAGTCTCCGTGTTCATGGCTGGACCGTCCCAAAATACTCGTAGAACACCGTGGCAAGCCCCTCGCCGAAAGTCTGCCAGTGCCGGCCGAGCGGACGTTCGTTCAGCCCGGCAATCCACTCGGCATTGAGTTCTTGCACGACTGCATCGATCGCAAAGCGCTCAAGCCATCCCTCCCCAAGGGTGCCAGCGTTCTGAAAGCTGCTGCGCGTCGACCCCTCCGTGAACCAGGTATACTTGCGCAGCAACGTCTCCAGCACCGCCATCCGCTCCAGATGCCGGGGCAACTCGGGCACCGGGGGCCGACTGAGGTGGAGATTGCCCCCGCTGTCATTGTGCAACTCGACCGCGAGATGTGGTTTCCGGCCCGCTGCGATCATGCCGGTCAGCCATTCTTCCAGCGCGGCGTTTTCGGGGGCGTAACGGGCATCGGAAGGCTTGTCCCAATTCCGATTAAGATCCCGGCCCAGCAGATTGAACCGCGTCCGGCCCAGGGCCACGCCGTCCTTGTTCGCCATCGGCATGAGGTAAACGCAGTAACGTTCGAGGAAGCGTTTGGCGTCGGCGTCGCCCCGCAGCAGCCGGCGGACGAGTCCCTCCATGACCCAGTTGCCACCGGGCTCCCACGGATGAGCTCGTGCGCGCAGGAACACGCGATAGGGCGCCTGCGGCTGGCCCACCCGGAGGATCTCCAGCTCCCGGTCCTGCACGGTGCGGCCAATCGGCGTCACCTGCACGAGCGGATGCCGGCGGATCGAGGCGACCCAGGCATTCAGGTCGGAGATTCGATAAGGCTCGACCCGCGCGACGTAGAGCCGGGGCCCGGGCATTTCGACGGTGAGCCGGATGCGATCCCCCGGCAGTTTCTCCAGCGGGGCCGACGTCCAGTTCCGGCCGTCCTCGGAGAGGAGGATGCTGCGCATGGCGCGAGCGGGATTGCTGGTGCGCCCATTCCACACGTTATCCAGGTTCTTGAATTCCAGGGTCAGTCGCTGGCCGGGGTGGGCCTGCAGCAGAAAGTGGATGTGACCCGCCGCGCGGTTGGGCGATTCGCGTTCGTGGTCGTAGAGCAGATGAACGAGAACCGTCTCGTCGGGTCCCGGTTCATACCAGAGGGGCGACGCGTTCTCGAAACTCGTGTCGATGAAATCGAGCCCCTCGATGTTCGGAACGGGAGTGCGGATTGGAGCGGGCGGTTTGGCCGGTGCGGATCCGCCGCGGCCGATCACCGGCAGAGCCAGGAAGGCCGCCAGCGTCAGCGTGAGCGCGACCGAAGCGAGCCGCACGGTGGATGGGTGAGGGAGGAGGGCAGGGTTCACGCTCATTGACGGATTTCGAATTCGTAACGCAGCTTGATCGTCGGCTGCTCCATCCATGGTTCAAAACGCGAACGTGTTCGTCAGCGTCCACTTCATCGACTCCGCGATGCGCCAGGCGTTGATCGAGCCGTCGGGCTGCGCGTTCACCGGGATCAGTTTGTCGCCAACGCCGATGTTTTTCAGGTTGAGCTGCACGTTCCAGGCATAGCGATTGCGGAGCTTTTGGCTGTAACCGATCCACGCATCGTAGTTGATCTCGGTCGAACCGAAGAAAGGATGTTTCACATCCGGAATCGGTCCGGCCACCGGGTCGACGATCACCGGGAAACCAATCGCGACCTTGTCCTGCCAGCGGGCCGCCCCGCCGAGGTTCCAACCGCCCAGCCGGCCTTCCGTGAAGCGATAGTTGCTGACACCGTTCCAGCGCCACCGGCGGAGCTCGTTGGTCGGCGAACCGTCCTGCGTGGTCACGCGCAGCAGCGGAACCACGACACCCTGCCGCATGGCGTTGCCAAACAACGTGCCGCCGTCCTCCTGCCGCAGTTGCCCCGCCGGTCCCGCGAGCATCGTACTCATGGAGCCGACGATGTCGATCATCTGCCGGCCGGTGTTGCTCCGAACCGCCACGGACTTGGCCGCGTTGAGCGAGATGCGCCACCTGCGGGTCGGGTTGATGATGACTTCGAATTCGTCCCCCTCGGACACGACATCCGACGTGTTGGTCACCTGGCCGGTGCGTCGATCGTAGTTCCAGTTGGTGCCGCTTTGCACGAGCCGGAACGTGCGCCGGACCGCCTGCCCCTGCGGGGACTGGAACCACGTGTCGAACGCCGCGATGCCCGCGGGATTGGCATCGTTCGCCCCTTTGGCGTTCTGATCGAGGACGCGTTCGACATTGTCGGCAAAGGTCTGCACCGGAAGATTCACCGAGGCGTACGCGGCGCTCGTCTTGTACCGGGCGGCGCGGAAAACCAGCCTGCCGTTGAAGGTCGAGAGCAGGATGCCGTGCTCTTTGGTCGTGCCGACCTCCGGATCGATCAGGTTGTCGTACATGTCGTAGCGCTGGCCGGTCGGGCGGAAGTTGTCCGCCTGATTGTAGGTCAGACTGAGCTCGGTGCCAAACGGCAAATGGCGCTGGATGAAATTGGGTGCATGCCCGACCGCGCCCCACGAGAACGTGCGCTCCGAAACGACACTGACCCTGCTTAACGGCAGCACCGCCGGGTCGTTGATCCCAATCCCCGTGACGGGATCGCGCCGGGCGGTGCCGGCGTCGAAACCATGCACGTCGTCGCGACGCCAGCCCAGCGTCGTCACCAGCTTGCCCTCGAGCCAGCGGTCCTGCGTCACGAACACGCTGGAGTTGATCTCGGTGCGGGTGCGACGGATGCCGCTCGCGCGTCGCGTATTGTTCACGTCCTTACGACCGTTGGTGAGCAGGTTGAACGTCCGGGTCTCCCAGACCGCCGGGCTACCAGCGATCGTAGCCGCGCCGGGCGCCCACAGGATCGGAACCGAGGCGAGGCCCGCGGTCCACTGTCCGGTCGGCGTCACCAGACCACCCAGAGGCGTGGCCGAGTTGCTCGCGTTGGCCCCGAGATAGTGGAGCAGCGAAACGTTGCGACCCTGCGTGCTCGCGTCGTTCAGGCTGCCCTGGTTGGCGAAGGAGTAATCCACGCCGGAGTTCACGCCCGTCGTCGCGCCGTATCGCTCGTCGAAGTTCTCCAAGCGGGTATGCGTGGCCGTCAGCAGATGGGTGCCGAGCACCTGGCCCAGCCACTTCGGTCCGAGGCGGCGCAGATCGAGATTGTAGTAACCCGTCGCCCGGCCGGCGTCCCGGTCCGCGGCCGAGAGCAGGTTGGACTGAAATCCCGTCGCGAACGGTCGGCCGAAATCGGGGTTCGGCGCTCCGTTCGGCAGGTACGTGTTTATATCGACGCGGATCGTATACCCCTGCAACTGCAACGGCAGCAGACTCCCCTGGTCGAGATTCTGCCGGTCGAAGGCGATCTCGACGCCGGCGCGGTTTTGGAGGAAGTGCTGCTCGAGCGTGAGGTTGTGCGTCGTCCAATCGGCCCACTCGAACTTGTCCGGGCCTTCGAGCATATTGCGGTAGAAGTTGTAGATCGACGGGTCCGTAAGCTGGGCGCTCTTCCAGAATCCCGACGTGATGTCATTCGCGTAAATCTGATTGATGATGCCCTTCATGTCGGCGAGCCCCATTGGACCGTCGGCGACGAGCGCACCCGCGGGGTTGCGGCGGACGCCCGCGATTTGGCCGGAGCGGTAGCCGACCGCGGTCAGGCCGGGAATGCCGGGCGCGCTGCTGTTGGGGTCAGAGTAAACGAGCGTCATGCTGTTCGTGCCCCCCGAGGTGCCCATCGTGGTGACGATGACGTTGTTGTTGCGGGCCCCCGTCGCCAACACCGGGCTGATCAAGGTCGGCGTGCTGCGCAGTTGCACGGTGCCGCTCCGCAGATCGTACGACGGCCGGCCCAACTCCCACCAGCTCGTGTAGCCGTCGTAGGGCGGACTGATGCGCGGGCGGTTCGAATTGATCTGCCCCCATTCCGTGCTCGCCTTGATCGTCGTATCCTTGAACGGCCGAAACGTTCCGGTGAGATAACCGCGTTTCGTCTGGTTGTACGCCGGTTCGATGCGGTAGTACGCCTTGTCATAGACCGTCGCGAAGCGCAGGGCCAACTTGTCGCGAATCAGCACCTGGTTGTGATCGAGCGAACCACGATAGGAGCCGTATTGGTCCGTGCGGTATTGCAAGGAGGTCTTCGGCCGGCGCAGGTCGGCCTTGATCAAACTGCTGTTGATGATGCCCGACGGGCTGCCGAGACCGAAGAGCATCGCGTTCGGTCCGCGGCTGATTTCGATGCGCTCCACGTTGTAGCCGTCGAGCGGCACGCTGGTGCTGAAAAACTCCCGCGTGCTATCCGCGTTGGTCAGGCCGCGCACGCGGGTGCCCGGCGCGACGCTTTCGAATGCGCCGTCGTAATTCATCTCCCCGCCACTGGCGGTCTGGCGGGAGACCGATTCGGAAAAGTTGCCACTGACGCCGCCGACCTCGGTGTTGAGCGTATAGGTCAGAGTGTCCTCGAGATTGCGCGCCCCGATGTCGTTCATGAAGTCCTTGGTCACGACCGACACGGAGGCCGCGATGTCCTTGAGTTCCGAGCGCAAACGGGTGCCTGATTGCGCGCTCGTGGCCAGGTACCCCTGGTCCTCGTCTTCCCGCACCTCGAACGGGGAAAGCACAATCGCCTGGTCGCTGGAGGCCGTGGCGGTCGCTGCGCTGGCCGCGGGCGGGCGCGTGACCTCCGCGGTGGAGGGCACGGCGGACGCGACCTGGCGGGAGGGCTGGCTGGCGGCGGCGGCCGGCGCGGTTTGGGCAAATGCAGTTTCGACCGGGACGGTGCCCGCGACGAACACGCAGATCACGAGGAAATCTTTAGTTGTCATGGTTTGGAATGTTGATTGCCCTGGTATTCGACCGGCTCGTACTCGACGCTGAGCATGTATTTCGCGAGTTCATCGGTGTCGGTCGTCGCCACGTCCTGGAGAAACTCCAGCGTGAACGTGGAAATGGGCGAGCCCACGTCCTTCAGGTCGGTGTTGAGCCGGGAGCCCGACAGGCTGCTTTGCGCCAGATAGCCGACGTCCCGGTTGGTCGAGACGACGAAGGGGCTGAGCTCGATCGGTATGTCCGGTGCCTCCTTCGCCGGAGGAGGGGGCGTCGGCGGAGGCGGTTGTTGCGCGGGGGTGGGAAGGCTGCTCAGCGCTCCCAGCACCGAAAGCAAGGGAAGCCAGCGTAGACAAACGGTCCCGGGCCGGTGGGATCGGAAAGAGGCTGGGGTGGGTTTTTTCATGCCTGTCCCACCCTAGCGCCCGCGGCGCGCCGCTGATAGAACGATTGTCTCGTTCTTATGGACAATCCTCTCGTTCGGCCGCCCTGGGCGGCGGAGACAGCCCTCAGCGCATCGCTTCGTCCGCCGGCGCCCCCTTGCGAAACTGCGAGGGCGTGCGGCCAAAATGCCGTCGAAACCGGCGGTCGAAATAGCTTTGATCACTGAAGCCGACGGC
Source organism: Opitutales bacterium (assembly GCA_038204695.1). Taxonomy (GTDB): domain Bacteria; phylum Verrucomicrobiota; class Verrucomicrobiia; order Opitutales; family Opitutaceae; genus ER46. The sequence goes on along the minus strand of JBBRCR010000263.1, from coordinate 1,325 downwards.
GGCGGCGATTTCCGCAATCGACTGGGTCGTGCCCTGCAGGAGCTGCGCGGCGTGAGTCAGGCGCACCTGCGTGACATACTCGACGAGCGTCAGACCGGCGGCCTTCTTGAATAACATATAGAACCGCTGCGTGCTCAATCCCGCCAGGGAAGCCATCCGGGGCAACGCAATCGGCTCGGCGTAGTGGCTGTCCACATACGCAAAGACCTTTTGCAGCCGGTCGATCTTCACCTGCTGCCGGTCGTACATGGGCTTGAGCCGCTCCGCCGCCTGAAAGTGATGCGCCAGGTGGCTCAACAGCACGAGGAAGTGGGCGCGCGCGCCCGGCTGCCCGTACGGCGAGTGTGCCACGGTCGCGAAGCGTTCGATCAACCGGGCCAGCGCCGCGTGCACCACGGCGGCGGCCGGCTCGTGGGCGCGAATCACATGGGGCTGATCTTCGATGTGACAGTAAAACGGCAGCAGGAGCAGCAGCTCCGAGGCCGTGGCTGCGGCGCTGCGCACAATCTCCGGGGTGAATCGGATCACAAGCGCCTCGGCCTCATCGCCCGGAAAGTCGCCCACCGCATGCAGCCGCAGATGGTCCATGATGAGTACATCCCCGCCGGAGAGACGGAGCAGGGAGTCTCCCATCCGCCGGTGGCACTCGCTCGAAAGCAACACGAAGATCTCGAGATAGGAATGCCAGGTGAGCGGCCGCGGGTGCCGGGCGGAAAAGCGGAGCCGGTTGATTTCGAGAGGGAACTCAACGGGGAGACGGCGTCGATACTGGCCGCGATCGTCCACCGGGCGATCGACCACATACTTCTCGGCGGGCAATTTCGCGGCGGCGGCGAGCAATGCATCGAGGGAGTTCATGCGGAGGTTGGCCTTGGGGAGGATCGCACACGGGGATCGCCAGAGAAAGCCCAGATTCCGCAGGCCCAGCGCCAAGTCGAGTGCGATCCGCCTCCGTCTTCCGTTCGACGAGAGAATCGTCCTAAAGAATTAGGGTATCGTTCTAGCCCGCGGTCGCAGCGAGACGGTATTCTCATCGGCATTGACCGCTGCGGGTCCCCCGGAAGCGACACGACACCCCTCTGATCCCATGAACACCGCCCAGCCCCTCCATCCGTCATCCTCTTTCTCTCCGACGCATTTTTTCCTCCGCACCATGGGTGTCCTCGCGAGTGCGCTCCTCCTGCTCGGATCTGTCGCGAGCCTCCCCGCCCAGAGTGGCCCGACCGGTTCGCTCCGCGGCAGGGTCTATAATCCCGGCACCGGCAATTACCTCGAAGGCGCGGCCGTCGCACTCGCCGGCACGGCCGAAGTCAGGCTGACCGACC
>JBBRCR010000262.1:0-11631 GCA_038204695.1 Opitutales bacterium | reverse complement strand
ATTCGCGTCCATTCGCGGTTAAAAAATCAATGTTGTCCCTCGATCAGGCCGGCAACTCCGGGAACTCCCAACCCTTCCGAAACTCGCGTTTGATCAATGCGTCGGCTTCCGGGATGCCCTTTACCTTGAGATTCTTGGAATCCCATTCGATCGGCTTGCCGAGGCGAATCGCGAGATTTCCGAGCAAGACCACCTCGGTCAGATTCGACGCGTATTCGAAGTTCGCGCCGGGTTGTGTCTTGTTCAGGATCGCGTCGATCCACTCCTTGATCGGGCCGTCGGGTACACGCGGATATTTCTTCGGTGGCCGCCTCGAGGCGAAGGCCTGCATGTCGGTTTCCGGCACAAGCCGGAGCGTTTCACAATAACCGCTGGGCGAATAAATCGTGCCCTTTGAGCCGTAGATCAGTTGTCCCATGGTTGGGTCGAGCTTCCGACCCGCTTCCATTTTGGCCGGCGGCGGCGGCAGCAAGGCGCCATCGGACCAGAGAAACTCAACGGGCGTCGGCAGCTTCTTGCCCTTTGCCGTCGTGAATTTGTAACGGATGACCGAGTGGGTCGGCGCCACCGCGTCGTCGAACGGCGTCGCGGCCACCGCTTCCACCACGCTCGGCACGTCGAGATCGAGCGCCCAGAAAGCGGCATCGAACAGATGGCAGCCGATGTCGCCCAAGGCGCCGCAGCCATAATCCCAGGAACCGCGCCATTTGAAGGGATGCAGATCCTTGCTGAACGGACGCTCCGGCGAAACCGTGCCCTGCCACACATCCCAGTTCAGGCCCTCCGGCACCTCACCCGGCTCCCACTTCAAGCCGGCACCCTGCGGCCAGATCGGGCGGTTGGTCCAGTAACGCACCTGGTTTACCGTGCCGATCGCATCGGCTTCGAGCCACTCCTTCAGCAGGCGCTGGCCCTCGAACGTGTGTCCCTGTATCCCCATTTGCGTTACAACCTTGTATTTGCGGGCCGCCAGCAGCATCTGGCGGCACTCCCAGATGCGATTCGCCATCGGCTTCTGCACGAACACGTGTTTGCCGCGCATCATCGCCATCATGGCCGCCGGGAAATGCGAGTGGTCCGGCACCGAGATGGTGACGGCATCGAACTTGTCGCCCATCTTGTCGAACATCTCGCGGTAGTCGCTGAACCGCGGCACGTCCGGGAAATTCTTCGCCGTCTGCCCGCCCGCGCGGCCACCGACGCCGAAATCGACGTCGGCAAACGCCACCAGATGGGCGTAGTTCGCCAGATCCATGACGTCACTGCGGCCCTTGCCGCCGAGTCCGATGCAGGCGACCCGCAGATCGGTGCTGGGCTTTGGACGCACATACGCCTCTTCCTTGTCGGCCTTGTCTGCCTTCGGGGCTTTGTTGCCCTTCTTCTTGCCTCCATCCGCCGCATCGGCGATGCCGGGCAACCCGAGACTCGCAGCCAGCATGGCGCTCGTTTTTAGAAAAGTCCGCCGTTCAGGGGAGGAGGGGGAGGAGGGATTTTTTTCGTTCATGTATTTCGGAATGGAGTGTGGAGTTTAGCGGCGGGCAAGCCGGTGGGGCGAACCCAAATGAGATCGGCTAAAATGAATACGTGGTGGTGAAACGAATTTCGCGCGGCGAGACGAGATCGAAGCGACGGCTGCCGATGCCTCTGATTTCCCGGGCCAGACGTTTGCGCGAAACAAAAGAGACGACGCAGGTCGTATTAGAAGGCAGACACCTGCCCGTCAGAAAACGTGCTGGTTGCGCGGCCGTCAGGATTGAACGTGCGGCTCGCGGTGGCCGGGTATAGCGGTGCCGTGGCGTCAACGGCTGGGGGTCAAGCCCCTCGTTTTCACCTGCTTCTTCAGCCCAAACATGAACACCACCGGACCGAAGGTTTGCTTTTCGCGTCGTGAATTCATCGGCCGCACCGCGGGCGCGGGACTCCTTGCCGCCGCGGGCGCACTGAGCGCACGGGCGGCAAAATCCTCCCCGCCCGCCATCCCGTCCTATCTGCGCGGCTATGAAGCAACGTATCGCCGCGATCCTCGCGCCGCCGCGCTGGAATGGTTTCGCCAGGCCCGTTCTGGCCTGTTCCTCCACTACGGACTGTATTCGCTGGAAGCGCGGCACGAGTGGCTGCAATTGCGGGAGTTGATCCCGGTCGCCAAATACGCGCAGTTCAAGGATCGCTTCACCGCGGCCAGGTTCAACGCCGACGCCATCACGGACCTCGCGCTCGCGGCACAGATGAAGTACGTCAACATCACGACGCGGCACCACGACAGCTTCTGCCTTTTCGCGACACGGGAGACGGATTTCAACAGCGTCAACAGCCCCGCCAAGCGGGACCTCGTGGCCGAACTCGCCGCCGCCTGCTCACGCAAAGGACTTGGCCTGTGCCTGTACTATTCACATGGACGCGACTGGCGCCACCCGCATGCGCCGAACAACGATGAATGGGGCGGCAGCGCACGCCCCAAATACGATCCGCCGGAACCGAGCTACGCGTACGGCGCGCAACACCACCCCCAGAAATACCTGGATTTCATGACGGCGCAGATCACGGAGCTGCTGACGAATTATGGGCCGATCGCCGCGATCTGGCTCGACGGCATTGCGGTTCCACTTTCCCGCGATCGGACCAAGTTCAAATGCCAGGAACTCTACGATCACATCCATCGACTGCAGCCCCAAGTACTCGTCTCATATAAACAGGGCCTGCTCGGCACCGAGGATTTCTTCGCTCCGGAGCACAAGGCGGTGGGCAATCCGTCCGGCAAACCGATGGAGATCTGCTCGACGCTGCAGGAAGGCAGCTGGGGCTATCATGCCACCCGGCGAAACCTCACGACCGATGAAGCATGGGCGAAAGTCGTGGCCGCACGCGAAGCCAATGCGAATCTCCTGTTGAACAGCGGTCCGATGCCCGACGGCTCGATTCCTCCGGATCACGAACGCGTACTGCGCGAAATCGGCAAACGCATGCCACGCGTATAGGGCTCCGAGGGCCAGCGAGCGGATTGCTCGACGGTGGATTCGAGCGGCTGACGTACTCCGAGTGGCTGCGAGCGCCCAGCGAGTGGATGGGGGTCTTCTGCGTCTTCCATGTCTTCCCATTCTTATGAGTCTTCCCCTCCATCCACTCGCTGGGCGCTCGCAGCCACAACTTCCGCTCAGAACCGGCCGGTCACGCCGACGGTGACGCCGGTCCCCGGGTAATTGAAATATTCAATCTGATTCGGGACCCCGCGATACCGGCGCTGCGGCACGTTGGTCAGATTATCGATGTCGACCGTGAAGGTCAGCGCCGGCCGCACCTGGTAGGAGAAACCGAGGTTGATCAACTTTCGCTCCATCCGGTGAAGATTCTGGCCGGGATTGACCGCATTATAGTTCGTGATGAACTCACTCGCGTAATTGACGAGCAGCCTCGTGCTGAAGCCGCGGTAGCGCCAGCTGAGGCTGGCATTCGCGGTGCGCGGAACGAAATCCGGGACTTGTCCGGTCTTTAGACTGGTTTGCCCGCCGAAGTCGCCGTGGGTGTCCAACACCGTGTAGTTCACGAGACCGCTCAGCCCCTTGAGGAATCCCGGCAGGAAGGTGAACTGCTGCTGGTAGCTGAACTCCCAGCCCTGCACGATTGCGGTGCCCGCGTTGGCGGAGCGCAGAATGGTGAAGCCGGGGTACTCGCCGTTGAAACCGTTATCCGTGCCCGTGTCCACCGTCCCCGAATCGATACCCGTCACAATGAAGTCCTTGATCGTTTTGTGAAACCAGCCGACGGACAAGTTTCCGACCGGCTCGAAGTAGTACTCGAGCGCCGCGTCCCAGTTCTTTGCCGTCTGCGGCAGCAGGGCCGGGTTGTTGATCGTGAGCGTCTGGTTGTTCTCGTTGGACGTTTCGTTCGGAGTCAGGTTGCCGAACGCCGGCCGGCCGAAACTGGTGGACCAACTCAGCCGCGTCTTCAGATTCGCCGTCACATCGTGTGAAAGATGCACGCTGGGGAATGCCTTCGTGTAGCTGCCGCTCACATCGCGCCGGGTATCTGCGTAGTCGCGCTGCACCGAACCCACCGGGTCGGCCACCTGCTCCGCCGCCGTGCTTGCGCGACGCGCGCGCACCCAGCCCCACGATTCGTTTTCAGTCTTTTCCAACCGCACCCCACCCAGGAAACCCGTGCGGCCGCGCCAACCCTCGCGGCCAAGCCGGCCTTGCGCCATCGCGTAGGCGGCGGACACCGTCTCGGTGACCTCCCGGGTGCCGGTGTACTTGATTTGCTCCGCAAAATACAGGTCCTCTCGCCAGAGCGTCGGATCGATGACCTCACGCCCGCGGATGAACTGCGATGCTTCCCACACCGGCAACTGCCGTCCGGTTTTGACGTGGTCCATCATCCGCAGGGTCGGGTCGGCCGGCAGCGCCGTCGTGCCGGTATAATTCCAGCGGCGGGAGGCGCCCTGCAAGCCGACGACTTGTTCGCGCCAGTTGAATCCAATCTTGGCGAAAACCGGGAAACTCACGGGCAGTGCGTAACGCACATCACCACGCAGTTCCGAGACCTCGTGGCTCTGCTTGTTGTTGGCGTTCGTCAGTCCGTTCGGCGCCGGCCGATAGTTGTTGGGATCGGTGAAATCCGGGCCGCCGTTCTGAATGAACTTCGGATAAAGATCGGATTCCGTGCGATCGAGGATCCAGCCGGCGCCGGTGAGCCGGTTGACGAGCACCCCACCCTCGCCATTGCCAATATTGATATGGGTCTGGGTGTAGCGGGCGTTGTATTCGACATGCCACGGACCCCAGTCGTGCTCCGCGCCAATGTCCGCGCGGCGCAGCCGGTTGAAGAAATTGTTCGGCCCCGTCATCGTGATATCGATCGTCGATGTGGCGACGGGACGTACCGTCGTAATCCGGTCGGTGAAGCCGGGCACGATGCTGGTCGTCGTGGCGTTGGGCACTGTATTCAGGCCCTGGCTACCGGTGTAGGCCCGCGTCTCGTACAAGCGCCGGTACACCTCGGAATGGTCGATGTAGGCGGCCAGGAACGTGAGTTTCGTGTTCGGCGACAGCCGGTAATCGACCTTCGTGTTCACGTTCTTTTGCCGCCGGTGATTGTAGAGATCGCTCGTGCGGTAGTCCCATAAATAGGCCGGCTGGTTGGTCGTATTCTGGAAGTTGCGCTGGGTGATCATCGAACCGATCCCGGTCTCGCTGTTGAACAGGTTGAGGACGACACCGAGGTTCCGGTGGCCGCCGAACGCGTCGAACACCTCCTGGTAGGAAAGGTTGGCGAGGCCATGCGTGCGGTGTTGCTCGCGCAGCGGGATCTGCTGCGTGAACGGCGGCGCGGTGCGCAGGGACAACGTGTAGGTGAACCGCCGTTTCTCGCGCATGCTGAGCGGCGAGCGGCTCTTGAAATTGATCGTGCCACCGAGCGAATCCGCACCCTTGTCGGGCGTGTGGCCCTTCACCAACTCCACCTGATCGAACATCGCCCCCGTGATGTTGTTCACGAAGATCGAGCGGCTCATCGCACTCTGGCCGGTCAGCAACGCGCCGTCCATGGTGACCATGTTAAGGCCACTCGCCATGCCCCGGACCGTGAACCCGGAAAGATTTCCGCCCGCATCGAGTTCACCATAAATACCAGGCAGCCGGATCGCGACCTCGCCGGCATTCATGTTCGGCAGATTGCCGAACGAATCGGTGGCAACGATGTTCTTCACGTTTTCCGCGTTGCGCTGTGCGGTGATGGCGGAGGCGTCACCCTCGCGTTCGCCGACGACCTTGAACTCGTCCAGCCGGTAGATCGCCGTGGTGAGGTCGAAATTTTGCACCGCGCGTTGACCGGCCGCGACCGTGACCTGACTGCGCATGGCGTCCAAGCCGATGTAGGATGCAACGAGTTCATGCGTGCCCGCGGGAATTCCCGTCAGCACGAATCGCCCCGTTTGGTCGGTCAGGGCCGACAGCCCGAGCGCAGGGATTTCGAGGCGCGCGCCCTCCAGCAGGTTGCCGGTGGCGGTGTTGCTGACGTTTCCAGTGATGGTGCCGGTGTCGGTCGCCGGCGGAACCGCGGCCACGAGTGAAAAGGCCAGGCTGCAAAGCAGCGCGAGTTGGCGGATAGGCCAAAAAAAGCCAATCATGCGGCGCAAAACGAGACGGTGCATGGTGTTGGGGGTTGAGTGAGACGACGTTGTTGCCGGCGTACGCAAATTTGCAAACGCCACGGCGTCACGCAAGCATTAGACTTCAAATCTGGAGCCGGCGCAAAAACACGGCGGCAAACGTGGCGCCCGCTCACGCGATGCGATCACTATCGGCCGCCGTGGCAATCCGTCGTCTTGCTAAACTGCGGGCGCCCGGGCGCCAGTCTATCACTCACGCTGGGCGCAGCTAACGAGTAACTCGAGCCTCCCAGAGCGAAGCTCGGAGCATGTATGCGTCTTTCACAGCGTCACCGTGAACCCGACAACTTCGATCGCGACATAATTGCACGGTTGCTTCCATTTGCGGCGGCAACCGCATGGCCCATCAGCGGATTCCAGCAGGGTAAATCCGCATCACGTCTGCCTTTCGCGCCGACGCGACGGGTTCATCGAAGCAGTTCGTCGTTCTTGGAACCGGCCGCGAGGGCGGTCTGCAACTCACGCCCAATCGCAACCCAATTCAGCTTTGATCACGTGCGACGCACCGTCCGCAGGTGCCGGCTTAGCGTTCGACGTTGATCGGACTGCAACGGTCCAGCGTGAGGACTTGTGCGAGGAATCGATGAGCTCGCGGTTGTCTCGGCGCCGGTGGCCGGGCAGCCGCGCCGTCGCCGCCCCGCTTGGCCGCGGGCCCGCGCTTCACCGTGGCGTTTTGGGCCGTCAGCGAGGCATGACCGCGATTCGAGCGCTGCGATAGCTTGCGTAAGGCGGGAATGTGCATGGGGGCGCAACCGGACGGAGGGAGGGACTCTGACTTTTGCCGGGAAAGTTGCCACCCGGAAGAGCAGGCGAAATAACAGTCTGCCGAATCCACCGGCAGGTCACGGATTTGGGCCGATTAAAGAACTCATGCCCACGGCGCCGGCCTGGGCCGCTCCTGGCGCCTGCTTCGGGTCGCTCCCCGCCGCTGGGGAAAGCAACCGCTCGAATCCATCGTACGGCCGGAGGGCGTGCACGTCGAACGTGATAAACTGCTCTCGCACCAGGGGCAGAACAGAGAGGTGCCGGCGCGCTTCATCTTCCGTCTCACACTCGAGCATGACCACGGCGCATTTCTTCCGGCGCGTAAACCAGATCTCGCGAATGACCTCCTGGGTTTGCAGCGCCCAAACACATGCCGCCTCCTCACGCAATAACTCGCGCGCGGAATCAGGGTCCAGTGCCTTCAGCTCCCTCTCAATCGCCAGTATGCGCATATCGGCTCCCTGCTCATGTCACGTCATCACGTCGTCATGGTCGGACCGACTCAGCCAGCTCCGTTTGAACCCGGCACGAAGCCGACCACTATACTCGCGCCTTCAGCATGCCGTGATAATACATGGGCATGAGTCCATGCACTTTTAACGTCCACCACATCCCGCGTTCGACGGCCGGGTCCAGGAACGGAATTGTCGGCAGCAACTTCTCGTCATAGCCAAATTCACACATCAGCACCTTGCCGTGTTCTGTAATGATCGGACAGGCGGAGTAGCCGTTGTATTTAATTGCGGGCTCCTTGCCCTCCATGAGCGAAACGAGGTTCGCCGCTGCCACGGGGGCCTGCATGCGAATCGCGGCACCCGTCTTACTCGCGGGCGTCCCCGCCACATCCCCCAGCGAGATAACATTCTTGTAGCGGGAATGGATCAACGTGTTTTTGTCGACCGTCACCCATCCTCCTTTGGGGCGCTCCTCCGCCGTTGTAAGCGGCGAATCGCGTACGCAGTCAGGCGCCCGCATCGGCGGAACGAAATGGAGGAAGTCGAAACCCACGACTATCCTTTCCAAGGCGTGCCCGCTCGGAAGAACGGCTGAGGACGCTTCCGTCAGACGGTGGAACACCGCGGTCTTGGCCACCGTATCCACTGAAGCCAGACGATGCAGATAATGGGTCTTGATCTGACGTTCGGCGTAAATCGCAGTCAACCGGTCGCCGTAGACCTTCGGCTTCATCAGAGTCTTTTCGTTGTTGAAATAGGTGAAATCGAAGCCGTCGCGACGCTTTTGCGCGCGCAACAGGGACTCGGCCAGCAACGCGATCTTCTTTGGCGCCCCTCCGCACTTCATCTTGGTGTAGGTATCGGTGAACACCAGTTGGCCCCCCTTCATGGCTGGCAGCTTCTTCACGGCATCACGGCAACGTTGCGCTCCCTGTAGATCGTAAATGCAATGAACGTTTCCTTCGCCCAGCGTTTGCCGCGAGATGCCCTCGACCAGATTGAAGTCCATGTGACAGCCAGGGACGACGACCAGAAAGTCATAGGAAAGCACGCCGGCCTGTGCGATCGCCAGGCGATTGCGGTCCGGGTTGAGCTCGAGGACGCTGTCTTTCAGCCACGTTACGCCCGATGGAATGAGCGTGCTCGTCGATCGCTCCAGTTCCGGCGGCTCCATCAGGCCAGCGGCAACAAGTGTGTACCCCGGTTGATAGCGGTGAATCGCCTCGGGTTCGATGATCGTGATGTCAACATGCCGCAACATCTTCGCAAGATATGCCGCGACCGTGATCCCGGCGGCCCCGCCGCCGACGATCACGATCTTCGCGCGCGCCTTGCTCTGCGAAACGTAGGCGTGGGACCGTTCGATGACGACCGCGCCGACGAGACCGGCCGCGCTTAATTTCAGAAAATTACGACGTGAGATGGACATTGCAGGAAGGTTGGGCGAACGAAGAGATGACGGCGGTCGTTCGGGTGGATTCCGAATTCGCCTGGGTGGCACCGGCCTCCGAAATCGCGATTCTTGCGACGCGGCTCAGGCGCCGCGAAAAGCACATGGGTGCACCTACCGGCACTGGTTTTCGCTGAATGCGAGTGGACGTATGAAGGGTCATCGATAGCCGGAATTCCGCCACTCCATCCTACTCCACTACGGTGGAGTCGCTCAGCACGGCTTGCGCGATTCTACTCGTTTCCTGTAAAAGCGTGATCGCTGAAACCCCGATATTCTCCCCGCGCCCAAAACCGCGGCACGCGCGCCGAAGACCAGAGGAGTCCGCTCAGGGGGTCGTCTGGGCCGCCAACGCGATCGCCACCAGCGCGGGCCGGTTCACCTTGCCCTGCGCGTTGCGCGGCCACTCGGCGATCGCGAGAAATCGTTTCGGCCGTTGAAACCGCATCAGGGCCGCCACCGCACGAGTTGTGTCCGGAGCACGCTGGCTGGCAGGATAACACGCGACAATCGCCTCGCCCCACCCGGCATCCGGAACCCCAATGACGACCACATCGAGAAATTCACCGCTGGCGCGCAGTACGGCCTCGACCTCATCCGGGTGGACCTTCTTTCCGCCCGTGATAATCACGCTGTCTCGCCGGCCCACGATGCTGAGATGCCCCTGCGGATCAATGCGTCCCAGATCCGGCGTCGTGAACTCTCGTGTGTCGAGCCATTCCGGATACACGCCGCGGAACACCGATTCGCCCGTCACCGTCATCAGGCCTTCGTCGTCGAGCCGGAGCGGCGCGTGCGGGAGCGCCGCACCGCACGTCCGTTCGCCGGCCAGGAACTCCGCCGGTTGCAGGGCCGCGACCATGGCGGCGGTCTCGGTCATGCCGTAGCTCAGCGAAAGCGGCAGCATGGCCTCGGCCGCCGCGGTGAGAAGTCCCGGCCAGGCCGGAGCACCGCCAAGAAAGATCACCCGACACCCCCGCAGCCACGTGACGGCCGCGGGGGAACCGAGCAGCCGCTGGAGCTGGGTTGGCACCAGCGAAACGACCCAATCACCCAAGCCGGGTTTCACCGGAGGAAAGTCGCCGGCCGCAAGCTTCTGCCACGCCCACGGCAGATAACGGCCGTCGGTCATCACGCATCGCATCCATGCCATCAGCCCGCTGACATGATGCAGCGGCAACACGCCGACCGCGTTCACCACCGGCAGCTGGAAATGCGCGGCAAACCCTCGCACCGCCGCGCTCAACGTTTCCTCATCATGCCGCGCGAACTTCAATCGACCGCTCGTGCCTCCACTTGGAATCATCAGCCAGCCGCGCCGCTCCCGCTCCGCGCACTCCCCTGCGGCCGCTGCCCGCGACAGGAGTTCGGCGAGCTGCGCGCGTTCACCCGCCCCCCAGTCGGGATCCACGAGGAACACCTCACCACCTGACGCCACCGCCGATGCGAACGCCGCCATGAACCGCCCCGGATCCGATTCCTCGACGACGGACGGAGGCATGCGCGGTCCGGCTGCAGCGATGGCCTTCTTCGCACCCAAGCGGCGGGCTAGTTCGATCCTCGTCATGCCAGAATTATCGGGAGCACCGGCAAGTTTTCACCCGAGCGGTCCCGGCAGATCCGAGTGGCAGGGGCGTCCTGCCCCTGGATTGTATTATGCATAGCACTACGCGCGGGCCGGCCGGGTGTCACGGCGCATTGCGCCATCCGCCGGGGGAGCGAGCATCCGAACGAATCCACGGGCGGGACGCCCGTGGACGAAGAACATGGCGGGACGCCATGCCACGCCGGGCACGACCCGCGCACCGAATTGAATCAGACACCGGCATCCCGCCCGACGGTTCGAGGTGGCACGGGCGTCCCGCCCGTGGGTCTGCCGTGGCACGGGCGTCCCGCCCGTGTATTGCATAATAGACCGCAGGAAAGGGCGTCCCGCCCCAGTCTGGCGTACCTCCTGCCGTCCATGGGCGGGACGCCCATGCCACGCCGGGCACGACCGGCACATCGATGACGCTTTCGCATCATGCGTGCCGCGGGCTATGCCAGCGCATCCCATACCGCCTCCGGTTTCATCCGCGCCACGTCCTCCGACCGAATAAATGGCGCGCCACCCGGCCCATCAAACCGCGCATCCCTGAACAGCGGCCATACGCCGAACCCGAGCGCGAAAGATTCGCCCGGCCAGGCAAACGCCGCCTGCAGGGCCACCCGTGCTCCCACCGCCGTCTCGAGCGCGGACGAGAACACCACGCGCGCCCTCGCGGCGGCCAGGCGTGTCACGACTGTGGATACATCGGCCAGCAGCGCGGGTTTCAACACGAAGATTCCCGGCCAGCCCACCCCCAGCCAGCGCTCGAAATCACCGCCCGCGACGACCGATTCATCGAGAGCGATGGCCGTCGGGTAATCATGGGCCAGCCCGAGCAACAAATCGTCGGCACCCCGCGCATTCGCCGCGATCGGTTGCTCCACAAACTCGATGGGGCGTTCGGCACAGCGTTCCAGCCAGCGTTCGGCGCGACGGCGATCCCATGCGCCGTTCGCGTCGAGCCGCAGCTTCGCGCCGTTGGGCAAAACCGCGCAGAGGTCATCGAGCAGCGGCAATTCCTCGCCAATCTCCCCCACCCCAACCTTCCACTTGAATACGCGGAACCCAACATCCGCCTTTGGCGCGATCTGCGCGAGCGCGGCCTTGCCGGCGGGCAGCAGCGCCGCCACCGGCAGATACGCCGGCTGCGTCGCCGGCGGGGTCTGAGGCGGGCCGTCCGACGGACAACGGGGTTGCTCGCCCATTTCGG
>JBBRCR010000261.1:0-11736 GCA_038204695.1 Opitutales bacterium | reverse complement strand
CCGGCGCAGCGCTTTCTCGGACGCTAATTCCGTTCGGTGCTCCTGAGCGAGAAGGTGCCAAACTCACCCGACTACAGTGTGCGCGCGTTGCAGGAGCAGGCGGCGGCGCTGGCCTACGTCTGGCCGAAAATCCGGCGACTGGATACGATCGAAGGTTTCCAGTTTCACAACTGGATCGACAACCGGCGCGAAGGTGGGCTGCGCATCGGGTTGCGCCGCTTCCCGGACGATGCCGATGATCCATTTGGGCGGAAACCAATCTGGCACGTATACCGGGCGCTGGATACGCCGGACGAGAGCAAGGCCACTGCATTCGCGCTGCCGATCATCGGCGTGAAGGATTGGCCGGAGGTTCCGTATCGCGAACCGATCGAGAACGGTCCGGCGTCAGGAGCCGCGCGGGGAAATTGATGCTCCGGCTGCTCAGGCCCGGCTCAGTTGCTCGCGCGGATCGAGGCGGCGGAGCGGCAGACGTTCTTGGCCTCGTTGAGCGTGCGACAATCCGGCTTCAGGATGACCTCATTCCGGTAGGCGGCCCACCGGACTGACAGGCCGGCGTCCGTTGCGGTCGCCGTGCGGACACAGGTAAATTTCACGCCCTCCACTATCGCTTGGTGCTGGTGGTGTCCGACGATTCGAAACTGCATCGCGCGATGCTGGGGTTTCCGCGACCAGTGCGCAAGTCAACGGCATGCCGTGAAGGCGTGATTGCCGTTACTCCTTGGTTTCCCGCGTCCTCGTCGATCGATTGCCGCAACGGAACAGCGACCGACGTCCGGCCGCAGCCGATCATTTTTTCTTCTTCGGCGGGGGGACCTCCGCGATTTTCAGCAGTTGCTTCCGCTCAATCAGCTTTGGCCGCAAGACCGCGTAGGCCACGTCCTGTACCGCGATGTTCTGGCGCGCCGCCTCGACCGCGGCGAGACCGGCGCTCTCGCTGAGGATCATGAACACCGGCTCCATGCGCAGCGAAGCGAACGCCATGTGCGTGGACGAGGCGCAGAACGTCGCCAGCAGGTTGTCACACTCGGACTGCTTCGGCGTGATGGCGCGGTAGGGCACTTCGTAGGGACGATGCGGGGACGTGAAGTCGTTCGGGTTGCCCTCGTTCCGAACCACGCTGCCATCGACGATGCGCGTGACCAGGTGGCTGTCGGCGGTGTAGGACGCCATCCCGATCGAATCGTCCTTCGTGCGGTTCGTCTCGATGTCGTGGCTCGTCATCACGTATGCCCCGACCATCCGCCGGGCCTCCCGGATGTAGAGTTGCGGCGTCCAGTGGCCGGTCGCCGTGTATTCATCCTTCGGGTACCCCCACTGGAGCATTTCCTCGCGTACTTTCCCGGGCACGCGCTCATCGTGACCGATGAAGTAGAGCAGGCCCTTCGTGTAGTCGACGTGGTCCTGGAGGATCGCGCGCCGGGTGGGCTCGTCGGCATCCGGGTACTTCCAGTTGCCACCGAGAAAGTCCGTGGAGAACGGGCCGCCGTCGTTGATGTCGGTTTTGCGATTGGGCAACCGATCGATCTTCAACAAGCCTTTCGCGACCGTGATGGCCGGCTTCGCAGCGATATACCGGGCGAGCAAATCGTAGCGGCGCGGGTCATAATTCTCCGGGCGGGTGATCGGCAGGCGGTTGTCGGGGTGATCCGTGAGACAGATGCGATAGTTGTACGCCTGGACCTTGTGGTCGCCCGCGCCATCCTCGCCGCGCGGGGTTTCCTGGATGCCGTACAGCAGTTTGCCGTCTGCGCCGTAGGGACTGATGTCGACATCCCACTGTTTGCGCGTGGAAAATTTCCGCGGCACCACGCCGGCGAGCTTCTCGCCGTACTCCGCGGTCGACTCGCGGCCGACCCGATAGCCCACCGCCGCCCGCGCCAGCAGATCACCTTCGTACGTGGCATCGATGAAGACTCGGCCGGTGAAAACTGCGCCGTTGGCGCATTGAACCGAGAGGATGCGGGGCCCGCGCTTTTCCACGCCCGTGAGGCGATGACCGGTGAGCACGCTGACGCGCGCCTCATTGAGCATCTGCCGGAAAATCGTGGCGGCGACCGAGGGCTCGTGCAGCCACCATTTGTCGCCGCTGATGGCACCCGCTCCGCCTTTTCCCAGATACTCCTCGCGCGTCTGGAATTTCCAGGCGGCTGGAGTGCTATAATGTTGGTTCACGCGCCGGTAGAACTCGGCGGCCATCCCGCCGATGCTCGCGCCCACGCCGATGTCCGTGCGGCCCAGTCCGCCCGTGACCATGCCGCCAATATGTTCGGTGGGCTCGAGCACAATGACCGACGCGCCGGCCCGCGCCGCGGAAATGGCGGCGACGATGCCGCCGGCCGTCCCGCCGTATACCACGAGATCATGGGGCTTGGTCTCGGCCGCGCCGGCGGCCGCCGGGAAGATTGAAAGGCTCGCGGTGGCTAGCAGCGGGAGGAAATAACGAAGTCGTGTCATGGTGTTGGCGTCGATCAATTCAGGCAGGCATTGCAGGAGAAACGGGCGGAATGAAAGGCAGGGGCTAACTAAAACGTTCCCTTCACGCCCACGCCCACGGCGATGCCATATTCCTTGAACACGGTGTATTTGGCGTAGGCCGGCGTCGCCGCTCCATACTGGAGCGTTCGCTCGGGAACATCGGAAATATTGTTCACGCTCCCGACCACGGTCACGCGCTTCGATATTCGATAAGCAGCGCTGAGATCCAGCCGGGTGCTGGCGGGAAAATAGGCGAATGCGTCAGGCCCGAACGCGGGCTGCGCGCCTCGCTTGTTCACACCGCGATAATTCCATCGGGCGTTCATTTGCACGCGCATTCGGTTGAACGAAAGCCCCCAATTTGCGCTCTTGGGCACGAAGCTGGTGAAGTCCGCCCGCTGCTCGCCCTCGAGCCGCAGGTAGGTGCCGTTCGCAAACACGCTGAACGCACTGCCCCATTTGCCCAGAAAGCGGAGGGACTGCCGGAAATCGAACTCTGCTCCCGAAATCCGCGCGTCACCCGCGTTGAATTTCGTGTTCAGGTTCCAGTTAACATACTGTGGGCCGAGGCCCAGTTCCTCCAAATCCGGCAGCGTGGCAACGCGTACGCCCGTGCCGAAGAAGTTTTTGATCTCCTTCAAAAAGACACCGCCGCTGACCATGCCGCCGCTTCGGGAATAGTATTCGGCGGAAAGGTCGAAGTTGTCGGCTGTCCAGGGCCGCAACGCAATATTGCTGACGGTGATCGTTCCGCGGATGAG
Source organism: Opitutales bacterium (assembly GCA_038204695.1). Taxonomy (GTDB): domain Bacteria; phylum Verrucomicrobiota; class Verrucomicrobiia; order Opitutales; family Opitutaceae; genus ER46. The sequence goes on along the minus strand of JBBRCR010000261.1, from coordinate 8,497 downwards.
CTCGGGGTTACTATGGATGTCATCCTCGGTCAGGTCGTTCTCGTTGATCGTCGCGCTGGGGATGATGTCGCCGTAGCCGGGTCGCGCGAAGGTCCGGGCGTATGCGCCGCGCAGCAGGAGGTTTTCCTTCAAATTATAGGTAAGGTGCAGGCTGGGGTAATACCCGTCATATGAACGCTCGCCTTTATAGCCGCGCTCCTGGCGGGTCAGACGGAGCTCTTCCATCGATCCGGTCGCGCCGGCTTCGGGTTTTCGGATCCGGGCGCCGGCCGCATTCCGGGCAAACGTGCCGTCGGCATTGCGGAGGAAAACGGCGTTGGGATCAAAGACCGCGCCTTCGCCCTGGTCGTTGGTCCGTTCGAAGCGGACCCCCGTCAATACGTTCAGGCGGCTGCGGAACAGTCGGGCTTCAGCCTGAAGATAGTACGCCGAAATCGTCTCCTCGATCCGCTCGGAATTCGTAATGAGGGCCGTCGCGGTCGTCACGGCTTGAGCCGCCGTTTGCGTGAACAGCGCCGGGTTCGCGGCATACGCACGCCAGGCGCGATCGGCCGAGTACCAGGGCGCATTCCGAAACCCAAAGTGGTCGTCCTGGTTTTTGAACTGCTGCGCTTGGAAGGGCGCGACCGTATCCGCCGTGGCCGTGCTGCCGTCGGGTCCGGCGTAGGTCAGGGGCCGGGTCTCCGGCCGGCTGTCCACGGTCGTGGCTTTGCGAAAGCCCCCGACTTGAAGCGAGGACGGGAAGGTGAAGAGAGCCAGGCGCCGCTTGAGATTGATATTGCCGCTCTGGATTTCGGACCGGTTGACATCCTTGACCAGCTCGGTGCCGGTGTTCAGCCGGTAATTGTTGATGTCATAGATGTCGATTTCGCGGCTGCTATTATCGAAAACCTGCACGCTGCCTGGACTGACATCGTCGATATCCGCCATGGTCACTCTTGTGCCGGGCGCGGCGAACAGCGTGGCCGACATGGCCCCGAACACATTGGGAACGCGCGAACGGGTCGAGGTTGAACCACTGGCGCCGGCGTCCAGCTGCCATCTGCCGTCGTCGTAGCGATAGTTGAGATTCAGGCTGTCGATGGCGCGATGGCGGAGGACGGTGGCCGACGTCAGGGTCACGATCCCGCGGCCGGTCGCGCCGCGGGTGAAATCATCGCCGAAGCTGAGCGGCACCCCGCCCGCCACGGAGGAGGTGCCGTTCGCGCCCGCGTTGAAGACCCACGTATTCGCCCCCTGGTTACTCTCGCTGCGGTTGCGCTGCGCGCCGAACGAAAGCACGGAATGCGGCGTGACCCGCCAGTCGGCTTTGAACGTGAAGGAGGTTCGCGAGAGATTTTTCGGCGAGTGGGCCAGGGTGAATTGCTGCAGAAACGGGTTGCTGATCGAGGCGCCGGTTTGCGTCCCCGCGGCGTTGAAGACCTTCGTCGCGATGGCGGTGTCACTGTACTTGTCGCTGTGCACGCCCGTGATCATGATCCCGAACGTTTTTCGAATCGGCAGGGCATAACTGAAATTGAAGCCGGGGCGGGTCTTGAAGTCTTTGCGATCGCCCTCGGATTGCGGCGTTTTTCTCAACGTGAGATCTTCGCTGTTTCCGATCAGGTTGATCCCGTAATTGAACTGGGCGCGGCTGCGTTCAAATGCGCTCTTGCTGACCATGTTGACGGAACCGGAGAGTGAGTCGGCCGGCGTGGATGGCGTGGGGACCTTCGTCACCTCGAGCCGGGAAATCGAATCGAGCGCCAGCATGACCAAATCCACATTGCGCGACGCGCCATCATTGGCCGTGGCGAGCGGCGAGCCGTCGGTCATGTAGGCGGTGCGGCGGCCTCCGGCGCCGCGAATCGAGACGCCCTGCACCTCGTTGCCGTCCTCTTCCAACGACACCCCGGGAAGGAATTTCAGAAATTCACCGACGCTGCTGCCCAAGACGTCGCCAAACGAATCAGCCGCCATGACGTTCTTTATATTGGGGGCAAATCTCTGCTCGTTGAGCGCCAGTGCCTGGCTGTCGGTTTCCTTGTCCGAAGATACCAGAAACGGGTCGAGCTTCAGCACGTCCTGGTTACGACCGTAGCGACTCTGGCTGGTCAGCTCCACATTGCGCTCGATGCTTTCGCCCCCGGCCCCGGCGAGCGTTATTTCCTGTGCATCCAGATCAGTATAAAATACCTCGAGCGTGATCGAACCGGCCGGGATGTTTATCATTCGATAGGTGCCGAAGGCATCCGTGAAGACAACGTGGTCCGTTCCTTTGATCGAAACACGCGCGTTGTTCAGAAAGGCTCCGGTGACCAGATTGCTCACGCGACCACTGATCGCCGTGGTGTTTTGATTGGCGCCAGCAGGGGTGGGCTCCGCAGCTTGCGTCACGCAGGGCGAAAGCAGGGCAAGTACGAGTCCGGCGGTTAGCAGGTGGACCGGGTGATTTTGATTCGTCATCGAGGTTGGTTCTTCGGCGCCATTTCAGTCGCGTTGACTTCAGCTCTGCACGCGCGCGTCAGGGGGGGCGCTTCGATAGTGAGCCAGAGCGCGGCATCTTGAGGCAACGTAAACAAGCCGGGTCGCACCTAAAGGATTGCACGGGTGACTCTCCACCCAGGGATTTCACCGCGGCCCCGTCGACCCACTGCGCCTCCCATGTCTTCCACCCGAAAAAACAATGCCGAATGCCCGCATCGACAAGATTGCATCGGACCGCCTATGCTACCGTCGCCAACCAACGACACGGCCATGAATACGCTCACGAGACGGCACTTCATTCGTAATTCCGGCAGCGGCCTGGCGGGCGCCGCGGCGCTGTCGGTGCTCAGTCGCGGCCTCGCCGCCGGCGCCAACGAGCGCGTGCGGATCGCGCTGATCGGCTGCGGCGGGCGCGGCAAGATCGTCGTGCGCAATCTCATCGAGGCCGGCGCGGAACTCGTCTGTCTCTGCGACTTGAACCCGGAGCGCTTGGAAAGCACGGCGCAGGAACTCGCCGAAGTGATGCCGCGCAAACCCAGGATGACGCAGGAGGTGCGCAGGGTGTGGGACGACAAGGAGATTGATGCCGTCGTGATCGCGACGCCCGATCATTGGCACGCATCGCTCGCGATTGACGCCTGCCGGGCGGGCAAGGACGTGTATGTGGAAAAGCCGCACGCGCATAACATCTGGGAATCCCGGCAACTCGTGTCTGCGGCCCGCAAGTACCAGCGGATTGTTCAGGCCGGCACCCAGAACCGAAGCGCGCCGTATAATCACCTGGCGCTCGACTACGTGAAGAGCGGAAAGCTGGGCAAAATCGCGCTGATCAAAGTCTACAATCTCGAGCCCGGTAAGGCGTTTCAGCTGGGTGCGCCGGGTAATATGCCGCAGGGGTTCGACTGGGACCGCTGGCTGGGCCCCGCGCCCACCCGGCCCTGGCATCAAAATATCTTCCGCGGAGGCTGGCACCGCTTTTGGGACTTTAGCGGCGGCGACATGGTGGATGACGGTATCCATCAAATGGATCTCGCCCTCATGCTGATGGGCGACCGGGGCCGGCTGCGGGTCATCTCGGCGTGCGGCGGAAAACTGGCGTATCCGGATTCCGATGGCGAGACGCCCGACGTGCAGGTCGTGACCTACGAGTTCGACGATTTCGTGCTGACGTTCGAGATGACCAACTATCCGCGCTACATGCAGAAGGAGAGTGCGGAGATTCGGCGCGGTGATCTCCTGCCATACTGGACAATGAATTCGACGCGGATCGAAATCTACGGATCCGAACTCATGATGACCGTCGGGCGTCATGGTGGCGGCTGGATCGCCGCCCAAATCGGCGGGAGGATCGTGGAGAAGCAATATGGCCGTCCGGGCGACGAGCCACACACGAAAAATTTCGTCGAGTGCGTGAAATCGCGCCAGAAGCCGAACGCGGACATCGAGCTCGCGCACACATCCTGCTCGATCGTTCACCTGGGCAACATCGCATATAGGGTCCCCAACGAAAAGCTGCGCTACGATTGGGAGAAGGAGCGTTTCATCGGCAGCCCTGAAGCGGACAAACACCTGAAACGCCAATACCGCGAGAAATATGCGGTGTCGGCCCAGGTGTAGGCGGTCGCATCAGGAAAGGGAGCCGTCTGGGCGCAGCCAGTCCGATCGTGGCTGCGAGCGCCAGCGAGTGGTGGCACGCGGGACCGTATATGTTTGGCGTTGCCGCGAGGGACGATGTGAACACATACACCCTTTGCCGCGTATCTTCCCCACGATGCGCGTTCTTCCGCCCCATATGAATTCGATTCGATTACCCCTCCTCCGGCGCGCATGCCGCAGCTCGACTGCCGTTTCGTTGTCTCTGCTGGCTTGGTCGCTGCCGGCCCTGAGCGCGGCAACCCAGTCCCCCGTGGCGGCGGAGGAATCACCCGTGGAATTGAATCCGTTCGTCGTGAGTTCCACCAGCGACACCGGCTACCTCGCTTCGAACACGCTCGCGGGAAGCCGGATGAACACCGAACTGCGCAACGTGGCGAGCGTCGTGTCGGTTTTCACGCCCGAGTTCATGGCCGACCTCGGTGCGACGACGATTGAGGACTTGATGGATTACGGTCTCAACACGCAGCACGATCTTGGGGCGGGCGACTTCAATCACCAGGGCGATCAAAACTCGGTCGCCGACAATCTTGGCACGCAAAAATACTTCCGCGTGCGCGGGCAGGACTCCACCGTGGCCATGGAATATTTCGGGCAGGCCGGGCCGCTCGACACCTACAATCTCGATCGCGCCGAGCTTTCGAGCGGGCCGAATGCAATTCTCTTTGGCACCGGCGCAGCCGGAGGCCTGCTCAACATGTCGCTCAAGCGGCCAAACTTCCGGCGGACGACCCTGGACAACAAGCTTGTGCTCGGCTCGTTCGCGGAGCGTCGCTTCACGACGGATCTCAATCTGCCCGTGGTGAAGGACCGGCTGGCGCTGCGCTTGCAGGCCCTGACCGCGAAGGAGGACGGCTGGCAGCGGCTCGGTTACAAGAACACCGACCGCGGCACGTTCTCCGTTCTTGTGCGCCCCTTCAAGAAGACGGAGATTGTGGCGTCGATGGAGCATGGGCGCATCGATCAAACGAAGAACAGCGTGGCGAGTTCGGCGCTGGATTCGCTGAGTGCCTGGCTGACCTTGCGCAGTGCTGGCGGTGGTCGTGGCCCGCTGACTACGCGGCCGCAGGTGGTGGCGCTCGGCGCGGCGCCGGCCCTCGCGCAGTTCGGCGTGGCGGAGGTGAACCGCCACCGTTACACCGTGGTGACCAACGATGGCTTCACGGCCAATTTCCGGCAGGTCGTCGAGTCACGCAGCGATCTGAACAACAATCCGCGGACCGCGCTGCCGCCCGCCATCATGCCGGGTGACATCAATTATTGGGGTCCCACCTCGCGCCAGGAGAACCGATTTCGCAATCTCACGGTGAAGGTCGACCAGCAGCTCACCCGCGATTTGTTTGCCCAAGTCTCCTTTTTCGAAAGCCGCACGAATTCCGGGGCGTTGTTTCCCCCGCTCGAAGACGCGGTCTTCGCCGACGCGAACGCGGTCCTGCCCAATGCCGACGGCACACCCGGCGCCGCCGCCAATCCCTATGCGGGCCGGCTCTACATGGAGGAGAACTGGGCCTACCGCACCCACCACGAGTACGAGCGGGTCTTTCGCGGCACGCTCGCCTATCAGATCGCGCCCAGGAAATTCCCCTGGTTGGGCCCGCATCGCGTTGCTGGCCTCGTCGAACGCAAGGAGACCGATGTGCTCGAGGATCGCCTCCTCGAAGTCTGGGATATCTGGTCGGCTGTGCCTGCCGCCGCCCGCGCCGCATTCACGACGACCTACGGATTCAATTTTGCGAATCCGGAGGTGGCCAACAACCGGCTGTGGCGCCGAAATTATCTGACCGAGGGAGACTACAACACCTACTATGCGGGGGATGGCAGCAGGCGGCCGGAGACCACGGTCGGCGGCTATACTCTCAACCCAAAACTTGTCACCGACAGCACCAATCAGGAGAACCTCATCCTGACGACAACCAGCCGGATGCTCGCCACGCAAAGCAGCTTCTGGAAGGAGCGGATTCATCTGACCCTCGGCCACCGCGAGGAAAAGACCCACGGCCAGCAGGCGATCGGGGTCCGCGACAACTCCGATCCGGTCAACCAGGGCGCTCCCTGGGTGCGCACGTTTGCCGACACGCAGGTTCGGGATTTCTCGAGCGTCACCCGGACGTTTGGCGTCGTCTACCACGCGCTCCCCTGGGTGAGCGTTTTCTACAACAACTCGACCAATGCCAACAGCCCCAATCTCCGCCGGAATGTGTTTCCCTACGGCACGATGGGGCCGCCCAGAGAGGGACGGGGCGACGATGTCGGCCTCGCGGTCGAACTGCTCAACCGCAAGCTCTACCTGCGCGTGGCGCGCTACACCAACGAGGCAATCAATGGCAATGGCACGTTCGAGGTGGCCACGGATTTGGTCGCACCCAATGCCGCGCTGTGGGATCACATCGAGTCGCTGCAGAACCAGGCGATCGCCAGCGGCCTGATTTCCGCGAGCCACGCGGCGCTGGTCAGCGGAGACACCCTCGAGCGTTACCGGGTGCGCGGGGTGGATGGCGACGTCTTCGACGAGACGTCGGAGGGCTACGAATTTCAGGCCATCGGCAATCCGACGCCGCAGTGGCGCGTGTCTTTGAATTACGGATACTCAGAGCGTCGCCGGACCAACGTGCTGAAGCTGGCCCTGGAGCACGAAAAGCTGGTGCGCGCGGCGGCCGAGAAATGGGAAAAGGATTTTCTGGCCGCAACCCGGCAGACGGGGCCGCTGCTCGTCAGCCAGACGTTCGGGCAGACCATTCCAGAGGTGTTCGACCGGATCGAATCGGAGATGGAGGAGACCAAGGCGACGCAGGAGGATTTCGCGTTCGGCTCGCGGCCGCACAAGGTGAACCTGTTCACGACCTACCGCTTCACGGAGGGCTGGGCCCGCGGGCTCCGCGTCGGGGGCGGCGTGATCTACCAGTCCCCCGTGGTCACCGGCCGGTTCTTCTACTACCGCAATAGCGCCAACGGGCAGCAGACCGTGCGCGTACAGCCCTATAACCAGAGCCTGAACCCCACCCAGGTGCTCGACCGAGTACAGGCCCTGAAGGGCGAGGCCCTGATGCGCGTGGATTTCACGGCCGGGTACACCCGGCGCGTCGAGTTTCTGGGCCGGAAAAGCACGCTGTCGCTGCAGCTCAACGTGCGCGACGTCCTCGAGCAGAACGAACAAAGTGCCCGACGCTACCGGCCCGTGGGAGCGGAGGGGACGCCGGTGATCACGCGCTACAACGTGTTTCCGCCCCGGACGTGGCGGCTGACGGCAGGTTTGGATTTCTGACGACTTCGCCGGCACGCTTGAAACGTCGGGAGGAGAGCTGCTCCGTCTTTATTGTTTGCCCGCCGTTTCTTCCGGCTGCCGCGCCTGGCGGTGGAGCCACTGTCGCAACGCGCGAAAGTCCTCCGGCAGAAACACTCCATGGTTTGCGGTGAACTCGGCGGCATCGCCGCGCCATTCCTGCGCCAGGTACGCGCGGTGTTGGGTTGGCGGCAGACCCACCCAGTGCGGGCAATCCACGCAATGCGAGCCGCTGACGCGGAGGCGGGCGCGGGTCAGTTGTTGCCGACGGCAAACGCCATCCGGCGACACCGCGCGGAACGAATCGCGGCAGTTCCGGAACTCCGGATAAAAGCAGGCCTTCACCAATTGCCGCGCGGCTTCGCCGAGCAACGGATCGCTCGCGGGCTCCACGACGCGGTGCACGAGGGAGCTGCATTCTGCATCGGGGAGGTCACCCGGCGCGCCCACCTCGTTCGGCGGCCGGGGCCGCGGCAGCCCGCGCTCGGCAACGAGTGTCCTTAAACGCGCGGCGAACACGCGGATCTCCGCCACCGATGGCAGCGGTTTTGCGTTCTGCCTGAAAAAGCGCGAGACGATCACGCTCGCGAGGGACTCAAACTCGGCGGCGGCAGCGTCGTTCATGCGGGGTGGGAGAGTTGGTAAGCGCCGCCCGCACGCCAAGAAATTTGTCTTGGTCACAACCCGTCGCGGCTCTGACAGTGCTGTTCACATCCATGAAACGAAACGTCGCCATCCTCATTTTCGACGACGTCGAGGTACTCGACTTCGCGGGACCATTCGAAGTGTTCGCCGTCGCCGATGAATTGCGCGGGCACGACACGTTCAAAGTGTTCACCGTCGCCGCCAGCCCGAACGTGATCCGCGCGCGGAACGGACTGAAGGTTGTGCCGGATTTTACGTTTGAGGACTGTCCCTCTCCGGCGCTCTTGCTCGTGCCGGGTGGTTATGGAACGTGCGCGTTGTTGAAGCAGCCGTTAACGCTCGAATGGGTGCGCGTTCGAGCGCGTTCCGCGGAACTGACGATGAGCGTGTGCACCGGCGCGCTGGTTCTGGGGCAGGCCGGGTTGCTCGACGGTCTGCGCGTGACGACTCACC
>JBBRCR010000260.1:0-11762 GCA_038204695.1 Opitutales bacterium | reverse complement strand
GGGCAACGGCCTGGCGCTGCATCTTGGTTTACCCCGTTCCACGATCCCCGCGCTGCGACTCGCGACGGCGCCTGGCGGTCGCATCGCCGCGGTCGATACGGGCAGGGCGAACGGCCATCCTTTCTGCAACGTCATGGGCCTCGGCCTCGATGCCGACGTGAGCAGACGCTTCAACCGACTGCGGCGCCGCGGGCTTTCCGCCTACGCTCGAATCGCGGCCGCGGCGTTGCGCAATCTGCAACCGCAGCGATGCACGATTCATTGCGGAGAGCGCAGTGAAACGCTCGATGTGCTGCTCATTGCGATCGCGAATTCCGACCAGTATGGAAACAACGCGCGCATTGCGCCCGGCGCTCGGATCGACGACGGCCGGCTCGATCTCGTGGCGATCAAATCGATCGGGCTGGTGAACGCGGCGACGCTCGTGCCGCGGCTGTTTCTCGGCAACCTCGATCAAAGCCCGCACGTCATGCGGAAGAGCGGAGTTCGATTTCTGATCGAGCGGGCGGCGCCCGGTTTGATTCACACGGATGGTGAAACGCACGTGACCGGGGCGTCCGTCGAAATCATCGTGCAGCCGCGCAGCCTGCGCGTGCTCGTGCCAGCAACGTCGCGCGCGGTCGCGGCAACGATTCCGGCCCACGCCAGCCGCTTCGCGCTGCAACTTTCATGAAGCTCCATGTTCGCACGGTGATTCTCTCGGACGTGCACCTTGGCACGAGCGGATCGAGGGCACGGGAAGTGAATCATTTTCTGCGCGAGACGCGCTGCCCAAAACTGATTCTCAACGGCGACATCATCGACGGCTGGCAACTCCGTCGCGGTGGCAGTTGGGCGAAAGCCCACACGCGGTTCGTGCGCATCGTCCTCAAAAAACTCGAAAAGCGGAACACCGAGGTGATCTATCTGCGCGGCAATCACGACGATATCCTCGCTTCGTTTCTCCCCCTGGTGTTTGAAAATCTCCACGTCGTTGAGGACTACGTGCACGAAACGTCGCAAGGCCGCTACCTCGTGTTGCACGGCGATATTTTCGATTCGGTCACAAAAAATTTTGCGTTCCTCTCCCACCTCGGAGACTGGGGCTATCAGATGCTGCTTGGCATCAACCGCGCCTACAACGCGTGGCGCGCCTGGCGCGGCCAGGAATACTGGTCGCTGAGCAAAGCGATCAAGGCGCGGGTGAAAAAAGCGGTGAATCACATCTCGCATTTCGAGGATCACATCGCGGAGCTCGCGCAGCAGCGCAACTGCGTTGGCGTGATCTGCGGACACATCCACACTCCCGCCGACAAGAGGATCGGGGGCGTCCATTATTTGAATTCGGGCGACTGGGTCGAATCGCTCACCGCGATCGTCGAGCACTGGGATGGCCGGTTCGAGCTCATCGATTTTGAGAGCTTCGTGCGCGAGCATCCGATGGAGGACGATGCTTCCGCCGCGGAGATTCTCGCTGAAGTGGGCGAGGCCTGAAGGCGCAAACCGTGACGCCGCCCAAACGCCGCCCCCGCGCCCCGACGACGGCCTTAACGTCGGTTTCGCGCTCGAAAAACCCGGTCTTTGCCAACCGCGAGCAAAGCTGGCTCGCGTTCAACCGTCGCGTGCTGGAGCAGGCGCGCAACACCGAAAATCCGCTGCTTGAACGAGTGAAGTTTCTCGCGATCGTCAGTTCGAATCTCGACGAGTTTTTCGAGATTAGGGTCGCCGGGATCATGCAGCAGGCGGCTTCCGAGGCCGCGGAACTGAGCCTCGACGGACTCACTCCGCGCGAGCAACTGGCGCGAATCCAGAAATCCGTTCGTGAACTCGTCGCGGATAAATATGCGTGCTGGCACGGCGAGCTTGTGCCGCTACTCGCGAAGGCCGGGATTGAGTTTTGCACGGCAGCTCAACTCGATCCGGCCGGGCGCGAATGGGTGAAAGATTACTTTGAGAAACAGGTGCTCCCCGTTCTCACACCGTTGGTGGTCGACCAGGCGCACCCATTTCCCTTGCTCGGCAACAAGACGCTTAACGTGCTCGTTTCCCTCGATCTTTCCGACACGGATGACCCGGAGCAACACATGGTGCTGCTGCCCGTGCCGCGCAGCCTGCCGCGGATCATCCGGCTAATGCCTGATCGCGACGGGCCGCGGCGGCACATTTTTCTCAGCGAGATCATCAAGCTCTGCGCGGAGCGGTTGGTTCCCGGCTACAAGGTCAAGGGTGCGCACGCATTCCGCGTCACGCGCAACAGCGATCTCTACGTCGATCAGGAAGAGGCGGAAAATCTGCTCAAGAAAATTGAAGAGGAATTGCGCAACCTGCGCCGCGGCGCGGCCGTGCGACTCGAAATCGAAGATGGCGTCGAGCCTGAGTTGTCTGACCGGCTGTGCGGTCACCTGGAACTTGGCCCCGAAAACGTGAACCGCTTGCAAGGGCCATTGAATTTCCTCCGGCTGATGAGCCTCTATGAAATGGTCGATCGGCCGGAACTCAAATTCCCACCGTTCGCGCCGGCAGTCGGGCCGGAGCTCGCGGCGGCGCCGACGATTTTCGAGTCGATTCGCGAGCGCGACGTGCTCCTGCACCATCCTTATGATGCGTTCACGCCCGTGGTCGATTTCATCGAGCAAGCCGCCCGCGATCCCGACGTTCTCGCGATCAAGCAGACGCTCTATCGAACCAGCGGGGATTCCCCGTTTATCCGTGCACTCATCGAAGCGTCCATGAACGGCAAGCAGGTTACCGCGCTCGTCGAGCTGATGGCGCGTTTCGATGAGGCCAACAATATAAAGTGGGCGCGCGAACTCGAGGAGTCGGGCGTGCATGTGGTCTACGGACTCATGGGCCACAAGACCCACTGCAAGTGCTGTCTGGTCGTGCGGCGGGAGGGCCCCGACCTGCGGCGTTACGTTCATCTTGGCACCGGTAATTATAATCCCAAGACAGCGCGGGTTTACACCGACCTGAGTTTACTCACATCCCGCGACGAACCCGCGAAAGAGGTCGCGCAGCTCTTCAATGCCCTCACGGGCCTGGGACGCCCGCCGGATTTTCACCATCTCCTCGTCGCGCCGTATAATCTTCACGCCCGCACGCAGCAGTTGATTGAGGCAGAAATCTCGAACGCCCAAGCCGGCCGGCCCGCGCGCATTATTGCAAAGATGAACAAGCTCGTCGATCCAGCGACGATTGAGAATCTCTACCTGGCTTCGCAGGCCGGTGTGAAAATTGATCTCATTGTCCGCGCGACGTGCTGCGTGCGTGCCGGTGTGAAAGGGCTGAGTGACAACATCCGCCTGCGTAATATTGTCGGTCGATTCCTCGAGCACGCCCGGATTTTCTATTTTGAAAATGCCGGCCAGCCGCTCGTCTACTCGGGCAGCGCCGATTGGATGCCGCGCAATTTTTTTCGGCGCGTTGAAGCGCTTTTCCCGATTGAAGATCCGCAGATGCGAAGCCGAATCATCGACGACATTCTACCGATGGAATTGCGGGATAATGTCGATGCTCGTGAGCTGCAGCCCGATGGGTCTTATGCGGTGCCGGCGCAACCGGTCGGGGGGGAGCCGTTTTGTGCCCAAAAATACTTCATGATCGCCGCCACGCTACGGGCTGAGGTTCCACTGCCGGTGACGACGAAACCGGCGGTTGTCAGCGCGCCGCCGTCGACGCCATGAAGGGCCGCACGATTGCGATCGGCGATATCCACGGGTGCGCCGACGAATTCGAAGAGTTGATCGACAAGCTCGCGCCGCAGCGCGCCGATCGGATGATTCTGCTCGGCGACCTGGTGAACCGTGGTCCCGACAGTGCGCGGGTGATTGCGCTCGCGCGAGCCCGCGCGCATCGCGCCCTGCTCGGCAATCACGAACTTCGGCTGCTCAACTATCGTCGCACGGGCGACCCCACTCATCTCAAGAAATCGGACTACGAGACGTTGAAGCAGCTCAGCGCGAAGGACTGGGCTTACCTCGCGCAGATGCCGCTCACGTATTCCGTTCCGGAGCTGCAAGCCGTGCTGGTGCACGGAGGATTCATGCCCGGCCGGCCGTGGCGTGGACAACCCGGGCGCGTCGTCACGCGCATCCAGGTCATCGGCCCCGACGGCGAGCCGCACAAGCGCTCCGAATTTCCCGACGCACCGCATTGGTCGGAGAAGTGGCAAGGCCCGCCGTTCGTGATCTATGGCCACACGCCGCGCCCGGAGCCATCGCGGCAGCAATGGTCGCTCGGCATCGATACGGCGTGCGTGCAAGGGGGCATGCTCACGGCGTGCATCCTGCCAGGAAAGGAACTCGTGCAGGTGCCGGCTCACGCGCCTTACTACAAGAATGGCGGCGGGCGGTGAGGGCGGTGTTGCTCTTGCGTGTCGTGATGAAAGACACGTGAGCGCCTTTCTTTTTTCGCGACGTCTTCGCCGCGTTCATGCCGGCAGCATCCGCAGTATGAAACGAGGAAGGCCGCAACGCCGATGTCCAGGGCGTCCTCTTTTCCAGCCCCGCGCGCACCAAGAAGGAACGATCGGGATGGATATCAGCACACTCCCGATGACAACATCCCACACGCAGTTCCAGCCGCCCGGAGTGGCGGCGGTCTTTTTCCGGCGTCTCGCCACTCGAAGACTGGCGCTACGGTGCATGCTGCTCGCAACAAAGTGGGAAATTGAGCCTCGTGGCGGAGCACGCGGCGGCGGACCGAACGCGTTCGTGGGTATCCGTGGATCAAGTCCGCCCCCGGGGGTCGGACGGGGCCGCGGGGCTGAACGTGGGCAAGCGCCGGCCCGGTGGGCCCGCGTAAACTGCCATTGCGCTGAAACTGGGATTGGCGACACCTTCCTCCAACCGCAGATGCTCCTGTGAAAACTCTTTCTGGGCCAGCAGACTTGTTTCCCGGCGTGCTCGACGCAGCCGCGTTCGTGGACCTCGCCCGGAAACACCGTCGAGACACCGGATATGCGCTCGTCGCGCTCGCACCTGACGGAAGGTGGCTGAAGGGCGATTCAGCCCCAAACGGATGCGTGCGCAGCGAGCCCTGCCGCCCATTTCGCGCACAGGCGATTGCCGAGGCGCTGCGCTGGGGTGAGCCATGTGTGCTCTGTTGCGCTTGCGGTCACGCGCTGTGGGCGGTCCCGGTCATGCGCAACCAGCAGCTCTGCGGCGGCCTCGCCGTCGTCGGAGTGACGTTGCGACGACCGCGGAAAGCGGGCAGTCTCGACCGCAGGATTTTGACCGCGTGCGAGCGTTTGCTGGCGCTGGGGATCGACGGCAATCTTACCAATGCCGCCCTGCTGGCCGAGCGGCGTCAGCACGCGTCACGCGAACGGGAAAAAGCCGAGGCGCTGCACGTGTTGAAGGATCGTTTCCGCGACGATATTCGGAGCACCTACCTGGAGGAGGAGCCGGCGCTGCTGGCGGCGATCCGGCGTGGCGAACGGGCGGAAGCACGACGCATTATCAATCGGGTGCTCACTGCCATGTACGCGCTCGGTGGATCGCACACCGCACTGTTGAAGAGCCTGGCGCTCGAGCTGGTCGTGATGATGACGCGCGCCGCTGTCCAGGCCGGCGGTGATCCGGAAAAAATTCTCGGGCTGAATTATCAGTCGCTCACCGCGCTCGCCAGCGTGCTGGATCAAGAGACCCTCGCGCGCTGGCTTTGCGACATGCTCGAGCAACTGATCGACGCGATCAAAGCCAACACACGCCACCCGAATTCCGTCCAACTGGGCCGCGCGCTCGACTATATGGAATCGCACCTCGGCGGCGATATTTCGCGGGATGAGGTGGCGCGCGCCGCCGGCCTTTCCCCGAGCCACTTCTCGCACCTGATGCGGGCAAAAACCGGCTGGACCTTCACTGAATTGCTCACGCGCCTCCGCATCGATCTGGCCTCCCAACTCCTCGTGAACAGCCAGCTCGATCTTGCCCGGATTGCACTCGAGTGCGGCTTCAGCGATCAGAGTTATTTCACGCGGACGTTTCGCAAACGTTCCGGTCAGACGCCCGGCGATTACCGCCGGAATCGCGCAGCAATCGCACCAAAGTCCTAAACAAAAGCACCGGAATGCAAGGCGCGAGGGGCGCCAACTGGTACGTTGACGTTGCCGCCATTGAATCGGGCGGCGTCCGCCAACGTTTTCCTTTCGCCATGCGCCATCGGCAACTCGCCATTCCCCGCTCCGACGACTTGTTATTCGGCTCTGCGCCGAAGCCACTCACTACACGCCGCGGTATGCGTATAGGGGGCGGGATGGTTTACCCGGAGTTGAATTTCACGCTTCCGCCGATCGATGTAACAGCCGCCACCATGCCCGTCGTGACCCGACACTATCACGACATCATCACCGACGCGTTGCGCCGGGCGGCCGAACTGGAAGCGCCTGGTGTGGTGATCGAGTTCGAGACGGTGCCGCCCATGACGGCGACCCCCGCGTTCGGTCTGGAGATTGTGCAGATTCTGCTCGCGGGCATGGAAGACGCGTGGAGCCGCCACGGCTTGCGTTCGGTGCTGCGGGTGACACCCAACGACAATCGCGAATTCGCGCGTCCGCCCATCATGCGCTCGGGCGAGCACTGGGAACGCATGCTCGAGTTGTTTGTTGGTTCCGCGAAAGCCGGGGCGGAGTTGCTGAGCATCGAATCGGTGGGCGGCAAGGAATTGCACGACGAGGCGTTGATGAACTGCGACCTCGGCCAGGTGATTTTTTCCCTCTGTGTACTCGGCGTGCGCGACATGGAGTTTCTGTGGAAGCAACTGGCCGCCGTCACGCGCGAGCATGGCGGCACGTGCGCCGGCGACACGGCGTGCGGGTTTGGCAACACCGCCATGGTGCTGGCCGAGCAGCGCATGATTCCTCGGGTGTTTGCCGCCGTGGTGCGGGCGATCACGGCGGTGCGGACGCTCGTCTGTTATGAGCACGGCGCGGTGGGCCCGGGCAAGGACTGTGGCTACGAAAATCCTTACCTGAAAGCGATCACGGGTTATCCGATGGCGATGGAAGGCAAGACGGCCGCGTGCGCCCACTTCAGCCCCTTGGGCAACATCGCCTCCGCTTATGCGGACACTTGGTCGAACGAATCAGTCCAGAACGTGCGGCTGCTCGCCGGCCCCGCCCCCACTTGCTATATGGAGCAGCTCATTTACGACTGCCGGTTGATGAACTGCGCGCTGGCCGAAGGCAAAGACTCTGCGCTCACCCTGCGGCGCTGGCTGGTGAACTCCGATGCCGCCCTCGATCCGCAGGCCTGGGTGCTCACCCCGGACAGCGTCATTGCGATTGCGAGCGCGATCGTCGCCGCACCGGATCATTATCAGGCGGGCGTCGCCGCGGCGCGTTGCGCCGTGGACTTGCTGCGTACGGCGCACCAGGCCGGCCGCCTGCGCATCGCGGAGCGCGAGCTGCCATTTCTCGACACGATGCTGACTCAGCTTGATGGCTTGCCTGCGGATGAAACAACGTTTGTCGTCGAGCAGGCCGCCCTGGCCGATGGCTCCAAGTACCATCCTAATGAATACGGTCTTCAGTTCTGATCCGGTTTGCCCGCACACCGAACTCAGCGAATGAGCACCGGTAGCCAGCATCGGTACCAGAGCAAACCCCAGGCTAACTTAATCCACTCAACGCAATGACGACCCTCGAACTTCTCTCCCAAGCCGTGGCCGCCGGCAAAAGCAAGGACGCCAAGCTGCTCACGCAGCGGGCACTCGACGAAGGCATCGGACCCGGTGAGGTCGTGGACAAGGCTTTGGTGCCGGCCATGGCTGCCGTTGGCGATAAGTTCAAACGCAACGAGATCTTCGTCCCCGAGATGCTCATCGCGGCGCGCGCGATGAAGGAGGCGATGACGATCCTCGAGCCCCGGCTCGTCGCCGCCGGCATCACGCCAAAATACACGGCCGTGATTGGCACGGTGCAGGGTGACCTGCACGACATCGGGAAGAACCTCGTCGCGATCATGTGGAAGGGCGCAAATTTTCGGGTCGTCGACCTCGGCACCAACGTGGCGCCGGCGAAGTTCATCGCCGCCATCCAGGAGCACCGCCCCCACCTGATTGGTCTTTCGGCGCTCCTCACCACGACCATGCCGGCCATGGTTGAGACGGTCCGGTTGATTCGCGCCAGCGGCTGCCCCCCGGTTAAAATCATGATTGGCGGTGCGCCGATCAGCCAGCAATTCGCCGAAGAAATCGGCGCCGATGGTTATGCCTCCGATGCCGGCTCGGCCGTCGACAGAGCGCAGCTTCTCGTGGGCGCCAACTGAGATTCCCGCCTCGATGTTTCACGCTCCCCGCGCAAGCGAACCCCCAACGCCCTGCCTCTGCCATCAGCAGTGATCTCGCTCGAGTCCCACCTCGAAGGCGGCACGGCCGCCGCAACCTGCATCCCGCCAGCGTGCGTGTTCGTCACCGGTCCGCGTGGGTCCGGCAAAACCCGCTGGATTCAGCAGTGCATCGGCGCAATTCGTAGTCGGGATTCGGCGACCGCTTGCGCCCTTCTGCTGGCGGAGGAAGGCCGAACCAGGATGGAACGATTTGCCGCCGAAGTGCCGGGGGTCACGATGCGCAAATTTTCTCTCCCCTGCCTTTGCTGCCCAGCCGCCGCCGATTTCCCATCCGAGGTCCGCCGCTTGAGCGAAGCCAACCGACCCAACTTTATATTTGTCGAACTGCCTGCGCTGGCGGCAGCCGGGCTGATTGCAGAATTCGACCGGTGCCTGCGATGGAAGCGCACCGTAGTCGTGTGTTTTGATCCCGTGCGCACCGGCGAGCGGAGCCGCTCCTATTTCGAGTCCCGCCTGGCTGACGTCGCCGACGCAATCGTCGTCGACTCGGCGAGTGCGACGGTCGCCCAGGAGTGGGTGCTGCGCGTCGCACCCGCCGGCGACCTGCCTTCGTGATTCCGCATTCCAGCCGGCACCCCCAAACGCGAATTTTCCTATGAAGACGACCCTGATTGCATTCCTGCTCATTCTTGCCGGCGTCCTGTGGCGCGTGGCGCTCGTTTTCGAGCCGGGATTATTCAACGTCGCACCGGTGACCGCCCTTGCGTTTTGTGGCGCCGTATATTTTCGGGACTGGCGCTGGTGGCTGGCGCCATTCGCGATGCTGGCCCTCTCGGACTTGTGGCTCACTCACTATCACGCCACGGAGTTTGGTTATCAGTGGTCCATTCAGGAGTCGTTGCTCCGCGCGTTGTGCATTGCCGCCGCGATCGGTGTCGGGCGACTCGTGGCACGCCGTCGCAACCTCCTCACGCTCGCCGCGGGCGCACTCGGCAGTTCTCTCATCTTCTATATTGGCACGAACGGCGTCGCCTGGTTTCTCGATCCGTATTATGTGAAGTCGCTGGCTGGCTGGTGGCAGGCCATGACGATTGGCCATCCCGAGTTTCCGCCAACGCTTTGGTTTTTCCGGAACACATTGGCCGGCGACATTCTCTTCACCGGCATTTTCGTGGTGTGCACCGAACTGGCTCTGGCGCGGGATCGGGCGGCCTCGCCGGCCAGCGCCGACCTCCGTTAAGCGCATGCCCCGGGGGCAAGAGCGTGGCAGTCCAGCAACACCTCACGTAATCGCGGACGCTTTTCCCTCCGACCCGACGGCACGGATGATTTCCTTGATGTCGTCCTTCAAACGATCCTTCGCGGCGCGCGCTGGTCGGAGGCGTCCGAGCTCTTGATGATGTGGCCGATTTCCGCCTCGACACTGATGCCGAGCGGGCGGACCAGGTCGATGATCTGCTGGGTTCCGCGGGCGTTCTCGTCGACGGACTTGTCAGCGTAATCGATCATCACATGAGTGAAACCCGCCTTCACCGCGTGCAGAATCGACTGGGGCGTCTTCCCGTGGTCGAGCGCGATCGCGAGCGCAATCGTGGAATCGGCCGCGAGCGTACGGATCAACTGGCCGGCGAAATCAAAACCGCGATATTCGAGATTGAGTTCGTAGCACTGGATGATGAGCGGTGATGGCAGCTCTTCACAGGCCTCGATAATCGCGCGACCGATGTCGTAGCTGCCTCCATTATTATTGAGCGCCGGGATGGCGAATCACTTTGCTGCGGCCTGGTCGCAGAGCTGTTTGGCGTTATAGAGCTTCATGGAAAATCCAGAGGGAGGAAACCTTCGCCCGCATCAGGCAGCCATAAATGACGAGACCGACGAGGATGGCGATTTGCGTGGTCATGATGGCTTACCCGATTTCACGAATAAACGGGGAAGACCGTCTAAATGAATTGTGCGCCGATTGTACGGGCGAATCGGCGCAGCAACGCCGCGTGGTGACCGGAGAACATTGCCACGTGATGCGGCATGCCGAGATGACACAATTCCTCGAACCACTCGCCTGGATCCTGTTTGTTCAAGTGGGCCAGCCCATTCGTCATCATCAGATGCCGGCGCGGCCGTAGCGTGTCGCCCTCACGCGCCGTCACGAAATATTTTCCGTCACACCGCCAGAGACGCGTGAGCGTCATGGGCATGTTCGCGCGGATGGTCGCTTCGACCACGGTCGGTTTCTTGATGTTGAAGTGCCGTGCGAGCCGCGGGCCGCCGGGAGTGCCCACCGGCTCGCAGAGCGAGAACGGAGCCGCGCCCCCGTGCCAAATCGTGATCGTCTCGGCATCGTGTTCCAGCCAATCTGTCAGGTAGCAACGGCCGAGGCCAAGGCTCTCCCCGATCCAGGCCGTTAGCGCGCCGTCCGCATCGCCCTCGATGCCGACCGCACCGCCTTCGTCGGCCAGCCGCGCCACGCCGAGATACGGCCATTGCCCGAAGACGTTCGGCATCTCGGGCCACTCGCGGATCGTCAGCGCGTCGAGATTCTCGTTCGCCAGGAACGATCGCATCGCCAGATAAAGGCGCGACGCCATCGGCAGGTCATCGTCGCTCGTATCCTTGTGCGGAATACTCAGTGCCTTGAACGTCGCGACATCAGCCGCGACGGCATCATTCCCCAACTCGTGCACCGCATTGGAAAACTCGATCAGGCTGTAGGTCTGCATCTGCACGCCCAAGCCGTGGTGAATGGAGAACGGATCCGCGCCCATTGCAAAGTACCCCGGAGCCTGGCCGCCGATCACGCCGAGCCGACGCGTGCGCAACCGCCGCACCGTGGACGCAAGTTGCACGGCTTCGCGGAAGCGTTGCTGGGTCGCGGCGACCTCGGGTGCCCCGTTGACCAGTTCGAAGCTGTGTCCCATCTGCCGGAAAACGGAGCCCCAGCAATGCGTCCCCACAAGCGAGCACGAACTGATCATGTCGCCTGCCTGGTTTTCCGGCGTCGACCAGAGGATCACCGGGTCGCGCCACAACTGCGCGACGGTTGGTGCCAGCCGGCCATCGCCCATCGTCGCCTGCACCACAACGATCGCGTCCACGCGCTGCTCCTCGCAGCCGGCCAGCGCGCGTCGGAGCGAGGCGTCGTCGACCGCTTTTTCCGCGGGCTCAAACCATGTGAACGATTTCTCCTCGCGGAGCCATCGCCGCACGCGCTCCTCCATGGCCCGGCCCCACTCCAGGTCGAATCCGGGGCGGCGGCGCCCAAGGTAAATCACGCCCACTTTTGGGAATTTGTTTTTTGATTGTGGGTTCATGCGATCGCGCAATTTGAGAGCGGAAATTTGCGACGGGGTAGCGCTGCGCTGGCCCCACAATTCTTGCCAAGCACGTCGGCATTCGCACCGGAGCGGCGGCTTTCCTGCCGCCGAAGTACGTTCGGTCGACCGGTCTCGGGCGACTGGAAAGTCGCCCTTCCGGTCAACCGCGCCCTTGGCGCGA
>JBBRCR010000259.1:0-11789 GCA_038204695.1 Opitutales bacterium | reverse complement strand
GGCGGGGTTGGGCGCCGGCTTCGTCTTGGCTGCCGGCGCGGCGGGTGCGTCGCTCGCCGCGGCGCGGTGGGCGGGGGTCCATCTCCCCCACGGCCGGGTGGAACGGGTGTTCGAGGCGACGAACCGAGCCAACTGCGGTGTGGCAACGTGGCATCCGACGGAGCCGCGGGTCGTGTTCATCCTCGGACCGGAAGCTCCGACGGCAGACTGGAGCTATGGCATTTCGCGGCGGCGCGGTGCGATTGTGGACCTGGCACGGCCGGGCGAGGCGTGGGCGTTGGACGCGATGAATTATGCGCCGCCGTTCATGCCGGGAGCGCTGCGCGGCGGATCGCATGTGCACGTCTTCAGCACCGACGGGGAGCGCGTGAGCTTCACCTACGATGATCAGCTCGTAGGCGGCCAGGAGCCGGGTGGCAACAACCCTTCGACGGGCCAGCGCAATATCGGGGTCGCCATGGCTGCGATGCCGGTACGTGTGAAGCGGACGCACCCACGCAACCACGACGGGGAGTGGTTTTCGGTGCTGGCGAGCCGCACGGTCGCGCAGCCGCTGCCGGGTTCGAACGAGATCGGCCGCGCGGCGGAGGAGGCGTGGATCGGGCGCGACGGTTATGTGAGAGCGGACGGCACGCGGCAGCGGCGCGCGCTGGCGTTTCAAGGGACAGTCACGACTCGGGACGGGCGGCGGCATGCGGAGATGTTCGTGGCCGATCTACCCGACGATCTCACGGTGGCCGGCGACGGGCCGCTGGAAGGCACGCTGACGGAGCTGCCGGCGCCGCCACGCGGCGTGCGGCAGCGGCGGCTGACGTTTACCGATGACCGGCGGTATCCGGGAGTCGCGGAGAGTCCGCGGCACTGGCTGCGCAGCGCGCCGGATGGGGGGCGGATTGCCTGTCTGATGCGCGACGACGCGGGGCGCGCGCAGTTCTGGCTGGTCGCGCCCGGGAGTGGGGAGCTTCGCCAGCTCACGTCATATCCATGGAGCGTGGCGTCGACGTTCACCTGGAGCCCCGACGGGAAATGGCTGGCGCACGTGCTGGACAACAGCGTGACGATCACAGACACGCGTACAGGCCGGGGCCGGCGGCTCACGGCCCGCACGCCGGCCGCGGGGGCGCCACATCGGTCCGCGTGCGTGTTCTCGCCGGATGGGCGGAAAATCGCCTTCCTGCGCCGGGTGAACACGGCAGGTGTATCGCATATACAGATACACACGGTGACGCTGACGACGGGGGTGGCAGGGACGTTTGCGCTGCGCGGCGGCGGGGGGCGGGGATCGTGAGCCTGCAACCGGCGGACGCCGTCGTGATCCTTCTTTACTTCGGCGCGGTGATTGGCATCGGGCTGCGGTTTTCGCGGCGGAACCACACCACCGAGCGTTATTTTCTTGGCGGCCGGAACTTCGCGGGCTGGGCGGTCGGGCTCAGCTTCATTGGCTCCACGATCAGCTCGGTCACGTTCATCGCGTATCCGGCGGACAGTTTCAAGACCGCCTGGGTGCGGCTGCTGCCGAACCTCGCGTTCCCCTTCGTGGTGACGCTCGCCGGGCTGGTGTTCATTCCATTCTTTCGCAGCGGCCGGGTCCGGTCCGCCTATCATTATCTCGCGCTGCGATTCGGCGCATCGGTGTCGGTCTATGCCGCGCTGGTCTACCTGCTCGCGCAGCTCGTCCGGACCGCCACCATCACGTACCTGCTCGCGGTACTGCTGGCGTCGCTGAGCGGGTTTTCCCCGCCACTCTGCATCGTGATCGCGGCCGGCGTCACGGCTTTGTATACCGTCAAGGGCGGGTTCGAGGCGGTGGTGTGGACTGATGTGATGCAGACCATCGTCCTGATAATCGGTGCCGCCGCCTGCGTGCTGACGATCGTGCACGCGCTGCCCGGCGGTTTCAGCCAAGTGTTCGGCGAGGCCCTGGCGGCCGGGAAGTTGTCCTTCCGGGATTTGCATCCGGCCACCGGGATGCTCGAGCCGGTACGGATCGGATTTTCGCTCACGGAGAAAACCGCGCTGATGTTCGTGCTGGTGGGTGCGGCGCAGTACATCTCAGGGCAGCTCGATCAGGACACCGTCCAGCGCTGGTGTTCGGCGCGCTCGTCGCGCGAAGCGCGCAAGTCGATGATCGTGCTCGGGCTCGGCGCGCTGCCGATCTGGACGACCTTCATGTTTCTCGGGACGTGCCTCTGGGTGTATTACCGGCACTTTCCGTCGGACGTGGCAGCCGCGGTGCTGAGCGGTACGCGCAAGGCCGAGGACATCCTCCCGCATTTCATCGTCACCGTGCTGCCGCCGGGCCTGGCGGGGCTTGTCATTTCGGCGGCGCTCGCGGCGGCCATGGGCGCGTTGAGCAGCAGCATCAACGCGTCCGGGATGGTCTGGGTAAACGATGTCTACCGGCTGTATCTGGTGCGCGGGCGCGACGATCGTCACTACCTGCGGGTGGGCCGGATGGGCTCGCTGGTAATGGCCGCGCTGATGGCGGGAGGGGCGACATTGCTGTACCGCTCGAGCGCGGCGACCCTGATGGAGATCTCGATCATCCTGCTCGCACTCGTCGGCGGCGGGATCTCGGGCGCTTTTCTTTTTGGCATTCTCACGCGCCGCGGGGATGCGCGCAGCGTGCTGGTCGGCATCGGCGCCACGTTGTTGTTTTCCGGATACTCCGCGTTCGCCCAGGCCGGCGTGCTGCCGCGGCTCTTCAATCCGTACTACACGTCGGTTCTCGGCAATCTCGTGATGTTCACGACCTGCTGGCTCGCCGCCTGGCTGCTGCCGGTGGTGAGTCGTGACCTGGCCAACCTAACCGTCTGGACCGCGACGCCCCCGGCGCCCGAACCGGGACCCGCGGTGACCCAAACCTCGAGCTGAAATTATGCGCAACTGGAACAGTGCTGAACGACCAACCCGGCTTCTCATCGGCGCCGCGCTCATGGCGTTATCGACGTGGCCATTACCAGCCGCCTCTCCCACCGCACCGGCCGTGGTCACGACGCCAGCGAAGGAAACACGCAACCGGGCGAACGTGCTGCTCATCGGTGATTTGTTTTCCGCCGCCGTGGCCGAGCGGCTCCAGTCGCGCTGGAACGATGAGGCCAGCATCTTTCTTCCGACGCAGCCGGCGGGCGAACTGGCGACCGTGGTGGCCGCGCTGAAAGGCTGGCTCGCGGCGCGCGCATGGCACGTCGTGATCCTCAGCCCTGTTCCCGCGGCGGCTTTCCGCCGGGGAGTACGGGGCTCGTCTCGGGCAACTGATGCGGTGGCTGCAGGAACGCGGGGTGGTGCCAATCTGGGCCAGCCTGCCAGCGGCGGGTGAGCGCGGGCGCGTGGTGCCGTGGAACGACGCCGCGCGAAAAGCGACTCGGGCGGCGCGGAGCGAGAGTGCGGATCTGTACGCGGCATTCCTGAAAGAGCCGGGGGAAGTGAAGGACGGCGCGGGATTGAGCGAGCCCGGGGCGACGATTTGCGCCGAGACCCTGGCGGCCCCGTTGCGTCGGGCGCTGTTTAGCCGTTCGTCCCCGTGGGCGGAGCCTCCCATCGGCGAAGCCCGTGACCCGGCGCGACTGTTGGCGGATCCGGCGCTCCTCGCCGCGCCGATGGAGTTGCCCGAAGCCAAAAACGTGACGGCCACGGTCTATCGGCCGGAGAAGGGCGGCTGGCAGTTCAATCTGCACTCGTTCATTGCGCACCACGACGGGAAGTTCTGGGCGGCATGGTCGTCGGGGCGGGTCGACGAGGACAGCAGCAGCCAGTTCATCCGCTATGCAACGAGCGTCGACGGCCTGACGTGGAGCGACTCGGCGGTGCTGGCACCGGATCCCGATGGCGACCGGTGGATGGCGAGTGGGATTTACCCGGACGGCGGGCGGCTGTTCGCACTCGGTTCGCTCAACCAGGGTCACGGAGCGAATGGCGGGCCATGGTCTCATGCGCGGCTGGTCCGGTTTGAAGGAAGGCTGGCCGCTGGCAGGAGGACCGGGCGGTCGCCGAGAACTGTGTCGTGTATTTTCCACCGCTGCGGGTGGCGGGGCGGGATTTCTTCGTGTGGCGCGACAGCCGGGCGTATTTTTTTACCGGTTACGCTGCGGCGGGCACGGATCAGTGGGAGGTGCCGCGGGTGCCAGGCCCGCTGCCCGACTACCGCATGAGCGAAACGAGCGTATCCAATCGACGGGTTCGGCTTGCCGAAGTGACGGGCGTTTGAGCCGGCGCGTCACTCGCGCGTCCGGGCGCGAATGCGTAACGCGATCTCCGTCGCACCGGCCGGAACGTCCAGCGAGGCATCGCCGCCGGAATGCCGCCACGCAGGGCGCGCCGTCACTTCGCCGGTGATTACATTGATCCACCCGGCGCGATAGCTTCCCGCCGGCAGGTCGACCACCACGGCGCTGAGCGGCTGGCCCTTGAGATAAATCGCATATTGCCGGCCCGGCTCGACGAGCGCCTGCACGCGGCCTTTCTCCGGCACGCCGGATTTCACGACCGCAGCCGCTGGTTTCATGCGCACGAATTCAAAGCTGTTCATGAAATCCGCCAGCACCCTCATTTGCCGGCGAAAACCGGGATTGCCGCCACCGGGCGTCTTCTCCGGATAGGCAAACGTGCCGTCCTCGTGGCCGGCGACAAACGAGTAATCGAGGTGATTGAAGAGCGCGCCGCCGGCCAGCAGGAACTCCCAGGCTTCCATCCGGTAATGCGCATCGCCGGTGCCCTTGAAGCCGGTTTCGTTGTCGCCGATGACCCGGTTGAGCCCGTCGTTCAGGGCGACGGCGTCCGGCGGATTGGCGTAATGAAAGTTGAATACGGAGACGGCGGGATGCGGCGGCGCGATCCGTTTGCGCCCATTGGCGATGTTCTGCGTGATCAGCCGCGGACGCGACGGGCGGCCATTCGCCGCGCTGCGCTCCGCCTCGACGATCACGTCGGCGATGCGGTGCTCCCAAGCCATGGTCACCATGGGTGCCTTGCCGGCATACGGTTCGTTGCAGATTTCCCAGAGCACGTTGTCGGCATCGTGGAGTTCGGCGCCGATCTTGCGCACCATGGATTCCTGAATCGCGAGCAACCCGCCGTGCCGGTCGAGCGTGTAGACAGCCTGGCGCTCCACGTCGCCGAGCCCGTTGATGTTGTTGGCGGCCTGCAGCGGACTGAGCAACCACATGTCGTCCTTGTAGAACGGGCAGAAGAACGTGAACTCGACCACGATGCCGAGGCGACCCGCGTGAGCCACGAAATCCTTCAGGCGGCGAAAATACGCTTCGTTCCATTGCGCGAGATCGAACTTGGCGCCGCCGTTCACGTACCCCGGCGTCGAGCTGCGCGCCCACGGCGCCATGAAGCGGCCGGCGGCCGGCGCCAGCGTGTTTCGCGTGATGTTGAACGCGGTGGGGTTCTCGCAGTACACGCCGGAGAAAACGCGGGTCAGGTTCAGTCCGTCCTTCGCCAGCGTATCCAAATACTTGACATAATCGAAATCGAGATTGAGCACGGCACCGTAGTGCTCGGCGGAGGTGATCAGCACGGTCGGCTGGCCGCGCCACAGGAAATAGTGCGGATTGTCCGGATGCAGCCGAATGGGCCCGGCGGCATCCGCGGCAACGACGACCCAAAGCAGGGCGATGATGGCGCGCGGGAGTTTCATGAGGCGGGCAAGCGGAATCATCTCGCGTCGGGCTTGGCCGGCTTGACGGTTTGATCGAGCGGGATGCCGAGACTCTGGTAGTGATTCAGCCGGCCACGCTGATCGCCGTCATAAATCTTGCGTGCAATTTCGCCCACGCGCACCGCGTGTTCCCGCGGCACGACAATCACGCCGTCGCCATCCGCCACGATCACATCGCCGGGAAAAACCAGCACGCCGCCGCAGTTGATCGCCACATTCGCCGCATCCAGCCAGATGCGTCCGGGTCGCACTCCTCCGCCCATTTGACGCGAGTAGACCGGGATCCGACCGGTCTTCACGATCTCATCCGTGTCGCGGGAATTGCCGTTGGTGACGGCGCCCACGAACCCGTTGCGGGCCCAGTTGAGACTGTTGTTGGAACCGATGAAGCCCACGTAACCAACATCGCTGGCATCGAAGACCACGACGGAATTACCCCGCTTCCCCAAATCAACCCAGGCCTTCTCCGTCGACTGCTGATACTGTTCACTCTTGAACTTGCTGTATTCATCGTAGCCGGGGAACGAATTCTGGCCGACGCGCAGCTGGGCCGGCACATAGCGCACGGTCACGGCGAAACCAACGATTCGATGACTAAACTTCTCGGCGTCGCGCCACAGGGGGCGGATGCTCCGGTCCATGGCGCCAATATCCTGCAGCCCGATGGCATCCATGCCGTCACCCACGTCCGTGACGCGGAGATCCTTGTAGAGGTCCAGGATCCGCTGCCGCGCCTGGTCGCTGTCGTCGAAACTTTTGTTCTGCAGAATGCGGCGAGCGGCGGGAGTGGTCATGGCCGGATCGGCAGAAGCGCCTTTCTTCGTTTCCGCGCCCGAAACGCGCATACTGGTGGTTAACAGTATCGCGGCGAAACCCAGATTGATATAGTGACGGGTTTTCATCGGCACGATACTCTTCGCTGCCACCGCCACCGACAAGCGAAACAGGCTGGGGCGCGGCCGCCTGAACGGCGGGCGGTTTCGCGGCCAACCGGCCGCGCAATCCGAATGCAGGGATGAAATTTCCGTTCGCTGAACGCTGGGTTGCGCGACGTTCTCACGGCCTTGAGCAATCCACTCGCGGGCGCTCGCAGCCACCATTCCGCCCGCGCGTTCTTCTCAGAGGCGGAAGAGTTGGCGGGCGTTCGTGGAGAAAATCTTCTCCTGCGCGGCAGCGGGCAGGCCGGCCTGCTGCACGCTGTCCACGATCAGCTTCGGTTCCACCCATGGATGATCGCTCGAGTAGAGCAGCCGATCAGGCCCCATGAAGTCGTGGCCGAATTTGATCGCCAGCGGCAGCGGCGAAACGACGTCGAGCCAGATGCTGCGCAGATACTCGCTCGGACTGCGGGTGAGGTTGCGCGGCCCCCGCTTCAGCACCTGCACCTGATGGTCGAGCCGGCCGATAATATAGGGCAACGTCCCGCCAAGATGCGGGCACACCAGCTTCAGCCGCGGGAATTCGTCCAGAATGCCCGACATCAGCAGCCGCGTGAGTGCGATCGTGTTGTCGAACATGTTGCCCAGCGTGCTCGTCATCTCGTAGCCCTTCACGTGTTCGGTCGTGATCGGTTTCGCCGGATGCAGCAGCACGGGCACATCGCGTTCCACCGCCCGGGCAAAGAGCGGCCGGAACTCCGGCTCATCCGGAAAACGGCCCGCCAGATTCGTGTAGAGCAGGATGCCCTTCATCTCCAACTTGCGGATACAGCGGTCCAGTTCCACCAGCGAACCGCGCATGTCCTGAAGCGGCAGCACGCACAAACCGAAGAAACGTGTCGGATGACGCTGGACCACTCCCGCGACAAAATCGTTCAGCATTTGCGCGGCCGCCATGCCATCGGCGCCGAACCACTCCGGACCGGGATCGTTGATGCTCAGCGCGGTCATGGCGATGCCGGCTCCATCCATCGCCGCCAGCTTCGCGTCCACATCCATATAAAAAGGCGGAATCTTGCGGAGCCAGTCGCCCATCTGAAGCACGCGAACGCCGTCCCGCATGAAGACGCGAGGATCGCTGGTGCGCTTTTCCATGAGCGCGACCAAATCGGGGCAGAACAAATGGCTCTGGCAGTCAATCCGCGTGAGGGGCTCTCTGGCGGAACGGGCGGAAGAGGCCGCGGCGGTACCGGCGGCCGCGGCGGTACCGGCGGCCGCGGCCCGGAGGTGCAGGGTCGCGGCCCCGGCGGTTACGCCGGTCAGAAAACCCCGGCGGCTGAGTGGGATGGAGTGTCGTTTCATGGATTTGAATCGCGGAGGTCGCGCTCAGTTAGAAGCTTTGGCCGCCAAGGCCGCCCGCCAGCCCTCGCCCATGAGTTTTTTCATCTGCGCTGCCTGGCCGCCATACGCCGGATCGTCACCGATATTATCATACTCGAACGGATCGTGGTGGTGATCATACAACTCAACCCGGCCGTCCGGCCACTCTGTATAACGCCACCGCCCGTCGAATACCGTCCGGCCCATCCATGACAGGTCGCCGAATTTTCCGCCGCCCTTCCGCTCGCGGGGTCGCGTGACCACGGTAAACACCGCCCGTTTCCCCTTCCGCAACGGATCGTCGAGTAAAGGCGCAAGACTCGTTCCTTCCAAGCCACCCGGTTGCTTCAGCCCGCAAAGTTCGGCGAGCGTTGGATAAAGATCCACGAGCTCGACCAGCCGCTGGGAAACGCCGGGTTTCCTCCCCGGTGCCGCGACGATGAGCGGTACGCGCGCCGCCTCGTCGAAGAGACTCAGCTTGTGCCATAATCCGCCGTGCTCCCCGAGATGGTAGCCATGGTCACCATGAAAGACGATGATCGTGCGATCGGAGAGGTTGAGCCGTTCCAACGCATCGAGGATCAGCCCGACCTGTGCATCCATATAGCTGATGGCTGCATAATACGCGGTGATCGTGTCGCCGGGCCGGTCGACGGGGAACTGCGGATTGACCCCGATGCGATAGCTCACCGCCAGATCGGGGAGCTTCGCCAGATGCTCCGGGGGCCCGGGACGCGGCTTCAGTTCGTCTGGATTGTAGAGCGCGTAATATTTTTCCGGCGCAATATACGGCGTGTGCGGTCGGCGAAATCCCGCGGCCATGAAGAAAGACGTGCCCGCGCGTGCCGCCTCCTCCAGCAACTCCACGGTCTTGCGGGCGACGATTCCCTCCGACGTCTCTTCGTCCTTGGCCCGGAGCACGATGCCATCCGGCCCCTGCTGACGCAGAATCTGCTCCTTCGGCGGGTTCTTTGCATAACGGGTTTCGCGAATATCGACATCCCACGAGCGCGGATCCTCGAACTCGTCGCCAGTGTGAAAGATCTTTCCCACTTTGAGCGTTCGATATCCCTGCTGCCGAAAATACTCGGGCATGAACACCTCGTCCTTCAGAAACGTCCGGGTCGGCGTCTGATTGTCGACAATGCGGGTCGTGTCGGGCCGCCGTCCACTCAAGAACGATGTGCGCGAGGCGTTGCAGGTCGGATACTGGCAATAGGCGGCGTTAAACCGCATACCGCGTGCGGCAATCCGGTCGATATTCGGCGATTGCACCACGGGATTTCCGTAACACCCGAGACTGTTGTTCAAGTCGTCGGAGATGATATACAGAACATTGAATCGCGGCGGAGCCGGCTCAGTCGCACGGGCGAAGACCGTGCCGGCGCAGAACGCTATACAGGCGAACGGGAGGAGGGATGTTTTCACGAGATTGAACTTGGGTGGGCGGGCGGGCCGAACCGTACGGGCCCGCGCCGGTCGGTGGCCATGCAGAATCCACCAAATTCCCGGTCAAGCCGCTATTCCACGGCGACGGGGACCCCACCCTGTGGGTATGTCGGCAACGCACGCTCGCCGCTCCCTTCCCGCCCGGCTGCCATTACGGCAAACGATGCTGGCCGCTCAGCGTTGCTTCTTGCCGGCGCGGTCCAGCGGCCAGTGCTCGCTTTCCGTGCGCGCGGTCCGGAACAACTCTTTCGCGCGCGCCACGAACGCAACCTGGTCCGCTGCGATATTGCGGCTTTCGCCGGGGTCGGTGCGCAAGTCGTACACTTCAATCGGCGCGTCGCGTTCAGCCCGCACGGCTTTCAAGTCGCCGATGCGCACCGCTTGGGCGAACCGGTTTTGCACGATCTCCCAATAGAGATAGCCATCGCGTCGCAGCGGCTCGCCCCGCAGCGCCGGAAGGACGTTGATGCCGTCGAGGTTCCTGGGCGGCGCGATACCTGCGATGGCGGCTGCGGTCGGCAGAAAATCCCAGCCCGTCCAGGGAAAGTCGCTGCGACGGCCCGCGGCGATTTTGCCTGGCCAGCGCACGATCATGGGCGTGTGGATGCCGCCCTCCAGCAGCGAACCCTTGTTCCCGCGGAACGGGCCGCTGCTCCCGAAAAACTCCGCGACTCCATTGCGGGCCGGCGCCCCGTTATCAGAGCAGAAAAACACGATCGTGTGCTCATCCAGATTCAGCGCGCGAAGCTTCGCCAACACGCGACCGACCTCGCGGTCGAGTCGCGTGACCATCGCGGCAAAGGTGGCGCGCGGGCTCGCGGTGATCTCCTTGCCGCCCTCCTTCCCCGCCGGGGGCTCGGGAAATTTTCCGGCGTATTCGGCGAGCGAATCTTCCGGCACCTCAAGCAGCGCGTGCGGAATAGTATAGGCGAGATAGACGAAGAACGGTCCGGAGCGATGCTGTTCGATGAAACCGAGCGCCTCGTCCGTCATCAGGTCATTTGAGTATTGCCCGCGTTTTCCGTTCAGATTTCCCGGCAGTATGATTTCCTCCTCGTTCCTCCAGATCTTCGCCGGGAAATAGAATTCGGCCAGGTCGTTGTTGAGATACCCAAACCAATGATCGAAACCCTGCCGGTTGGGAATGCCCTCGTTGCCAGGTTCGCCCAAGCCCCATTTGCCGGCAATGGCCGTGGCATATCCGGCTGATTTCAGGACTTCAGCAACCGTGACATCCTCCGCGCGCAGGGGAACACGTTTGAGGCCGGCGGTGCCGGTGTTCCCGCGGATGCGGGCGTGTCCGGTGTGAAGTCCGGTCATGAGCACGCAACGGGTCGGCGAGCAGACCGCGGCGCCGGGATAGAACTGATCGAAGCACGTGCCCTCGGCGGCGAGACGATCGAGATTCGGTGTACGGATTTTTTTCTGGCCGAAGGGCCCGATATCGCCGTAACCGAGATCGTCGGCCATGATATAGATGATGTTCGGCGGGCGGACGGAGGCTGCCGTCACACGCGTGGTCAGGCCCAGCGCGGCGAGCAGCGACAGCAGGAGCGACCCGCAAGCGCTGCGGCCCGCGCGAGATAAACCGGGGGAAGTGGCGATTGTCTCCATTGGCTTGAAGGAAGTACTCGGTGACGGGGCTATAAAACCGCAACCTCGCGCACGAGCCAGTTCAGGTATTCCTCGAGGTTCGTGTAGCCGTCACGGTCGCGATCGAGATTGCGATCGTCGGCGTTGCGCGGATCGAGGCCGTGCTCCTTTTCCCACGCGTCGGGCATGCCGTCGTGATCGGCATCCGGCGGGGCCGGACGCGAGCGCAATTCGGGCCAGGCGGCAACATCCTTCTGGGAATCGATGATCCCGTTGCGGCCGAACCGCGGCTTCCCGGTCCGGACCTCCTCGACAATGCGGCGATCCACGTCGTCGCGGGCCAGCGACGCGCCGGCCACCGCGAGCACCGGGGCAAACGCGTCCAGCGCGGAGCGTTCGTAGGAGATCTTGGGATACGGGAACGGCTTGCGCGTGCGGTTTTCAATGCCCGCGCCCTCTCCGAACTGGACCCCGCCCGCCCAGTTGTCCGCGGAAATCTCCGGAAAGCCCTCGACATAATTCTTTTCAATATAGAAGAGCGCATGCTCCGTCACACCCTGCTCGGCTTTCTTGAGAATGCGAAAAACACAATTCTGCACGTTCGGTCGCGTGGCCGGTCCGGGCTTGTAATAATTGGCGACCCAGTTGACGTGCGAGCGCGCCCCGTCGGCACAGCTTTCGTTGCCCCAGTTGAACATGACGCTGTTCCGAACGTCGACCTGGCAATGACGCCGCCACGTGACCTTCGGATTGCGCGCCATGTGGTGGGCAAAAAGGTTGTGGTGATACGTCTGCCGCAGCGCACCGATGATCCCGCCCTTGCC
>JBBRCR010000258.1:0-11811 GCA_038204695.1 Opitutales bacterium | reverse complement strand
GTGCGCCGCGGCCGAAACAACCTCAACAGCAGCGAGGCGGGCACTCGGGCGGGCGCGGTGGCCAGCAACAACAGCGCCGGGGAGCGTCCAATGGTGACCGCCGCGGAGGTTTCGGCGAACGGCAGGCACACTCCACGGGCGGCGCCTCCGCGGAGCCGGGCGCCGAACAGCGCAAACGGCCGTTCTGGGGTCGTCGGTAAATTCGAGTGGGCGTGGTCCACGGTTACCTTGATGTGAGGCCGGCTTCACGCCGATGATGTCGCACGGAAAACCGTCGCCATCCATGCCGTCTGTCGCCGCCGTCGAGAAACATTTTGCCGCGCTTCGCGCCTGTGCCCGCTGCCCGAAAATGATTGGGCCGGTCGTCCATGGGCGACCGGTCGCAAGCAAGGTGATTCTCGTCGGGCAGGCGCCGGGGGCCAAGGAGCCGAAGTTCGGCCGGCCGTTTGCCTGGACGGCGGGCAAAACACTTTTCAAGTGGTTTCAGGGCGCGCTGGGGTGGAGCGAGGAGCAGACGCGTGAGGCGATCTATTTTGCCGCTGTCTGTCGCTGTTTTCCCGGGAAGCGGCCCGAAGGCGGCGATCGCGTGCCTGCGCCGGATGAAATCGCCGCGTGCGGCGAATGGCTCGAGCGCGAGTTCAAGCTGCTGCGGCCCGAGCTCGTTCTGCCGGTCGGCAAACTCGCCATCGCGCAGTTTCTGCCGGAACAACCGCTGATCGAAACGATCGGCCGGAAATTCCGGATTAAGTATCGCGGGCATGAGGCGGACTGCATCCCGCTGCCGCATCCGTCGGGCGCTTCGCCCTGGCACCGCATGGAGCCGGGGAAAACGCTTTTGAACAAGTCGCTGGCGCTCATTGCGAGACACCCGGCCATTTGCGCGAGCAGCGGAAAAGGGAGTTGAAACGCCCGACGGCACCTCGTGGGTGTCGCGGATCGTGGACCGGCGGCGTGGCATGGGCGTCCCGCCCATGAATTCCTTTCAATACAACAGCATGGGGCGTCCCGCCCCAATTCTCGCAGCCACGAAGGCAGGATATACAGTTAGCGCATCCACTCGCTGGCGCAGCCACGGGATCCGCGACTCATCACTTCCGCCGTCAATTGATCCGATTCCAGATCGGCTGACCCAAGATGGCGGCGCGCGCGATTCGCGCCGACGTACTCCGCATCTCCACCATGCCCTCGGGGCTGCAAAACGCCGCGTGACATGTGACAATCAGATTCGGAGTCGCGGCCTCCTCCGCCGTTTGCAACGGCTCGGCTTCAACCACGTCGAGACCAGCGCCGCCGAGATGACCTGAACGCAGCGCCGCAAACACCGGCTGTTTCTGCACGATATCGCCGCGCGCCGTGTTCACCAGAAAGGCTCCTGAGCGCATGGCCGCGATTTCCGCTGCGCCGATCATCCCGCGCGTCTCCGCGCTCAGCGGGCAATGAATCGAGACCGTGTCTGCCGCCGCGAGGAGTTCTGGCAACGAGCTGACGCGCTCGATGCCAATCGCCTTGTGCGTGCCCGACGGGACATACGGATCGTGGAAGATTACGCGGAACCCGAAGGCCTTCGCCCGGAGCGCCGTCGCCGTGCCGATGCGGCCAAGTCCCACGATGCCGAAGGTCTGCGTCCTTAGGCGCCGCATTTTCGGGGCGACATTGATCTTCCAACTCAGCTGCTTCGCTTCCGCATCCAGTGGGAAAAGCTGCCGATACAGCGCGAGCGTCAGCGCCATGGCGTGATCCGCGACCTCCTCTGTGCCGTAATCGGGCACATTGCACACCGGGATGCCCGCCCGCGCCGCCGCCTGGATATCCACACTGTCGAAACCGACTCCATTGCGAATGATCGCGCGGCAGTTCTTCATTCCTGCGAGCACCTGCTCCGTGACCTGCGGGCCGTGCCACAGAATCAGCGCATGGGTATCGAGCACCTCGTCGGGAAACGGCGCGTTGAAATCGAGCCAAACGGTGCGCAGATCGGCAATGTCGGCGAGAAACGGCCGCTCGACCGTCGCCTCATGGTCGGTGAACTTGAACTCCTTGGGGCAGAGAATGACAACAGTGGGGCGTCGAGTCATGGAATTGGCTTTGACCATCGATTACACGGGTGCCACGGATGCACGGAAGTCTTATCCGTGTTCCCATGAAACTGGTGGTTAAATTTTTTTGCGCGTTGTGGCTGGCCGGCTTGTTTGCTGCTCCGTGGGTACACGCCCAGCGGGAGAAACTTCCGCCCGAAGACCTGGAGTTTGTCGAGAAAACGTGGCCTGAGGCCAAGAAAACCAACACGGGCATTCGCTACATCGTGATGCGCGAGGGCGAGGGTGACTCGCCCAAACCTGGCGACAAGGTGTCGGTGCTTTACGTGGGCCGGCTGTTGGACGGAAAAGTGTTCGACCAGAATCAGGACAAGGAGAACCCGTTCACTTTTCGCGTGCGACGCGACATGGTCATCGAAGGCTGGGATCAAACGCTGCAATTGATGAAGCGCGGTGAAAAGCGCCTCGTGATTATTCCGCCAGAATTGGCCTACGGCACGCGCGGGCAGCCGCCCAAGATTCCGCGGCGCGCCACGCTCGTCTTCGAGATCGAATTGCTCGATTTCAAGAAGGACTGAGTGCCCGGCTAAAGCCCGCCCCACACGATGGCGCACATCGAGAACAGCAGGCCAACCCGCACGGCACCCTCGAAGGTGAGGATCACCAGGATGAGTTTGAGCGGAGTGCCGCGCCGCAGGGTAAAGCCGATCGCTGAAATCAGAAGCAGCCCGAGCCCGTGCACCCGGCCGAGCGGCGTCGTCAACAGCAGCAGCATCCACGTCCAATAGCCGATGAGCGCCATCGTCCATGAGAACGCGGTGAGTTCTCCCAACGCGAGGCTCCGCGGATCCGTTCCGCGCGCGATCTGTTTGATGCCGAGGTAGCGCTCACTGAGAACGAGCTGCCACACCTCGAAGACGAGGAAGACAGGTGCGAAGAGGAGCAACGTCAGCACCGGCCGAGAATCAGCGCGGTGCGGCGGATTGGCAATCCCCGGCCAACAGGTGATGCGGCGGCCGAGAAAGTTCGTTCGACCTGCGCCGCCGCGGTTGATTACCGTGTCGTCGCACCGCCATCTCCGTTCTCCCCATGACTGCTTTCCTACTCCGCGTTGTGTCGCCCGGCCTCGCCATTCTCTGCGCCTTCGTGCTCGCCACTGCTTCCGTGCGGGCGGCCGAGCGCCCGAATGTCGTGCTCCTCATGGGCGACGATCACGGCTGGGATGAGACCGGTTATAACGGTCACCCGTATCTCAAAACGCCCGTGCTCGATCAGATGGCGGCGTCTGGCTTGCGGCTCGATCGATTTTACTCGGGCGGCTCCAGCTGTTCGCCGACCCGCGGCACCGTGATGACCGGGCGTCATCATAACCGCTACGGGACGTTCAACCCCGGATACTCGATCCGTCCGGAGGAAATCACCATTGCGAAGATCCTGCGCTCAGCAGGCTACGCGTGCGGCCATTTCGGGAAATGGCACCTCGGCCCGGTGAAGGCGGCCTCACCCACAAATCCGGGCGCGATGGGTTTCGATGAATGGTTCTCGCACGACAATTTTTTCGAGCTGAATCCGTATTTTTCGCGCAATGGCGGACCGCCCGAGCAGTTCAAGGGCGAAAGCTCCGAAATCGTGGTGGCCGAGGCGATCCGCTATATCGATCGCGCGAAACAGCAGCAGCGTCCGTTCTTTGTGGTGATCTGGTTCGGTTCACCGCACGAGCCCTACAGCGGCTTGCCGAAGGATCTCGCGCTCTACGACCACCTGCCCGCGAGTTTCGGAACCCGGCGGGTAAAGCTGACCTCGAACGAAACCGGCCGGACGGTGGAACGACTCCAGCGGGAGGTGTTGCGCGAGCGTTTCGCGGAAATCACGGCCATGGATCGGGCCATCGGCCAGCTGCGAACTCATCTCGGCAACACCGGGCTGCGGCCGAACACGCTGCTGTGGTACTGCGGTGACAACGGCACACCGCAGGAGGCAAATGCGACGGTGCCGTTCCGCGCCGAAAAGGGCCACATTTACGAGGGCGGGATTCGCGTGGCCGGGGTGATTGAGTGGCCCGCGCAGATCACCCGGCCGCGCATCAGCGACGTGAATACGGTGACGAGCGACATCCTCCCCACCCTGTGCGAACTCGCGGGCCAGCCGCTGCCGAAACGGCCGCTGGATGGCATCAGCCTTAAACCGATTATCGACGGAAAGATGACGGCGCGGCCGGGCCCGCTCGGTTTCTGGAACGGGCTCGCCCGGGGGGAGAAAGGGAAGCCCTATATCGATCCCGAGTTGCAGAAAGGCACGACGCCACTGGTCAAACTCGCGGGTGACGGCCGGCCGACGCGCAATTTCCAGAATTACCATTATCCCAAAATCGAGGAGGAGGACTTCGGTGGCGCGCGCGCGATGCTCGACAACCGGTACAAGCTCGTCATCGACGGCGGCCGCGGAACGGGCAAGGAGCTCTTCGACCTGCGCAACGATCCGGCGGAGAAAAAGAACATCATCCAGACGCAGCCCGCCGTCGCGGCCAAGCTGGAGCAGCAGCTCCGCGCCTGGCAGCAATCGGTCCTGCAAAGCCTCACGGAAGCAGATTATCGATAGATGGCGTGGCGCATGAGTTTCGGAGAATACACGCTTGTCCTTCGAAGCGATGCGCGAATCGGTCCTTCAGATGTGTTTGTCGAATGAATGATCGTCCGACGGCATCGGGTCGGCTGAGTCACCGCCGACTCGCATCGTGGTATCATCAGCTGGGCCAGCAGCTCGAAGCCGGGCTGCCGATGGCGGAAGCACTCCAGTTGTCGCGCGGCGCCGGCATGCCCTCTGCGCCGCTGGACACGATGGCGGAAACGATCGCGCAGGGAGGCTCGGTCGACGATGCACTGCGCATCGTTGGCCGGTGGCTTCCGCTCGGCGACTTACTCGCGCTTTCCGCTGCCGCCAATGCCGGCCGGATGCCGGCCACGTTGCATCATCTTTCGGTCCGCCATGAGCAACTCGGCGCGGCCAAGTTGAAACTCCTGATCGCCTGCGCCTACCCGATGGCGATTCTGCATTTCGGGCTGCTGCTTTTTCCGGTGATGCAGATGGTGGATCCGGACAAAGGATTCCAATGGAGCTCGGCCGTCTACGCGCGCGGTGTCGCGCAAGGCATCCTGCCTCTCTGGGTCGCCGCGGCGGCGTTATGGTGGCTCGCCCGCCGCGAAAACCCGATCCTCGCGCGGGTCGTCCGCGCGATACCCGTGCTGGGTCACTATATACGCAAGCAGGCGTTGGCCGATCTGGCATTCTCGCTCGCCAACCTGCTCGAATCGGGCGTGCCCATCGGGCCGGCGTGGACTGCGGCAGGCATGGTCACGCAATCACCGGACCTCAAAGCGGCCGCCACCGAGATCACCGCAGTCATTGCCGGCGGCGCGGCCCCCAGCGGAAAACTAGCCACGTTCGGGTGCTTTCCTCCCGAGTTCGTCGCGCTGTATCGAACTGGCGAACAGACCGGCAAACTCGAGGCAAACCTGCACCGTCTGGCGGCGCATAATCAGGAGGCCGCTGGCCGCGCACTCGCGTTGGTGACCGTTCTTCTTCCGGCGATCGTCTTCCTGGCGGTCGCCGGCATGGTGGCGGCCAAGGTGTTTTCGATTTATGGCCGCTACGTGAAGACGCTCATGGAGCTGAGCGGTTGAGGTCGGATTTATTCGAGGGAGTCCGGCTTCAGACGTTCCGGCGCGGCAGTGTTTTTCCCGCGTTCGCCAGCAGTGATTGGAAATATCGACCAATCACGCCAAGTCCGCCATCGGGTCTCACGAGCCAGAATCCACGCAGTTCGCTGGCCTGCTCAGAGGCGGCCGGCAGATCACGCTTACCGTCCTTCCGCTCATTACAGAAAAGCTGCCAGTGAAAGATGTACGGCACTTGCCGTGCGAGCAGTGTCCCCATCGCGCCATCCATCATGTCCAGCGTTGCCTCCGGCGGCGTCACTTGCTCCGGGAATCCAATCTCACCGATGTAGAGGGCCGGCCGGTCTTCCGGATCGCGCTGCGTCGTCTGCGCGCGACGTTGAATGAGATCGAGCCCCGCCCAGACGCCGCGCGCCGTCGCCTCCCCGTTTCGCTGGCTCGCCTTCAATCCGTCGTAACATGACCACGAGATAAAATCCGGCCGCACCTGCGGCAGCACGTGGGTGGTGACCGTGGGAATACCGCCCAGCTCGTCAAAAACACGGTTCACCTCCACCGCGTGAAACACGCGGCATCGAGTATTCGGAATTTCGCTACGGGCCCGCTCCACCCCGCGCTGCCGGGCATCGAACCACTGCCGGAACGTGGTCACGCGGGTTTCCAGGTCGGGGTGTTTTGCGCGCGTCCATTCGCCTCGCGTGCCGCCGCGGAACATCCAGTCGCCTTCCCAGTTTTGGAGGAGGAACGTGAGCTCGCGCTCGCGATATGTGACGAGGAGATGGCGCGCCAGTTCGTACACCTGCTGCTCGTCGATCGTGAAATCGGATTCTGGACTGACCGAGTGACCGGCCACCGATTTGCGCGCGGCGCCGGCCGCCGCTGGCAGTTCCAACGCGATCACGTTGAACGGCAGCGCGAATGCGGCGCGATAATAGGGATGTTGCGCCCGCTCGATGAACGACAGGTGAGGCGCGAGGGACCACTCGGAATTGAAGCTATAGCCGCGCTCCATGCGATCGAACCAGAGCTTGATCCCGCCGAGCCCGAAGTCGTGCACGCGTCGCGCGCCCTCCAACAGAAAAGGCTCGCGCGTGAAATGATATCGGCCGCCGACATGAGCCGTCGCGAGCCGCCGCGCGATGCCCGAGGGAATCCGGCCGCCCCGGAGCGGGCGTGCGGCCGTGGCTCGCTCGAGGCTACTCGGGTCGACATCGCTCCGCTCAGCGGCGCGGGTGAGCCCACCGATGCCCACCAGCGCGCTTGCACCCGCCGCACGCAGGAACGCGCGGCGTGAGACCATCGGTTTCATTGCGTAAGGAAATGACGGCAGAAAAACCGCGCAAGATCTGATCACTCCGCCGACGAGCGCGCACCGGCCAGTCCAGTTCCGACGCGGATGACCTGCACCGACATGGCCGGCACGGTATAGTCGAAGATCCGGCCGGCTGCGATCGTCGACGCCACGGGGCGCACGCGTTCCGGCTGCTCCCGGTCGTTCGTCGCATCTTTTGGCGCGGCGAGCAGGAGAAGCTCCGCCGTCTTGCCTGCCGCCACCGCCCCCGTGATCGCAATCCGCGTTTGCACCGGCTCTGCACCCGGATTCGCAATCTTCATAATCAAGGTGCCGTCCTTCGACACGAGCATGGTTGAAACCGCCAGCACCGGTTTTTCTCCGCCGGACTGGCCGGGCCGGCCTCCGATCGTGACGGCGTTTTCGACCGAGCGATCACCCTGGTTCATGCTGAACAGCTGCTGCACATGGAAATTCGGCGTCTTCACCAGCTGGTCCTGATCAAACCAAATCAGATTCGCACGCGGCCACTGCACGAAACCGTACCGCGCCAGCAATGGCGCATAGGCCGTCATCACCACTTGATCGCTGTTCCGCTCAATCCCGGTGAGATAAACCGCCTCGGCGACGGCGTTGAACTGCGTGTTCCCGCGCGACGCATATTCGCCGACGAAAATCTTTGGCCCGGTGCGCGGCGCCGCGTCGAACCGATTCCGATTGGTGATGAACCATTCCGGCGGCTGGTAATAATGCTCGTCGCCAATCTCCACGCCGGTCTGCTGCATGAGGTCGAACAGCGGCACGTTCGGCCCCAACCCAGACGTCCCCACGATCTGGATATGCGGGTGGTGCCGGCGCAATGCTTCGACAAATCGCGGGAACACCTCGCGAAACGACGTCGTGTCGTGCTCCTCGTTCCCCAATCCCACGTACTTCAGGCCAAAGGGCGCCGGGTGCCCCATCGCCGCACGCACCCGACCCCACGGACTTTCGGCGGGGCCATTGGCGAACTCGACGAGATCAATCGCGTCCTGAATCCAAGCGTCGAGCTCGGGCCCCTGCGCGACCTGGAAGGGTTTCTCAAAACCGCAACTCACGCCACATGGCAGGATGGGCAGCGCCGCGGCGCCGATGTCCTCGCAAAACTGAAAATACTCAAAGTAGCCCAGCCCGTAGCTCTGATGATAGCCCCAGCGATTGAAATTCGGCCGGCGTTGCGCGACGTCCCCCACGCTGTCTTTCCAGCGGTACGCATTGCCGAGACCGCGGCCATGGACAATGCATCCGCCCGGAAACCGGAAAGTCTTCGGCTTAAGGTCGGCAATCGCCTGCGCGAGATCCTGCCGCAACCCGTTTTTCCGGCCTTTGAACGTGGCGCGCGGGAACAGCGAAATCATATCGAGCATGACGACGCCGGCAGACTTGGTCGTGACGACCAGCCGCGCCTTCGGATCGGACCGAGCCACCGTGAGCACCGTGTCCTGCCGGCTCCAGGCTTCGCCGGGCGCCCGCAGCTCTGCCTCGGCCAGCACGGCTCCGTCCGGCGTTTCGAGTGTCACGCGCAGCGGTGCCGCTGCTCCCCGGGGGCGTCGCGCGTACAGGGATACATCATACGTCGCGCCCGCCCGGACCGGGATGCCATTCTCATAACCGCGATTGGCCAGCCCGCCTTCACCGCTGCCGCCCGTCAGCGTGAGCACCGCATACGTGGGATTTCGCGGGTTCAATGGCTCGAGAATCGCGGCGTCGGCTTTCACCTTCATCCCGCCGCGTTCAATCGTTTGCCAGGAGAACAGCGGCTTCATCTCGGCCGCCTGTGGGTTTCTCGGGTCGGTCAGCGGATAGTATTCAAACGAGCGATTCTGCACCAACTCGGCATAAAGTCCGCCGTCGGCAGCGTAATTGATGTCCTCGTAGAAAACGCCGTAAAGTTCCGGGCTCACCGCCCGGCCGGGCCGATCCAGGTGCACCGCAACCTCCGCGTGCCAGCCGCCGTCCGTGACCACCGGCGCGGTGGCATTCGCAGCCGATACCTTGAGGCCACCGATCAGTATACAAACGAGCAACGCAATCGCGGTGCTGACGGCGGCTTGATTCGGGCCGCGCGGACTTTCGAGACAGGATGAATTCATGGCGCAAAATCACCACGGCCGATCGTGTCGACGCGCAGCCGGCGGCGAACGAGACCGCGTCGACCCATCTCCAATGGCTGGCTCTCGCCGCGACGATCCATCGCGGGCACGAGGGGACAGCCCTGGAGTTTCATGCTACTACTTCTTCTTGCCGGCCTGGACCGGCAGGCTGGCCTGCACCGATTCAATGTGACGTTGGCGATACGCCACCGAGTCGACCTCAGCGCCGGGATCGCGCTGCTCGCGCATCCAGCGGTCAAGCTCCGCCGAAAGCCGGCGTTTGGTGTCAGCCAACGTCGGGTCGGCGGCGAGATTGTGCAGTTCGAACGGACCCGCGATCAGGTCGTACAACTCCTCCGCGGGCCGTCGGAGGTACCGTTGCACCATCGCATAGGCATGCGGATCGGTCGCCGTGGACCACATCCACGACGGCCAGTACCGCCCATGTTCGATCCGGCCCGTGACGTGTTTTTCGATATAGAGCGTATGTGGATTTAGGTTACGGACGTAATGGTGACGGGCGTCCAGCACCGCGCGAATCGGATACGACGGCCCCCCCGGCAGGTTGTTGTGCATCGCATACACATAGTCGCGGTGCTTCGTCGTTTTCCCCAATAGCACCGGCAGGAAGCTCCGCCCGTCGAAGCCCGCCTTTCCCGGATCGCCTCCGGCGGCTTCGACGAAGGTGGGCAGGACGTCGGCATACTGCACCAGCGCGTCGGTCGATGTGCCGCGCGCCACGCGTCCCGGCCAGCGCACCACCATGCCCGTGTGGATGCCCGCCTCCCAGTTCGTCCATTTCGCGCCCGGCCACTGCCCACTCTGTTCCGAGGTGAAGAGCAGCAGTGTGTCTTGAGCGCGTCCGGTCTCGGCCAGCGTGCGGAGGATTTCGCCGACCTGCATGTCCATGTATTCGTACTCGGCGTAGTATGCGACCATCTCGGCGCGGGTCTCGGGCGTATCCACCACGTGGAACGAGGCGTCGTCCGCCATGATCACGAGAAAATTGGGCGCAGCGGCCTGGGTCAGATTCGCCGAGAACACCCACCCAGCAACCCAGAGGAGAAAACGGTGACTCATGGAGCGGAAACAAACCTGCGATTTTACAGAGGATCGAGCCAGCACTTTGGGCTTGAAAACGCAATTATCACGGGCCGTCGCGTTCGTTGCGCGTTCCTCTACTAGCCCGGAAAATTCACAGCTCCTATGATAACATCCCACACGCTGGGGCAGCCGCCGGGAGTGGCGCCGG
Organism: Opitutales bacterium; assembly: GCA_038204695.1. Classification (GTDB taxonomy): domain Bacteria; phylum Verrucomicrobiota; class Verrucomicrobiia; order Opitutales; family Opitutaceae; genus ER46. The sequence continues at coordinate 1,426 of JBBRCR010000258.1, read as the reverse complement.
TCTTTGACCGGCGTTCCGCCAGTCGGAGACTGGCGCTACGGGCGAAAACGCGCGCACAGGGTGTGCTGATATCGATCCGGATCGTGCATGTTTGCGACGAGTTCGAGCGCCCAATCCTTTGGTCACAGAGCGCACCCGATGAAGAACGCGAGACAGGGAAGAACGCGAGACTCGGAAGACTTCGGAATCTTCCGCGTCTTATTCTCTTCCCCGTCTTCCCTGTCTCCCATGTCCGGTTCGAGCACCAGCGTGTTTCCAAGATATGCCGCACGACCGCAAAATCGCTCAACCCAGCCCCGGCACTTTCCAGCCGTCACGATAGGTACGGCGGACGAGCGCGGTTGCCTTTGCATTGCCCGGGAATTTCAAAGCCTTTCGGTCCCACTGGAGCCAATCGCCGGGGAAACGATCCGCCATCGCCCCGACGAGCACCGTCTCGGTCAGCGGCCCGCCATGCGCAAAATCATCGCACGCTTTCCGGCCGGCCAGCACCGCGTCGACCCAGTCATGATAGTGATCCTGCCCCTTGAAATCGCGCGGATATTTTTCTGCCGGAAAATCGCTTTCGGGTAGCACGAAAGGCCGGCCACTGCCGTATATTTTGAATATAGCGCCGCGTTCGCCGATCCAATAGTTCGCCGACAGCGGAAATTTCGTGATCCCCTGCGGCAGTGAAATCTTCGAGCGGTCCGGCTCGACACCGCCATCGTACCAGGTGACTGGCACCGTGCGGCCGGCCGTTATATCGCTGCCCGCAAAGACCATTTCGACGACCCGGTTGTCGCCCCAGAGCGGGCCGGTGCTGCCGCCGATGGTCTGCCGCACCTTCAATGGCGCCGTCAGCTTCAGCGCGTCGAATGTAATGTCAAAGTGGTGACAACCCATATCGCTCAGTTCACCGCCCCCGAAATCGAACCACGCGCGCCACGTCTTGGGATGATAAGTCTGCGCGAGATAAGGGCGAGGTTCGCGCACGCCCAGCCACAAATCCCAGTCGAGCGCCGGGGGAATCGCATCGGGCCGCGCACGCAGCTCGACGTTCTTTGGCCACCAGGTGAGAGGCTTGTTCTCCCACATGATGACCTCCTTGATTTTGCCGATCGCGCCCGCGCGGAGCAGCGCCACGGTCATCCGGCTCTCGATACTGGAGCGCCCCTGATTGCCGAGTTGCGTGATGACGCCGGCCATCGCGGCCTCCTGCGTGATGACGCGGCACTCGTGCAGCGTCGTCGCCATCGGCTTCTGCAAATACACGTGCTTCTTCGCGCGTATCGCCAGCACCGCCGGTGCGGCGTGCATGTGATCGGGAGTGCCGATGGTCACCGCGTCGAATTTCGCCGAATGACGGCTGAGGAGTTCACGCCAGTCCTTGTGCCGCGAGGCATCCAGGAATTTTTTCGCCGCCCCGTCGAGAAAGCGCTGATCC